>CAMUZW010000001.1 GCA_947165305.1 uncultured Bacteroidales bacterium
TTTCCCGGATTACCCGGAAAGCCCGGATCCTGAAGAGCCGGAGCCTAAGGAGGAATCGGAAGAGGAGGAGGAACCGGAGGAAGAGCCGGAAGAGCCTGAGGAATCCGAAGAGATTGAAGAAGAACCTGAAGAAGAGGCGGCGGAGGAAGAGGAGGAAGAGCCTGCTGAGGAAGAGGAACCTGCAGAAGAAGAACCCGCAGAGGAAGAGGAACCTGAGGAAGAGGAGAGCGAAGAAAAGGAGGGATCAGGGGAATTTCCGGAAGAACCGGAAGAACAGCCGGCGGAAGAGGAACAGCCGGCGGAAGAAGCAGAGGAGCAGACTGAGGAACAGACGGAAGAAGTCGAGGAAGAGGACGACTATGATTACGAGGCAGAGCGCGCGCAGCGGGCTGCGGAACAGGAGCGGATCAACCGGCAGTATCTAAGCGATTTCCGCCAGGATGCCGACCAGTTCGCTTCCCGTTCGGATGAGGAAAGGATCAGCCGTGAAGTGGAGCGGGAGATGGCTGAGCAGGAGGCCCGGGAACGGCAGGAAGAGCTGAACCAGCGGGTCCTCGACAAGGCGGACCAGTATCACGTCGCGACGACCGACGAAGAAGGCAACCGGCGGGAAATCTCTGAGATCAAGACAGATACGCAGAAAGCCATCAAAAAGGACATTAACAAGACGCTCTACAAGAACGAACTCGCCATCCAGCAGATCTGCAGCGAGGTGGAGCTGAAGTCCTCCGAAAAGATCGCGGAATACGAGCTTGTCGACAATGTGTCCGAAGGAACGGTCAACATCCTCGGCGAATGTACGGGCCCGGGCGGCAAGCAGGTCAAGAACTGGCACGCATTCCTCAAGGCGACGGCCGTGGGCTATCAGGAGGCCAAATGCGACGGCCGCAACCGATTCGTCGGGACGCTGGGCGGCATGGTGGAAGGCGGCTTTTCCGTAGGCCAGAATATCATCGGAGACGACGGTGTACTGCCCGGTCCCGGCGGCTTCAAGAAGATGCTGGCCGTCGGCACCACCACCGTCTTCTTCGAAGGCAGCAAGACCATCGTCCACGAAGGTGTCCGGGGAACCAACCCTCAGGAGATCCTCGAGAAGGCGCAGACCTCGATGGTCAAGAAGAGCGGGGAAGTTCTCATTACCTCCGTCATGGGCAGTACCTTCGACAAAGTGCCCGGCATCGCGAAGAACAAATTCGGTGCTTCCGAGTCGACGTTTAAGATGTTCGAGAACATCGGTAAAGGGACCAATGCCGCCATCGGAGAGACATATAGCCGCGGCCACGACATGATGACCGTCGGTGACAAGAATATCTCCGAGCATCTTACCAGCGATTTTATGGACTGGAAGACCTCTAAAGTAGAAAAACTGTTTTAATGATGGACCCCGATAAAGTTACCCCAGAAGAGGCTAAAAAAGCCTATCTCACAGGCCATTACCCCTATATGACGCAGGCCTTTGTCATCGCTGCGAACCGTGTCCCCGCCTGGCGGTTGGCCAGTGACGGGACGCCCTGCTCCAGCCTGGAAGTGCTCGGATTCGCGCAGCATTACGATGAGACGCATCCCCGGAAGGAGGACGACCGCAGCTTCTTCTACGTCACGCTGGAAGGCGCCATCGGCTATAGCGCTTCCGGTGTCGAATACCAGATCGAGTGGATATTCCTCCCCATGGAGCCGGGCGCCGAACGTGACACCCTCGTCCAAGAGGCCCTCGACACCCTCGACAAGGCGGTTGCGGAGGAGGAAAAGAAAGAAGCCGCGGCGCGCATGCAGGCCCTCGAGGCCGAAAACAAACGCCTCCAGGAAGAGCTGGACCGGCTACGGGGAGAGGCGGCGGAAAGGTAACTTGTTCAGTCTCTGTGACTTGCCAGTAAGAGGCCGGCAGGGTTAGGAAAAACGGATTTTTTTTCCTAACTTTACCGGCTGATAGTGTTGTGTAAAAGCAAGCTTTTTTAACGATATGAGTAATTTTTACAAGCGCCCCGAGGTGCTTCGGGAGGTGCGTACGGAAGTAGAGTGTGCGTTCCTCCTGGGGTCCATCGTGGACAATGTGGGAACCGTCGAATCGACGGGCCAGGAGGTGAAGGAGTACAACTTCACCGAGGAACAGTTTAATCACACATGGGAGTAAGGACTATGAAAGCAAGAATGATCATGATTGCAGCGGCCCTTGCGGCCCTTACGCTCCTCAGTGCAGGATGCAAGAAGCACCAGTGGCGTCCCGAACCGGGCACGCCGATCAAGTTCCGTGCAGTGAGCAATGTCAATTCCAAGCCCCTCGATACCAGGACGGTGTATGCCGGCCAGTATTTTACGGTCGGAGAGGGAAGTGACGCAAAGAAATTTGAGCACATCGACTGGGTGGTCGGTGACAAGATTTCCATCGGATATGTATCCGCTCCTGCATCCGGTCTGGTGGCCGAATACAGTAATTACGATATCATCAGCGCGACCCAGCCGGACCGCGAAGTCGATCCGTCTGCCAAGAGCAATGCGACACTGGCTCCTTCCGGCGGCAACGGCCTGGTCTGGCGGGATGGTTCGATGCACGTTTTCAAGGCGATGTATCCCACTGTGCCGGATGATGAGCGTTTCCGGTTCGATGTTGAGAACGGGGAGGTTGTCTACAATGTGCCCTGCCTCTATCCGATTGAGCCGGTGCTCATCCGCGACGGGGAGACCAATACCTATGTCGAGGATATGAAATATGCCTGGATGCTTTCGAGGGGTGATGCTCCGGTCCAGGCCGGAGGTACCATCAATCTCCTTTTCGAGATGCATTTCACGGCGTTCCAGATCACGTTCGACAGCGCCAATGCGTCGAGCCTTCTTATCAATTCCGTCTCCCTCTCCGATGCCAATGAGCCTATTGTAGGTGACTTTATCTACTCGGAAGATATGGCGCATATTACGACCGATGTTGATGGGAATGAGGTGTCTAAAAAGGTGACGGCATTCTTCAATGAAGCCCATACCCCCATCACGCTCACGAAGGGAAACCCTGTGACAGTTGTAATATTTACCTCTTGTGCCCATACTAAACAGGCGATGACCCTGTCGTTCTCCATCCAGAACGGTGCGGAAACCGTCGACCGCTCCATCAAGCTCGCTACGGCGACTGCAAACCTGGAGCCGGGTGCTGACGGTAAGTTCAATTACGGGATTACGTTTACCAATCCGTACAAGCATGTCATCACCGGTATCGAGATTCCGATGACGATTCCGGAGGATTCGGCATGGTTCGAGGCTGCGAGTGCGGGCGGATATGAGAATCAAGACTGGGAGGATTAAAGATGAAGAAAATTACGATATATGCACTGCTGGCCGCCGTCATTCTTGCCGGCTGCAGCAAAGCGGGGGACAAGTCCCTCCGTTCGTTGGAGACGACCGGTAACTTCGAGTTCAAGGTCAGTCTGGCCGACATTGCCTCAAAGTCGCATTTCGTCGAGAATCCCAATACGGAGGAGGGGACGACAGCGGCGCTTGCCTGGGACGCGGATGACGACATCAGCGTGACGGCCGTCAGGCTGTTCATCGAAGGTGGCAAACTGGTAGGCGGCGATTTCGAGCATGCAAAATCCTGCTATGCGAAGATCAGGCCTTCTTCGATCGGTCAGAGCGTCGCCTCTTTTGATCCCGCGGCGGATACGCCCGAAGACTGGTGGAAGGCCGACGGTGATACGGACGAGAATTCGATGTACGCCTTTATGGCCTTCTATCCGGCCAGGGGAACGACCATTAAGACGGAACTGCTGATGGAGAACCTGCGGTATGACGAGAAGGCGTACGGCGTCTTGCTCGATGTCCCCGCGGAGCAGGACGGCAAATCATACAACAAGTATCACTATTTGTTTGACCTTGAGCTTGGGCAAATCAAGACCTACGGGGAATTGGCTGCGGCTACCAAGCCGGTTATGACATTTGACCATTTCGCCCCCCTGACATGTCTGTTCCACTTCACGCTGTCGACAGGTGACCGTGCGACGCATACGAATGTGGACCATATCAAGATTACGGCGAAATCGTACGAGAGAGATGATTATTATGTGGGACGGGAGAGCTCAGAGACGGAGGAGATGAGGCTCGAGTATTATGCGGATGATTATCATTCGAACCGGCTTTTCGGCCTTGCCGGAACCGGCGGCCTCACGTCGTTCATATTCGGCATCGATGCCATCGTTGCGGCCAACGGCGATTATCTGCAGGAAATCAACATTGACGAGCGGTATTCAGAAAGATTGAGGGCAGCAACGGAACTGAACATCCAGTTCGAGTCTCCTGTCACCATCTATCCCCGCGAGTCGATGCCTGAAAATCCGGAGGAGTATTATCTCGTCACGACGGCACTTCCGGAGAAAATCGTCGACGATGAATATGGTCTTGTCATGCTGTTCGAGGCCTGTGATGCGGCCGGAAATGTTCTCGCCGTCGCCGAGAAGCGGATGCCCAAGGGAGGATTCCTGCCCGGCATCCAGTACAACTTCAATCTGGTGATGGGCCATTATGTGGATATGGACGGGCAGAATCCCGGCTCATATACTGAGATCGTTAACTTATAGGAGGTGAAGAGTATGAGAAAAACATTATATATTGCCGCCGCTCTATTGATGGTGCTTCCCGCCTGCAAGAAGTCGGTGCCTGCGCCCTCTGTCGAAAAGGGGATGACCTTCGAAGCTTCGACGGCCCCGACGAAGTCACATTTCGGAGAAACAGGCCTTGCGCTTTACTGGGATAAATACGATGACATGGCGGTCTACTCTATGAATGCGAATTCCGCCGATCCTGTTACCGGTGCCACCAGCGGCCTTGCTTATATCCGGAATGGATTCAATACGCAGACCGCGCATTTCCAGTCGGCCCGTACCGAGTCCGAATGGTTCAACGGCGCCGCGGATGGCGAGAGCCGCCGTTTTGTCGCTTACTATCCCGCCTATGGCCAGCCGATGGAATTCAATGAGGTCAAGGTGGGCGACAATACCGTCAAGGTGCTGCCGGTCTTTGTCAATGACGATCAGAATGGACTTGCAGAATTTGGCCGGTATCATTTCATGCTGTCCAGGAATAACAATTATACCAAAGGACAGCCGGTCATCCTGCAGAATTTCGAGCCTCAGACGAGCCTGCTGAAATTCAAGCTTCAGCCGAATGCTACCATGCAGGCCGCGGGATATGACTATAAAATAGAGAGGATCTACGTAGAGGCTCTTTTCTACGGGAAGATACATGAAAATGATGTTACGGACGATTTTTCCTGGGAATACGAGGACGAATCCAATCATTGGCGGCAAGTTGATAATATCGTCGGCTTCCGATATATTACGGTAGATAATCTTCTTGATACCGCCAGCCCGGTTAAGTTGCAGAAGTTTTTGTCGAATGAAGTTACTTACAGTTCTAACGGAAGGTATCTTTACCTGTTGAGGGATTTGACCCTCGACCTCAAACATGATGAGCCTTCCCAGGACTTGTACGGGGTTGTTTTCCCGACGGAGGAGTATCCTCTTCGTGGAAACTTGGCACTGAAGGTTATTGCCCGCTATGATACTTATCTGAACACGGAGTATTTGCATACTGTCGAGCACGAGGGATATATCAAGATTCCTTCGCCCGGCTTCGAGGCCGGGAAACGGTACGACTTCATCGTTACGCTCAGTCCGGACGAGATGTACTTGCAAAACGATCCTGATGCTTCGGAGTGGGGATATGAGGTTATTAACTGGTAAGGAGGATTGAGAATGAAAAAAACAGTATATATTATCAGCCTTTCGCTGCTTGCTTTGACAGCCTGCTCCAAGAGTCCGGTCGAGACGGCTCCTTCGCAAGCGTCAGCTCCGAAACTCACGGTATATTGCCCCGTCGACGCATTGTCCAAGGCGTATTTTGAGGATGAATCGTCCGGTAACTTGAAATGGCGTTGGGATCAGTTCTCCATCGCCGGCATCCCCGTTTCCGAGGATCCCGGCACGGGAGAGATTACGCTGCAGTATGAGAACGCAATCCTTGGCAATCGGGAGACGACAAGCAACTGGGGGAACGACAGCAATTATTTTTATTGCGAAACCGATAAGACGCCCTTTGAATTCTTCGCGGAGTATGATAAACTGGTATTTTTGATGGTGGCGAACAGTAGTTATTGGGAATACGGGCAGTTTTATGTTTCAAACGGGGTCTATGGTGGTGTTGAGCAGTTTAATCGTTATGAAGAGACCGAACCCGGGCAATATACTCCTTACAATGAAAACTTGATCAGGTTATGGAATCTTCCTTATAACGGAAGTGACCATTATTGTTTTGCGACAGCGGTCAGCAACGCCCAGCGTGAAGTGTTTGAACGTAGGGCGAATACGAGCAATTCACGTGCATATGAACGTTCCCAGACGATCTGCGGTTATTCTTCGCCTGTGACGCTCGATGATGTGATAGCAAACGGGTATGGTGTCTCTTTCAAGGGATTCAAGCTGGCCAACGCGATGCTTTTCTTCAACGTCCAGCTCGACGGCATGGATGATTTCAGTATGTATTCCATGGATGTCAGCATCCGGAATGATGCGGATCACAGTACGGAGGATGGCTGGTACCATCAGCTGGCCGGTCCGACGTACACATTCTTCTCCGTAGCGGATTATACGGCCCAGTCCTCCGGCGAATATCAGATGAAATCCCTCCCGGAACTTTGCAACGATTGGCACTGCACCGTGGAGGACTTGAAGCCCTTCCTTCGTAAGACCAATGCTCCTGAAACCTGGACGTATCGATGGGAAGATATCTATGATTATCCGGAGGGATGTTCAAAGATCCGGTTGACCTGGGATATTGAAGAAGACTCAGGCTGGTTGTCTGATGTCGGTTACCCGCTGTCTTCGACCCCCTCCGCGGACCGGTTCTCGATGGTCGTCCTTCCGCAGAGCGATTTCATTGACGCGGACAGCTACCTGCTCTTTGAGGCGAAGGACCAGCAGGGGAATGTCGTGGCCATCGCAAAGAAGGCCCTCCCGACGGGCGGCTTCCAGGCCGGCAAGCGCTATGACTTCACGCTGACGCTGCGGGAGAATGATCTGAGTACCGATGCCGGCAACGCCGGAAGCTACGGCGTGGGAACGCTTTAATGGAAGGAGGATTTGAGAATGAAAAAATCGATTATTCTGATTTTGGGCGCCTTCGTCGCGCTGGTAGGGTGCAAACGCAGTGAGATTCCCGGAGAACCTGCCGTTTCCGTGAGCCGGATTACGGCCGAGGCTTCCTTTGGGGAGGACGTCAAGTCCCATTTTGACACGGACGGTTACAACCTGGTCTGGGACAGCACCGACAAGCTCCTGGTCTATTCCAATTATATGGGAAGCTGGGATAACTATCAAGCTCTTGTCGCATCTATCCTTACGCAGTATAATATTACCTCGCCGACGGAAAAAGAGGAGGACGACGCCGGCGTCATCGCCTACTTCCGGCTGCTCCGGGACTATGCTGGACAGCGTTATGCGGGTACTTTCTCCATTACGCCGGAAGGCGTCGGAGCGCGTACCGCAGAGTTCCTTTCCGACGGACTTGCCTATACCTGGATGCAGGCGGGCTCGGAGGATGAACTTTACTATTTCCTCCCATTCTATCCGGCGCCCGCGGTGGCTCCCGAGATAAAGTCCTTCTGTTTTGAGGATGTGGCCGGTGTCAGTGAGATGGTCAGTGAAGCACCTTTCCCGTATATGGACTACACGATCCAGCCGGTGCAGGACGGTGTCAATTATCAGAATTACCAGCTGCTGATGGGCGGAACTGACGCCCCCAGTGTCAAGGGAGACCTGCTTCACGGCGGGAAACTTCCGTTCGAGAGCTTTATGCCGCTTACCTCGATCCTGGAGTTCACGATGCAGACTTCGTCCGGTTCCGCGGACATCGCTTATCTTGACATCACGCTGTCTACCCAGGAAGAGGCCGGTGCTGAGTATGTCTCCAACAAATATATGATCGCCGGTACCGTTCCGCTGTTTTTCTCCTGGGACGCCCCGGATGAAATGCGCTTCTGGAACCGCGCCTGCAAGCCGTTTATGGGCGGTTTTGGAAGTGGCTGGAGTGATGGGTTTTTCGATGTGGCCGCTTGGGAGGGACTTAGCTCCGACGCTACTTCTACCCTTCGGCTGCAGTTCGCGTCTCCGGTTTCCGTCGATGCGAGTGCTCCGACCACGCAGAAGTACTATGCGGTGATGATCCCTTCCCGTTGTGTCCAGAAGGCGGGTTGCGGGAATCCCAGGCTGACCTTCGACGCCTATGACGCTTCGGACGTCAAGATCTTTAGCAAGACCATTGAGACGACCAGCACCCAGGGCATCGAAGAGGGGAAGAAATATCCTTTCGCCCTGGTGTTCTAGAAGCGTATTGCAATACCGCTTATTCTAACGCGCGCGGGAGGGGGAGCGGGGCGCCTTGCGGTGTCTTCTCCGGCCTGTCGGGATGTTCGGCTTTGTAGCCGGGGGTGTCGACCCAGCAGATCCGGTCGTCGGTAAGGAGGACGGCCCGCGTGTAGACGATGTCGGTGTGGGCGTATTCCCGTGATTTCCAACTATAAGAGCTGTCGATGGCATTGACCGGAGGCAGCTCTTCGACTACATAGTCGCCGGGGTACATTCCCACGAGGTGGTGGCAGAGGAAGACGCGCACGTTGAGGAGGGCGCGGCCGGAGTTGTTCTCGAGGGCGATGTCGAGCCGCTGCTTGCCCATGAAGGGCTTCTTGCCCTCGATCCGTAGGTCGATGAGCGGGCTTTCCGGGAAGATGCTGCGGAAGGCGCCGTGGAGCTGCTTGTCGCAGAATTCCATATCCGAGAGCAGATAGTCCTTGACGGCCTGGTTGCCCCGGCGGAAGAAGTGGTCATAGATCTCCCGGGCCGCCGCTTCGCGGTTCCCTTCCCGCTCGTAGGCGAGGGCTTTCTGGAAGTTGGGGCTGAAGGCGCCGTAACCCTCCAGGGTCGCCTTGTACATCTGCTGGAAGAAGAGGCCTTCGTGCGTCTTGGTAAAGTAGGGGCGGTTGAGATAGGCGTCGAGCATGTCGGTGAGGGCCGCCGCCTGCCGGGGGTATTCGATGGCCGCGTGGTCGAAGCTGGAGAAGGCTTTCTCGCGGTCGCCGGAGCGGGATGCAAGGATGCCCCTGATCATGAAGGCCGGCGCCGTGCGGGTAGGATAGAGATCGATATACTTTTCCAGCACCTCCTCCGCCTCGATCTGCACGGCTGGGCCGAAATCGGGCCGCTGCGCCAGCGAGAGGGCTTTGATCAGCAGGCCGTCCCGGTCGTCGGGGTAGGATTCGAGGATCTCCCCGGCGAGGTTGCAGGCGCTGACGTTGCGTCCGTCATAAACGTCGAGGTAGGCCTGGTCCTTGAGGAGGCAGAGCTTCTCCCATTCTTCTTTGTATTTCATCAGGACGGGCCAGCTCTCCTGCAGGGCGGCGGTATATTCCGCGCGGAGCGCGTAGAGTTCCTTACGGTTTTTCTCCTTGATTTTCTGGATTTTGGCGAAATGGTCGAAGGTGTTGTCGACGGCCGAGACCAGCGAAACGCTCTTCAGGAGGAGGGTGATGTCGGGACTGAGCGTGGTCAGAAGGCCGCTGCCGAGGTCATCCAGGGCCTCTTCGGTCGCGGCGACGAGCGACCAGATTCCCTTGAATTTCTCATTTTCCTGCTCCAGCAGGTACATCTTCTGGAGGACGGGGAAGAGCTTCCGCTCGGCTTCGAGGACGTCCGGGGCCACGTAGCGGTAGTCCTGCCTGGCGAGCATGTCCAGGAACGGACCGAAGTCGCCGGACTGGTTGCGGGCGATCTCGATGCCCCGGATGATCCGCATCGTGGCGTCGAGGTTGTAGAGGGTGTCTCCCTGCTGCGCCTCTCCGAGCGCCCGGTAGGCGGGGGCGAAGAGGGGAATGGGCTCATAGTCTTTGCTGTGGCGGACCTGGTCCATGCAGGATGTCAGGCCGCAGAGCAGGAGGGCGAAGGTCAGTATCCGTTTCATCATCATGCTGCAAATTTCGTAAAAAATATGACAACATCACAGGAAAGGGTGTTGAAAACTTTGTGGATTAAATTTTTTTTGCTAAATTTGCAACCCCAAATTTTGGGGCTTATAACATAAATTATTTATTAACAATTTTTTATGCCTACAATTCAACAGTTAGTTCGCAAAGGCCGCGAGGTGATCGCTTACAAGAGCAAATCCCGCGCGCTGGATGCTTGCCCTCAGAAGCGTGGCGTATGCCTCAGGGTCTACACGACGACCCCCAAGAAGCCGAATTCCGCGATGCGGAAGGTGGCCCGTGTGAGGCTGAGCAACACCAAAGAGGTCAATGCCTACATCCCGGGCGAAGGACACAATCTCCAGGAGCACAGCATCGTGCTGGTTCGCGGAGGCCGTGTCAAGGACCTGCCGGGTGTACGTTACCACATCCTTAGAGGAGCTTTGGATACGGCAGGTGTGGACGGCAGGACCCAGTCCCGTTCGCTCTACGGTGCCAAGAGGCCGAAGAAATCTAAGAAGTAATTCACCTATTAATTCTTATCCAAAATGAGAAAAGCGAAGCCAAAAAAGAGGATTCTACTTCCTGATCCTAAGTTTCACGACGCGATGGTTACCCGTTTCGTGAACAATCTTATGCTGCAGGGGAAGAAGAGTATCGCGTATTCTATTTTTTACGATGCCATTGACATGGTAGGCGAGAAGATGAAAGATTCTGAACTGGCTCCATTAGATATTTGGAGGAAGGCGCTCGAGAACGTGACCCCTCAGATCGAGGTCAAGTCACGCCGTATCGGCGGTGCCAACTTCCAGGTGCCTACGGAACTTCGTCCGGAAAGGAAAATCTCCGTTTCCATGAAGAACATGATCCTGTTCGCCCGCAAGCGTTCGGGTCATTCCATGGCCGAAAAACTGTGCGCGGAAATTGTTGCAGCGTACAACAACGAAGGTGGTGCATTCAAACGCAAAGAGGATATGCACCGTATGGCAGAGGCCAACAAGGCATTTGCACACTTCCGCTTCTAATACGGAAAAGACTGTCAGATGGCTGCTAGGGATCTGAAATACACGAGGAACATCGGCATCATGGCCCACATCGATGCCGGCAAGACGACCACTTCGGAGCGTATCCTGTTCTACACAGGCAAGACCCACAAGATCGGAGAAGTTCACGAGGGTGCCGCTACCATGGACTGGATGGTTCAGGAGCAGGAGCGTGGCATTACCATTACTTCCGCTGCTACCACCGCATTCTGGCACTATGACGGGAAGGTCTATCAGGTCAACCTGATCGACACTCCCGGCCACGTGGACTTCACGGTGGAGGTAGAGCGTTCGCTGCGGGTGCTGGACGGCACGATCGCGACATTCTGCGCGGTCGGGCGCGTGCAGCCCCAGTCCGAGACCGTATGGCGCCAGGCCGACAAGTATGGTGTACCCAAGATCGCGTATGTCAACAAGATGGACCGCGTCGGTGCGGATTTCCTCGCCTGTGTAGAGGAGATTCACGACAAGCTCGGTGCCAATGCGGTGCCGATCTGCATCCCGATCGGGGCTGAGGATGTCTTCGAAGGCATCATCGACCTCATCGACATGAAGGCGATCTACTACAACTCCGACGAGGAGCTTGTCAACTACCACTTCGGCGAGATCCCGGCCGAGTACCGGGCTGAGGCCGAGGAGTGGAGAGGCAAGCTGCTGGAAGCCGCCGCCGAATGCGACGAGGACCTGATGGAGAAGTATTTCGAAGATCCCGAGTCGCTGACGAAGGACGAAATTATCGCGGCGCTCCGCAAGGGTACGATCTCGATGAAGATTGTCCCGGCGTGCTGCGGATCTTCGTTCAAGAACAAAGGCGTGCAGTTCCTGCTCGACGCCGTGATGCGTTATCTTCCTTCCCCGCTGGATAAGGGCGCCGTTACCGGCACCAATACCTGGACGGGCAAGGAGGAGGAGCGCAAACCCGACGCCTCGGAGCCGTTCTGCGCGCTGGTGTTCAAGATCGCGACCGATCCGTTTGTCGGACGGCTGGCGTTCCTCAGGGCTTATTCGGGCCGGCTGGATGCGGGCAGCTATGTCCATAATTCCCGTACCGGCAAGAATGAGCGGGTGTCCCGCCTGTATCAGATGCACTCCAACCACCAGAACCCGATTGAGTTCGTGGAGGCCGGAGACATCTGTGCGGCCGTGGGCTTCAAGGATCTCCGCACCGGCGACACCGTCTGTGAGGAGTCCCACCCGATTACCCTCGAGTCGATGGAGTTCCCCGATCCGGTTATCGGAATCGCGGTGGAGCCCAAGACGCAGGGTGACCTGGACAAGCTCGGCATCGCCCTCGCGAAGCTTTCCGAGGAGGACCCGACGTTCACCGTCAAGTCCGATGTCGAGACCGGTCAGACCATTATCAGCGGCATGGGCGAGCTGCACCTGGATATCATCGTCGACCGGCTTCGCCGGGAATTCGGCGTCGATATCAACCAGGGCGCTCCCCAGGTCAACTACAAGGAAGCGATTACCGGGACCACCCAGTACCGCGAGGTGTTCAAGAAGCAGACGGGCGGCCGCGGCAAGTTCGCCGACATCATTGTCGAGATCGGACCTGCCGACGAAGGCGTCAACGGGCTTCAGTTCATCAACGAGGTCAAGGGCGGCAACATCCCGAAGGAATTCATCCCCAGTATCGAGAAGGGCTTCACCTCGGCCATGTCCAACGGTGTGCTCGCCGGATACGAGGTGCAGTCCCTGAAGGTGAAGGTGATCGACGGATCCTTCCATCCGGTGGATTCCGACCAGCTCAGCTTCGAGATCGCGGGCCGTCTGGCGTTCCGCCACGCCTGCCCGAAGTGCAAGCCGGTGCTCCTGGAGCCCATCATGTCCCTCGAGGTCGTTACCCCGGAGGATTACATGGGCGACATCGTAGGCGACCTCAACCGCCGCCGCGGCCAGATCGTTGCGATGGATTCGACCACCAACGGTGCCCGGATCGTCAAGGCGTTCGTGCCGCTTGCCGAGCAGTTCGGCTATGTGACAGTACTCCGTACACTTTCATCGGGCCGTGCGACCAGCACGATGACGTTCGACCACTACAGCGAGCTGCCTCCGGCACTCGCCAAGGATGTGATCGAGAAGAGCGGCTATTCGCACAGGTCCTTTGATGATGAAGATTAGTAAGTAAATTAAAAAATGTTAGCTATATGAGCCAGAAAATCAGAATCAAACTCAAATCGTTCGATCATATGCTCGTGGACAAGTCCGCGTCCAAGATCGTTGACACGGTGAAGGCTACAGGTGCAAAGGTCAATGGTCCCATTCCTCTTCCCACCAACAAGAAGATCTTCACTGTCAACCGCTCGACCTTCGTCAACAAGAAGGCCCGCGAGCAGTTTGAGCTCGACTCCTATTGCCGTCTTCTCGACATCGACGACTCCAACGCGAAGACCGTCGATGCACTGATGAAGCTCGAGCTTCCTTCGGGAGTTGAGGTCGAGATCAAGGTCTGAGGACGGTAACGTCCCCCGGCACCGTTAAGGCGATGGCATGGCTTTGCTTTTTGGCCATCGCCTTTTTTCGGGTCCCTTAGCTCAGCGGTTAGAGCAGCGGACTCATAATCCGTTGGTCGTAGGTTCAAATCCTACAGGGACCACAAAAAGGACAGTCACGTTGTGGCTGTCTTTTTTGCGGTCCCAAGCAAAGCTTGTTATACGGGGAACCCATTTCCCCGAAACCCCTTTCGGCCGATGGCCGGGCGGCAGAAGCCGCCTTTTGCGTGGTCCCTGTAGCCTTCGGCTACATATACTGGGGGCCGGATCCCCCAGACCCCCTGGGTCGCTTTGCTCCGAATGGCCCTCGTACATTTGCCCGCCGCCTTTTTGCGTGGTTTCGGCAATTTCTGGCTGGGATGCGTTGTTTTCCGGAAAAATAATCCTAATTTTGTAGGAATATCGTTCTTTCGGAAGGGAATGCTTAACGACACCATCATATCCGGACTCGTCAACCTGTTTGCGCTGGTTGGCGCGCGGAACGGTGTCGATGAGCACAGCTCCGAAATCCTCCTGCGGAATTATCTGTCCCGTCAGGCCGGTATCCGGGGCACGGAGGAATTCGTTTCGCTCTATCGCGACCTGCGCGGCGTGTACAGCCTCGACGATAGTCTCGACAAGACCCGGATCGTCGCCGGCATCTGCGACAATGTCCGCGGCAGCATCCCCGCCGGCGAACTCTCGCTGCTTCTTCTCCGTCTTATGGAATTCGCCCGGGTCGACGACAAGGATATCTTCCCCCAGATGGCGGAAGATTTCGGCGTACCGGAGACCACGCTGCAGGATTTCCGCGATTTCGTAGACGGGAATGTGACGGCGCGGGTGCTGATGCAACAGTTCCCCGGCTACGACGGTGCCGTTAAGACACTCTGGATCGCGGACAGAAGCACCCTGGTATTCTCTTATCTGGGCCAGGAGGAAGTCCTTTTCAACGATGTTCCCCTTCTGAGGGACTCTTTCCAGATCTGGGCGAAGAGCAGCGTGATGAAGAGCCATCACGGCGTTCCGCTCCATTTCTCCACCGTCTACCGTCCGTATGAGGACGTCACGTCCAGCCGCGTCGTATTCAGCGGCAGGAACCTCGAGTTCCGCTATCCGGGCAGCGACAACGGTCTCCACAACATGACCTTTTCCGTCCGCGGGGGCGAGCTGGTCGCCATCATGGGCGGCAGCGGCGTGGGTAAATCCACCCTCATGTCCATTCTGGACGGCTCCGTCAAGCCCGACAGCGGCACCCTCGACATCAACGGCCGGCCCCTCGGCAGCGCAGAGGCGAAATCCCTGCTCGGCTTCGTTCCTCAGGACGACCTGCTCATCGAGGACCTGACCGTCTTTGAGAACCTCTATTTCACGGCGAAATTCTGCTTCGACGGCCTCTCCGAGGAAGAACTCCGGGAAAAGGTGATGGCCGTCCTGCACAACCTCGAACTCGATTTCGCCCGGGACCTCAAAGTCGGTTCCCCGCTCAACAAAACGATTTCCGGCGGCCAGCGCAAGCGCCTCAATATCGCTCTCGAACTCATCCGCCAGCCTTCCGTCCTTCTGCTCGACGAGCCGACCTCCGGCCTTTCTTCGGCCGATTCGGAGCGCGTGATGGGTCTCCTCCGGGAGCAGGCTGACGCCGGATGCCTTGTCATCGCCAACATCCACCAGCCTTCGAGCGACATCTACAAGATGTTCGATCGCCTCTGGGTGCTCGACACCGGCGGTTATCCGGTCTATGACGGCAATCCCATCGACGCCATTACCTGGTTCAAGCGGGCCGCCAATTACGCCGACCCCGAGACCAGCACCTGCCCGGTCTGCGGCAATGTCAACCCGGAAATCGTACTGAATATTATCGATGAGAAGACCATCGATGCGACCGGTCACGTGGGATCTTCCCGCAAGGTGACTCCGCAGCAGTGGCATGAGAAGTACACCAAAGCTGCCGGCCATGCGCCTTCCGTCGAGGAAATGGCCCCTCTTCCGGTATCCAGCCAGAAGAAGCCCGGCGCCTTCAAACAGTTCTGCATCTACCTGTGGCGCAACATCAAGGCCAAGCTCACCAACGTCCAGTACGTTGCGATTACCCTGCTCGAGGCACCCGTCCTGGCGCTCATCTGCGCCTGGCTTACGCGCTATGCCCCTCCGTCCGGCTACACCCTGATGGACAACAAAAACCTTGTCCAGTACATCTTTATGGCCGTCATCGTGGCGGTATTCCTGGGGATGAGCACCAGCGCGGAAGAAATCATCCGCGACAAGGCCTTCCTCAAGCGGGAGAAATTCCTCAGCCTGAGCTATCACAGCTATATCTGGAGTAAACTTGCCTATACGGCGATGGTCTCCCTCGTCCAGACCGTCCTCTTCATCCTCGTCGGGAATGCGGTCATCGGGCTTCACGGGATGTTCTTCGTCTGGTGGGCCGTGCTGTTTGCCATCGCGGTGGTTTCGAACCTGATCGGCCTGCTGCTTTCGCAGAACCTCAATTCCGTCGTATCCATCTATATCAGCATACCGCTGCTGCTTGTCCCCCAGATCCTTCTGTGCGGACTCGTGGTCGATTTCTCCGACCTTGACAGCGACAGCAAGACCGGCAACGTGCCGGTCATCGGCGACGTGATTCCTTCCCGCTGGGCTTTCGAAGCCCTTGCGGTGGGAACCTTCCAGTACAACCGCTACGAACGGCCGTGGTTCGATCTCGACCGGGAGCGCTACGAAGCCCTTTACTGGAATGACATCGTCCTCGAAGATTTCAAGGGCATGCTCGAAAGCGGTTCGGAAGAGGACCGGAGGCTCGTCGAAAGAACGCTTCCCCGCATCTGTGAGACCGCCGGTGTCCCTTACGAAGGCAATCCTTCGGAGGCCGTCACGGCCGCCAGCGCGGCCTTTGCCGGTGTCTGCAACAGCGCGACCCTCGAAAAGGACCGGCTGGTACGGGATGCCGTTGCCGACCGGGGGATGGAGGCGATGGTAAGCCGCAAGCAGGATAATTACAACATCCGTCTCGAGGAGCTCCTCACGGGGGCCTCCGAGCCGGTGCCGTATGCCGTCGTCGGCGGAAGCCTGGTCCCGAAGACCGGAGCCGTCTTCCTGACGCCGCCGTCGAAAAACGGCCGGGCGCCGTTCTACAGCAGCATCAAGGTTATCGGCGGCGCCAGGGTGCCGACCTTGCTGTATAACCTGTGCATCCTCCTTTTAATGGGAATCGTACTCATGATATTCTTACTTATAAACATAAAATCAATTAAACCAAAAGCCAAATGAAAAAGTTAGCTATTGCCCTTGCAATCTGCCTTGCAGTCACTTCCTGCTTCAACAGGCAGAAATCCAAGAACGAAGAGCCCGCCAAATCCGAAGCCGAACTGATGGCAGAGGCCGTGGTGAAGATCCAGCTCGACTCCATTGCGGAGGAAATCGGTAAGCTTCAGCCAGTGGGTCTTGTCGAAGGCATCAAGAACGGCGAGGTTATCCTCACCGACAGCGAAAAAGCCGTCAAGCCCGACTATCTCGCTGATCCTGCCTATGCCAAGAACCTCCAGACCCTTGCGCAGAAGTATCGCGCCGTCGCGATCCTCGGTGTGGATTCGGAAGTCGCCAAACTCTACGACATGCCGACCGCCGACTACGACGCCGCGCTCAAGAAACTCTATGCAGACATCAACGATCCTGCCATCAAGGAGTTCAATGAAAGCAAGACCCTCCAGGTCGCCCTCGAGAAATGCTACGATACCGCCAAGGCCAACAAGCGCGAGTATTTCTTCTGGGAGGCCGCTACCGCCGCCCTTGTGGAGCAGGCTTACATCGCTTCGAGGAATATCGACAAGTTCATCGTCGCCTTCGACGACAAGAGCGCTTCCGATTTCTCCTACAACGTGATCCTCCTCACCGCCGCCATCGACAGGCTCGCCTCGCTCAATGCTGAGTATGTGAAGCTCAACGAGAGCCTCAAGCCGCTTTACAAGATCAACGCGCTCAATCTTGACGAGTTCCGCGCACAGCTCGAGTCCGTCAAGGACGAGCTCGTTCCCGCCCGTCAGGCCCTGATGGAGTAGTATCGGACCCCTCTGATAAAGAGCAGGACCCACGTTTGTGGATCCTGTTTTTTGTTGTCCGGGTTTACAGAAGGATGGTGGCGACCTTCTCGGCGGGGCCGGTGAGGGTGACGTCCTCGAAGTGTCCGGCGCAAGGTGTGAAGGCGACGGAAAGGTCGTGGCGGCGGGCGTGGACCAGAATTTCATGCCGGCCCGGTGCCGGATCCGCGGAGAGATATGTGGCGATGGCAGAGGCGGTGATGCCGGTGCCGCAGGCGAGGGTTTCGCCCTCGACGCCCTTCTCGAAGGTCCGTACGGCGATTTCTTCCGGTCCGGTGCGCTCGACGAAATTGACATTGACGCCGACGGGACCGAATTCCGGCAGATGCCGGATGGTGCTGCCGAGGTGTTCCACATCGACGGCCGCGACGGCGGGTACGAAAGTGACGAAATGCCGCGTGCCGGTGTCGATGAACCAGCCGTCCCGTGCGGGATAGAACTCCGTGACGGGCTTCATGCCGAGCCGGACGGTCTTGACGGGTCCGTCATCCGACAGCAGGAAGGCCGTATGCGGGCCGTCGGGAGCCAGGAAATGATAACTTCTGTCAGCGCCCGGAGCGATGCCGAGATCCTTGGCAAAAGCGACGATGCAGCGTCCGCCGTTGCCGCACATCATACCGCCGGATCCGTCCGGATTGAAGAATTCCATCCGGAAGTCATACCCGTCCGCCCGGGAGAGTGTCATCAGGCCGTCCGAGCCGATGCCGAGATGGCGGTCGCAGAGGGAGGCTACCTGTTCCGGCGTGAAGACGGTGCCGTCTTCACGCGCATCGTACAGCAGGAAGTCATTTCCTGCGCCGTGATATTTGCAGAATTTCATCATTTGCCTGTCATGATCCGCCGGGTCTCGCTGTAGGGTGTCGCATCCTGTCCCAGCGCGATGGCGAATTTCTCCATTAAAGTATATTCTTCCAGATTCTTGCGGCGCGTGCCGGCCAGATAGGATTCCAGCGCAGGCCATGCCTTCGAGAGCGTCGAACGGTCGGCATAGCGCGTAAAGAGTGTATCTACCTCGGCAAAAGGGGCCGAGGAAGGCGCCGGATCGAGGATAAAGCCCTCAACAAGGCCCCGGAGTGCGGGCCAGCGGAGATTCGACGGCCCGACGACGTCGGCCTGGATCTTCACGCGCGTGCCGGAAGGGTACACGGCGGTCACGCTCCGGAACGAACGCTCCGAGAAAGCGTCCGTCCACCTGGCGCGTCCGCGGCGGCCGAGGATCAGCCGGTCGGTGGCGATCCGGCTCCCGTCAAAATACCGCAGTTCGACGATATCACCCTCCTTCCCGGATGCGTCGACCGTGCAGTTTGCGCGGATTGTCTGCCCGAAGTCAAAGGTCTTCAGCGTGTCGCCCTGCTTTTCTTCGAGCGGAAGCATCCGTTTCCGCTCCGGAAGCGGACTTTCGTCCGGAATCAGCAGCTGATACCCTTTGTCCGTGAAGAGCGCCGGCGCCCAGGAGAGCGAGTCTTCCGAAGCGTCGAACTGGATGCCCTCCAGCAGCCGGGTATAGCGGCTGGACAGGGAGACCTCCCAACTCTCATCCGTGCAGATCCGGTCGTGACTGCCGTCTTTGTAGAAAAGATGGAGCTCGGCAATGATCGCAGGCTGCACCGCGACCACTTGCGCGGTAAGTGTGTTGAGGCCGCTCTTGAGCAGTTTCGTTACGTCGTAGATCCGGTATTGCCCGGCAATCTCTCCATAAAGGGAAGAGGGAATGCTATAGTCTCCGCCGAGGGTTTCCCCGCCGAGGGTAACGGTGTTGCCGCCGGTCGAACTGACGCAGAGCGTCGCCCGGCGGAGTCCCTTGCCGACCCGGAATTCTTTCCTGAAGACCGGCTGTGACACGCCGGGGCGGGCCGGGCCGATCCAGCGGGCCGTCCAGTTGCCTTCCGGATAGAGGGCGGTGCGGAAGGACGAGCGGGCCATCCGGCGATGCCCGTCGGCATCCCAGACTTCGAGAGTCCAGCGGTATTTCCGGAGGCTTCCGAGGAGGACATCCTCCGGAAGGATCAGGCGGGTTTCCCGGGAGTGAATCTCTCCCGAATCCCAGACGCCCTTGATGGCTACGCGGCATTTGCTCTGCCGGAAGCCGTCTTCTTCGTCGAATGACCAGGAGAATACGGTCTCGCTGCTCCCGACGGCCTGCGGCTTTGCCAGATGGTCCACCTCCAGCCCCCGGATCCGGGAGCAGGAGACGGCCGCGATGAGGGCCGCAAGCACGAAGATTTTCTGTACGGACGATGTCATATCTCACAAAGATAAGAAGAATTCTCGACTTTGCGCTTCGCGCTTCGCGTGAAATGACGTATCTTTGCCGCTATGGAAAAGAAAGTTTATTTCGCCGGATCCATCCGGGGCGGACGGCAGGATGCCGGCCTTTATAAGCGTATCATTCAGTATATTCAGCGCGGGCATGTCGTCCTGACCGAGCATGTCGGGGACCTGTCGCTGAGCAAGACGGAAGCGATGCAAGACCGGGATACGGCCATTTATGAACAGGATACTGCGTGGCTGCGGGAGTCGGACCTGCTCATTGCGGAGTGTACGACACCCTCGCTCGGCGTCGGTTATGAACTGGCGTATGCCGAAGCGCACGGCAAGCCCGTCCACATTTTCTACGACGCCTCCCGTACGCGGCTCTCCGCCATGCTCACCGGCGACAAGTATTTCCACATTCATCCTTACCGCGCCGAGGCGGAGATTTATCCCGTCCTGGATACGCTGCTGGATGGGTAGGAGGCTATGAGGACGGGGCGGTCCCCGGGAACATCTCATCGATCATAGCCAGTGGAATGCCGGTGCAGCGCGACAGCTGCCGGTTACTGGCGCCGTATTCGTATTTCAGGGTCCGGACCAGGCTGCTTTTCTGCCGGAGGGTCAGCAGCCTGAGGCTCTCGGCGCCATATTCTTTTTTGCAGCAGCGGAGGGCGACCATGCTGACCTCCTCGTCAGTCACGGCCGCTTTCTCGCCCAGCCTGCCCGCCGTCGCCGTATGGGCCTCGACGTTCCGCGTGACCCACCAGATGAACTGCCGGGCGCTTTCAAACAGCGCCATGACCGTTCCGTAATCCACAAAGCTTGCCGGCAGGATCATGCCGTCGTGGATCCGTAAAGACGCATCCATCTCATGATTGCGTTCATGTTTGATCGCGCGGCGGGCCAAAATGGCGATTTCTCCGGCCGGGGTGCCGGCAGGGAGCAATGACAACAGGTTGTTAAAGTACATAAACCCGCTGCACCAGGGATATGAGAAGGGGTTGACGTCGGCCCGTGCGACATAAGGATTCCGGATGACGTAGGCGACCTCGTCACGCAACTGCTTTAAGTCAGAGATATCGACAATATGGAAATCGATGGGGCGAATCCTTTTGTCTGCCCTTTTCAGAAAGCCGTCGAGGCGTTTTCTTAGGCGGGTGATAAACAACATGCACTGGCTCCTCTCCGCCGCCACAATGTTGTGGATATGATTGTTCATGATCGCATAAGCCAGTTCTTTCCCTCCGCATTCCGTGATGCTGAGGGCAAGCATGTTGACGGCCTCCTTAAAGTCATTGTGACTGACGAAAAGCAGTTCGTTGTCGGGCGGGGTGGTGAAGATATGGAAGAAGGGACCGTTTTGGGCAAAGATACTTTCGCAGGCAGAGTGGTTGTTTATCATAGTCGTCGTTTGATAAGGTTTATTAGGTTTGACGGCAGGCTTTGTTGTCAGCAAGCCTGATCAGTTTGCTTGATTCTTTTCTGTAGCACCGGTCTCCGCCGCAACCGTAAAATTACGAAGAAAACACGTCGCTCCCGCCCTTTTCTTTTTGCGAGGCTGCACATTTTTATGTTTTCTTCATTATTTCTCGGTTTCCTTCATTTTCCGTCCAAGTTTCTGGCGTTTTTTATGGATGGCTTGAGGCGCTGTCCATAATTTGGGGCAATTTCATGGATGAAAGGGCGTGGGAGGAGGGGAAAGAGAGGCAGAATGCTATATTGCACCCCAAAAGATGATGATGATGATGACCGGGATGGGGAAAATGCTGCTGGCGCTGGGGGATCTTTTGATGCCCCGGACGTGTCCGGTGTGCGGGCGGCCGCTCGGGCTGAATGAGCGGCATATCTGCCTGTATTGTGCGGCGGACCTGCCGCTGACGTACTATTGGGAGCGGTCGCACAATCCGATGGCAGACCGGCTCAATGCGGCCCTTCCGGACCAGGAGGGGATGCCGTATGCCTATGCGGCCGCGCTGTTCTTCTATGATGAAGACGTGCCTTATAAGATGATTCCGTGGAAGTTGAAATACGGGAACGGCATCGGGACCGGGCGGTATTTCGCCGCCATGCTGGGCCGGTATCTGGCAGGCAGCGAGTGGTTCGGGGATGTCGATACCGTCATTCCCGTGCCCCTGCACTGGGCCCGGCGATGGCGGCGCGGGTACAACCAGGCGGCCGTCATCGCCCGGGCCGTTGCCGGAGTGCTCGGGGCGGAGTGCCGGGAGGACATTCTCGTTCGGCGCCGGCGGACCACGACCCAGACCCGCCTCGGCGGAGATGCCCGATCCCGGAACGTAAAGGGTGCGTTCGGGGTGGCGAAAAGGATCCCCGGAATGCGGCATGTGCTCCTTGTGGATTTACGACCGGGGCGACGACGGCGGAGTGCTTCCGTACGCTCCGCGCCGCCCTGCCTGCGGAGGTCCGCATTTCCGTCGCGACGCTCGCCTTTGTAAAAGACTGAACCGGCGACCCGTGGCAAAGATGCTTTTTTATAGACCAACCAGCCCGAAAAAAGGTTATATTTGCAGGAAGTAAACCACAGGATTATGACCAAGAAGATCGTATTTCTGGCATTCATGATGTTGACTGCCGTATCATGCCGCTCCTGCCGCTGGACATCGCACCCCGATCCGCGGCTTCCCGCCCGGGATGTGACCGTGACCCTGATGACCTATAACGTGGGCGTCTTCCACAAGGACTATGCGACGCTCGGGCATTATTCGTATCCTGAAGTCGCGGCCCTCATCAAGGGGTCCGGCGCCCAGGTCGTCGGCCTTAACGAGACCGACTGGGAGCGTCCCCGCACCGACAGGCAGCAACAGGCAAAAGAACTTGTTGCCCTTCTGGGAGAGCAATGGGATTACCAGTTTACCTATGCCCTCGATCCGACTTACGGCAACAGCCTTCTCTGGAAGAAGGACCTCGATGCCGTCCGGCGGCTCCCCAGGCTTGAGCTGACGAAAGAGGCCGGCGCCGAGACCCGTTCGATGGGCGCTGTCGAATTCGACGACTTCATTTTCTGCGTCACGCACCTCGATCACAAAAGCGAGGCCGACCGGCTGGCTGCGGTGGCCAAAATCACGGAATGGGCCGCCGGCTACACCCGGAAGCCGATATTCCTGGTCGGTGACATGAACGCCGTCCCGTCCTCGGAGACCATCCAGGCGTTCCAGAAAAACTGGACGCTCCTGTCTACCTCCGCCAATACTTTCCCGGCCGATGAGCCCCGGAAATGTATCGACTACATCTTTGTGTACAAGGACTGCGCGGAGCTGAAGGCCGTGGAAGTGCTGGACGGCGGCGTCATTACTCCGACTGCCGATCCGTCCGTGGCGGACGCTTCCGACCACTGCCCCGTATGGGCCAGGGTCAAACTGACCATCCAGCCCCTCTATCGGTAGGGCATCGGTTATGTTCGCACGGATACATCGGCTGGCCGTCCTGACGCTTGCGGGAGTCTTGCTCCTCTCCTGCGGGAGGGTGGAGCCGCTTCCGGACGTGGAAGGGGCGCAGGTGCGCTGTTATGGCGGCCGGGAACGGATCCTGTGCCGCTGGGAAGGTGTCCCTGATGCCATCTCGGCAATCCGTCTCACATTCCCCGATACTGTCGTGGAGGCGCCTTCCGGCGGCGGAAGTTCGCAGGTCTGGGTCGAAGGACGGAAGGAGGGAAGCGAACGTATCGATGTGACTTTCCTGACGGGCGGCGGCAAGGCCGTTCCGGGGCCCAATATCGGTGTCAGGGTATACGGAGAGAAATATGAAGCCGGCCTCCAGAGCCGCAAGCCGTCGTCCTGCGTCTTCGAGAACGGCCGTCTGCAGGTCTTTTTCCCCACCGAAGGGGCTGACGAGGTTGTCGGAGAAGAGATCCTTTACAAGGAAAAGGACGGCGCGGCCGTCGTCCGCTATTTCCCCCGGACGGAGGAGGCGATCCTGCTGGAGGGGATCCTCATGCCGGACAAGTACCGCTCCGTCTTCGTCCCCGAGCCCGAGACCGGCGACAAACTGTACGCCCCCTTTACGGATTTCCCGGGAGAAGGGTACGTGGAGCCGCTTCCGGAGGAAATCCTGCCCACGGTGGATGGCTACCGGGGTATCTGGTTTGCGCTCGGCCAGGTCAAGACGGAGTACGGCGACAAATATTCCGGCGGCCTCGGCACCTATACGATGAAGCATATCCCGATGGCGGTCTATGCGCCCGAGGCGGAGAAGACCTTCTTTGTCTATGGCGGGACGCCCAGGGAGAACCAGAAATACCTCCAGTGCATGGTCGGCTGTTTCGACCACCGGACCGGCCTCCTGCAGAAGCCCCGGATGGTGATGGACAAGGGCGTCCTGGGCGTCAAGGACCCCCATGACAACCCCGCCATCCAGATCGACCGGGACGGCCATATCTGGGTGTTCGTATCCGGCCGTGGCAACAGGCGGGAAGGCTACCGGTACCGGAGTGTCAATCCGTACGATATCACGGCCTTCAGGGAAATGGGGCACGACATCATGGCCTATCCGCAGGTCATGTATCATCCCGAAAAGGGCTTCTTCCTGTTCTTCACCCGGTACGACGGCACCCGCCAGCTGTTCTGGCGCACCAGTCCCGACGGCGTCACCTGGACGGATTATAAACAGCTCGCATCCATCAAGGAAGGGAAAGAGACCAATTCCGGCCACTATCAGATCAGCAACATCTGCGGCACCAAGCTCTGCACGGCCTTCAACCGGCACATCAACGGAGACGTCGACACCCGTACCAACATTTATTACGTGCAGTCCACCGACTGGGGACAGACCTGGACCACCGCCTCCGGCGAATCCGTCAGCGTCCCCGTCACGACGCGCGACGCCAACTGTCTCCTGATCGACTACCAGTCGCAAGGTAAGAACTGCTACATCAAGGACCTGAATTTCGATGCGGACGGCCGCCCGGTCATCCTGTACCTGATCAGCGACAATTACCTCACGGGGCCCGCCGGAGGCATCCGGGAATGGTTCACCCTGTACTGGAACGGTACGGAGTGGGAGCAGACCAAAGTGACGGAGTCTACCCATTGCTACGACAGCGGCAGCATCTGGGTCGATACGGACGGAGGGGCCGAGACATGGACGATCCTCGCTCCCACCGGCGACGGCCCGCAGTATTGGGGCGCCGGCGGCGAAGTGGAGGAATTCGTCAGTACCGACCGGGGAAAGACCTGGACGAAGACCCGTGCCCTGACGGCCGGCAGTACGCTCAACAATACCTATGTCCGGCGTCCGCTCCGGGCCGGTGACGGTTTCCGGGCTTTCTGGGCCGACGGCAATCCTGACCTGTTCAGCCGCAGCAGTTTATATTTCTGCACCCGGGAAGGAGATGTGTACCGGATGCCGTATGATATGACGGACGAATGGGCGGCTCCGACCCAGGTCGGCAGATAAAAAGTTGTTTGTTAACTATTTCGTTGCGTTTGTAAAGGTTTTTAGTTATTTTTGTTTGGAATACACTATACACCATGACCAAGAAAATAATATGCCTTCTGTGCACTGCAGTCCTGCTCGGCGGACTTGCCGGCTGCAGTCATGAGCAGGGAGACGACCCGGCCGGCCGGATTGCCGTTTCGGCCATCGTCGTTCCCGAGCAGTACAAGATGGACATGACCACTTATTCGCTGGAGCTCGCGACGACAAAGACGACCGGCGTCACGACGGACGACAGCCTTGTCCTCAAGCTGGTCGGCGGCCGGGAGTATGAATTCCCCGTCGTTGCCGTGACGGACCACTCCCTGCGTATTCAGGCCGACAAGCGTTTGACGACGGGCTACTACACCCTTTTCCTGGTGCATGAGGGCCGGCGGTATTACCTCGGTCAGAGCAACATCGACCTTCATGTCCCCATCGAGATCGAGCCCGGTCCCGGCGTTACAATCTATGGTGCGGTGACCTGCAACGACGTGGGCATCCCGGGCGTGCTGGTCTCCGACGGCGCCGAAATCGTCCGGACCGACGGCCGTGGCGTGTATCAGATCAAGTCGCAGAAGCGCTGGAAGTATGTCTTCGTCATCACTCCTTCGGGTTATATGCCGCCCCTGCAGGGCATGCTGCCCGAATTCCATGCCGCCCTCGACGAGCATGCCGACGTGGCTGCCCCGGAGCGGAGGGACTTCGTGCTGAACCCGGTCGAGAACGACAACTTCACGCTCTTCGTCCTCGGCGACCTGCACCTTGCAAACCGCAACAAGGATATCGCCCAGTTCGACGCCGTCATGACGGATCTGCTCTCGACCGTGGCCGCCACCTCCGGCCCCAAGTATTTCCTGACGCTCGGCGATATGACCTGGGACCTGTATTGGGTCTCCAAGAAATTCTGTTTCCCGGAGTATATCGCGCTGACCGAAAAATACCTTTCGGGTGAATATGTCTTCCACACGATGGGCAATCATGACAATGATCCGGATGGCGTCGGGGACTTCTACAAGGCCTTCCGCTATGTGCGAGACATCGGCCCGACCTTCTTTTCGTTCAACATCGGCCAGATACATTTCATCGTGCTGGATGACGTTGATTTCAACAACGCCGCGTCGGGAGACCGCAGCAACTACAGGGCCAACCTCACCGTCGAACAGATGGAATGGCTCGCGAAGGACCTTTCATTTGTCCCGAAAGGCTCCAAGCTGGTGATTTCCAGCCATATTCCGGTCTTCTATCCCACATCTTCCCTTACGTTCACGAGCCACTGGAACGGGGTCGATGCGCCCGGAGAAGGCGGTACCGCGGAGTTTATCAATCTGCTCAAGGATTATGACGTCCAGATGCTGACCGCCCATTCCCACGAGGTGTTCAACTACCGGGTACCGGCCGGCAATTTCGAGGAGCATAACATGGGAGCCATCTGCGCGACCTGGTGGTGGTCCGGAAACCTTACTCCGGGTGTCCACATCGGGCAGGACGGCGCCCCGGGCGGATATGGCGTATTCACCTTCAACGGCACAGACATGAGCCATTATTTCAAGGCTCCCGGCTGGCCGGCCTCCCACCAGTTCCGCGCTTACGATATGGGCAAGGTCAAAGAGGTCGTCGTACCGTCGCTCGGCGGTAACAAACCCGGCTTCCAGCGGTTTGTGGATTATATGGCTGAATATGACGACAACGATATCCTGATCAATATATGGGACTTTGACCCGTCCTGGAAGATTTCCGTGAAGGAAGAAGGTGTGGATATTCCCGTCCGGCAGGCCTGGACCCTCGATCCGCTGCACATCGTCGCGATGACGGCGAAACGCTTCCAGTCGACGGACGAACCCAACTTCATCACGGAAAGGTGGCATCATTTCTTTGTCGCACGGGCGACGCAGCGCAATTCTACCGTCGAAATCACAGTCACCGACCGCAACGGCGGAGTCCATACCGAGACGATGCGCCGGCCCAAGCCTTTCTCCGTTGCTGACTATACCGTTAAATAGAAACAGAAGATGAGAGTTTTCTTATCATTCATTCTGGGGCTGCTAGGGACGCTATCGCTGGCTGCAAAGCCCGCCCGTGAATCTATGGAAGACATCACGGCCCGTGTCTTCCGCCTGGCGAGGGTGCAGTACATCGCGATGGACGCCATGATTCCCGAAGGCAAGTACCCCACCAGCATCAAGAAAGGGGCGCTGGCCACCGCTTCCGCCACCACCTGGGTTTCCGGTTTCTATCCCGGAAGCCTCTGGTATATCTATCTCTATGACAACGACGCCCGCATCAGGGCGCTTGCCGAGAAATATACGCGCGCGATGGAGCCGGCGCTCAGGTCACACATTTCGCACGACCTGGGCTTCCAGTTCAACTGCAGCTGCGGCAACGCCCTCCGCATTACCGGGGACGAACAGTGGCGCCCCATGCTGCTGGAGGCCGCCAGCCTGCTGGCCGGCCGTTTCAGCCCGGTGACGGGCGTGACACGCAGCTGGAATTTCTCCCCCAAAGGGAAGGAGTGGAAGTACCCGGTCATCATCGACAACATGATGAACCTGGAACTGCTGACCGAGGCGGCGCGCCTGACGGGAGCGGACTCCTTGCGGACCATGGCCGTCACGCATGCGCGGACGACTATCCGGAACCATTTCCGTCCGGACGCGACCTGCTACCACGTGGTCGATTACGATCCCGGGACCGGAGAGGTCCGGTGGAGGGGCACCCATCAGGGATATGCCGACGAATCTGCCTGGGCCCGCGGACAGGGCTGGGCCGTGTACGGCTTCACGATGATGTACGAGAAAACGGGAGAGGAGGACTTCCTCCGCCAGGCCGAGGCCGTGGCCCGGATGCTGCTGCGCCGGCTGCCCGCCGACGGCATCCCTTTCTGGGACTTTGACGCGCCGGAGATTCCGGATGAGCATAAGGACGCTTCCGCCGCCGCCATCATGGCCTCCGCCTTTGTGCGGCTGGCAAGCCTGACGGCCGACAAGAAACTCTCGAAGCAGTGCCGTGCCATGGCCGAGACGCAGCTTCGCACCCTTGCCTCGCCGCTCTATCTCTCCGTTCCGGGCGAGAATTGCGGCTTCCTCCTGAAGCACAGCGTGGGCAATCTCCCGAAGAAGAGCCAGGTGGATGTCCCGCTTACCTATGCCGATTATTATTTCCTCGAGGCCCTGCTTCGCTGGAATAAAATACTGTAACCTTATGAGAAACAGATTATTAACGGGCCTGATCCTCGCTGCGGCACTTCTGGTCGCCGGCTGTAAGGGCGGTGACGCCGGACAGGAAGAATCCGTTTCCGTCTCCGGACTGGACGACATCATCCGTCTGGCCCCGGACCCGGAGGATCCCCTGCAGTTCGAGATCGCCTCCAATGTCGGCTGGTCCATCGTCAAGAAGGACCTCGACTGGCTGACGATCACGCCGCTCCGGCGCCTTTCGTCCTCCGGGAACAGCGTTGTCACCCTGACGGCGATGCCGAACACGTCCCCGGATGCCCGCCGCGGTACTTTTGAACTCACGGCCGGGGAGAAATTCTCCCGGAAGGTCACCGTCGAGCAGTCCGGTACGGGCGAGGCTCCGTCTTTCATCCTGACCGGCATTGAGGACGACGCCATTCATTTCAACTATGAAGATCAGCCGAGGAGGCTGACCCTGTCCTGCAACCGGGACTGGCACGCATCGGCCGAAGACCTGGACTGGTGTACCGTCTCTCCGATGGAGGGCCGCGCCGGCTGCCTTGCCACCATCACCGTCGTTCCGGGCAAGAATGAAGATACCGGCCGGGAGGGCCGCCTGTCGTTTGATTTTGGCGGAGAGAAACCCCATACGATCGTAATCGGCCAGGCTGCCTTCGACGCCATTATCTCGGTGTCTGTGACGACGGTCCGGGCCTCGGACACGGGCCGGTTGGAGCCCGCCACCATCGACGTTACCGCCAACGGCTCCTGGACGGCGTCTTCCTCCGCCTCCTGGCTCACGCTCGACAAGCTCTCCGGCACCGGTGACGATACCGTGACGCCGTCGGTCGAGGTGTATGAGGAATCCACCGCCCGTTCGGCCACGCTGACCTTCGACAATCACGGCGTCAAGGCCACTGTAACCGTCACTCAGAGCGGCAAGATCACCCAGTATGTAACGGTCTCGCCGAAGACGGTCGAGCTCACCGGCAAGGGTACGGGCGTCACCGTTACCGTCAGTGCCAATACGGCCTGGAAGGTGACTGCCACCGAATCCTGGATTACCGTAAGCCCTGCTACAGGCACCGGTGACGGTGTCATCACGATTTCTGCATCGGCCAACAAGACATCGGAGGTCCGCCATGCGACCGTTACCGTGGCCTCCACTGAGGTCGACCTCGTGGCGGATGATATCGAGGTGTCGCAGGAGGTTAATTCCAACCTGGACAACTTCGTTGATCTTGTGGACGAAAAAATGGTCTGGCCCTGCAATGACCAGGATGCCGCGAAACTGCTCAATCCTGACTTTGCGAATTCCGGCGAGAACGGCGCCGTGACGGGCAAGGGAACCGGCGTGCTCCTGCCGCCCACCTATACGGAATTCGCCTATGCCAAGTATGTCAAGGGCAATACTGCGAACTACGCAACGACCTTCATCATTTCCGTGGAAGGTCACTATGCCTTCAAGAAACTCTGGACGGACGATGCGATAGAATTCCATGTGCCGGTCGTCAAGATTGCGAAGGGGAACACCCTGCACTTCGACTTCAGCATCCAGGCGACCAAGGCTACGGCTCGTTACTACCGGGCTGAGGCGTCCTTCGACGGCGGGAAGACCTACGTCCTCTTCACGACGGGCAAGAGCTATCCCGACCATGGTAACTCCAATGCCACGATCACGACGGCTGCGACACCGTTCCCGTACCGTGCGACCCTCACGGCGCCTTCGACCCTGGAACTCGGGGAACTGATCGTCCGGATCGCCGTGGCGGATCCTACTGTGGCGGTCAACAACTCCGCTGTTTCCTCTCCCAATACGGGAACCTTGCGTCTGACGGACAGCCCGAATCAGCCGTACTTCGAAGGTCCCACCATTTACGTGACTGAATGATGAAAAAGATCATCCTATTGATTGCCGCCTTCGCGGCCCTTGCCTCCTGCGACAAGGGCCCGAAGGTGCAGCTGACCACCTGGGAATCTTACCGCAACCCGGTGGTGCAGGAAGTCCGGGAGGACCCTGCGGTCCTGTATTCCGGCGGCAAGTTCTACATGTATTACAACGGAGCGGGCGATGACGACGTCGTCCCCCTGATGGAATCGAAGGATCTGGTGGGCTGGGAAGACCTGACGCCTGCGTTCACTGCACTGACGGCTCCGGCTCCGCTGCCGAACTGCTCGATCCATTCGTGCTCCGTCATTGCGCACGGCGATGAATTCCTGATGTATTACACCGCCACGGCCTCAAGTTCTGTCGTCGGCGTTGCGACGGCCCCCTTCCCGACGGGTCCCTGGACCGATGTCGGGACGGTCGTGACCACCGTGACGTCGGACGCCGTGCTCACCGGCGCTCCGTCGGTCTATCAGGACGGATTATCCCTCGGCCTGGTTGTCAGTACGGGCAAGGGCATCTTCTCGCTCAAGCTCACGGACGACGGCCGCTCGCTGTCGGGCGATGCCCCCGTCAAAATCGCTCCGGAGACCTTATCCGCCCCTGCGATGTACAAGCACGGCGGGAAGTGGTATCTCCTGGCGACGACCGGCTCGGTCTCGGGTGGGGCGGGCAGTACGGCCCGGATCGTGTACGGCCGCTCGGACAATGTGACAGGCCCGTTTGTCAACCGTGCCGGCGAATCCCTGCTGGACGGCGCTTCCGAGCTTCTGCTCGAAGGCGGCAAGAAGTTCGCCGGTCCCGGCAGCTGTTCGGTACCTGTCGACCTCTCCGACGGCTCTTCCTGGCTTGTCTATAATGCCTATGACCTGGCAGATATCAGCCGGGGACGTACCTTGATGTTGGACCCCCTGTTTTGGGAAGACGGCTGGATGAAGGTCCGCGGAGGAACTCCTTCCTTCTGCTCCGACTGTCCGGTTATCAAAAGTGAGTAGCCATGAGTATCAAGAAACTGTTATGGATGACGGCGGTCTGCCTGCTGCTCCCGGTTCTGTCCCGGGCGCAGGACCGCGTGACCGTATCGGGCCTGATCGTGGATGACACGGGACAGCCCGTTCCCGGAGCTGCCGTCGTTGTCAAGGGCAATGCTTCCCTGGGCGGAGCGGTGACGGACGCGGGCGGACAGTATTCCGTCACCGTTCCGGCCGGCAGCATCCTGGAGGCAACGTGTATCGGATTCGCCACGCAGGAGAAACGGTTCAGCCAGAGCGGGACGTGGGACATCATCCTTGCCCCCGACGCCGAGGTTCTGGACGATGTCGTCGTGGTCGGCTACGGTACCCAAAAGAAGGAGAGCGTGGTGGGAGCCATCTCACAGGTCGGCACCGAAGCGCTGACCCGTTCCGGTACCCTCAACATCACCAACGCGCTTGCGGGAAAGCTCGCCGGCGTCGTGACCTTCCAGAACAGCGGCCAGCCGGGTAACGACGATGCAACGATCCTCATCCGGGGTCTTTCCAGCTGGAACGGATCATCTCCGCTGGTGTTGGTGGACGGCGTGGAACGGACGTTCAGCTCGCTCAATCCCGACGAGGTCAAGACGATTTCCGTCCTGAAGGACGCCTCCGCCACGGCCGTCTTCGGCGCCCGGGGCGCCAACGGCGTCATTCTCGTCACCACCAAGACCGGCTCCAAGGGCGCGCCTAAAATGAACCTCTCGGTCAACTACGGCGTCAATATTCCGGAAGAACTGCCGCAGTATATTCCGGCGGAGACCGTGCTCAACATGGCCAACGTCGCGATGCGGAACGAGCAGAGCTTCGGCAGCGTGTATTCGCCGGAGGAAATTGAAAAATACCGCAGCGGCATCAATCCCGTCCGGTATCCCGATAACAACTGGTTCGGCATGCTCCTCAACAAGGTTTCGCAGACCTTCAACGCAACATATAACATCAGCGGCGGAACCGACCGCGTCCGGTATTATGTCGGCGTGGGCTATACCACCGACGATTCCATCGTGAAACGGGTCAACAACTGGAGCAATTCCGATTTCCGTTACCACAAGATCAACTACAGGGCCAACCTCGACATCAACATCACGAAGTCGACGCTCCTGACGGTAAAGGTGGGCGGCGTGACCGACATCGAGCAGCACCCCGACGGCGTGTCGGTGGCGAGCCTCTTCACGACGATGTACAATGCTTCGCCGGTGATGTTCCCCGCCTATTATCCCAAGGAAGTGATGTACGACATTCCCGACTGGGAATGGCCGGGACTCTGGGAGGACCGCCTGGCCCAGACGGGTACATCCTATGCCAAGAACCCCTACACCCTTCTGGCGCAGGGCAATTACACCCAGACGACCCGCAACCGTCTCAACACCGACATCCAGCTGACCCAGAACCTCGACTTCATCACCAAGGGACTTTCGGTGAAGGGCATGGTCTCGCTGAGCACGGTTTTCTCGCGGTATTCCCAGCAGGGCGTACAGAACCTGCCGGTGTACCAGATTGACTGGGATGCTTATGACTACGGTGCCCAGAATCCCTGGAGCAGCACCGAGAAAGGCAATGAGGTCTATGTGCAGCCCCCGTATGCCGTGACTGTGGACAATACCGCCCGCAGTACCGCGATGGTCCTTTACTGGGAGGCATCGCTCAACTATGCGCGCAAATTCGCCAAGAAGCACAATGTGTCCGCCCTGGCGCTGATGAATCAGCGGCAGCGGCTGTCCGGGGCATCTTTCCCGCACCGCCAGCAGGCGTTCGTCGCGCGCGTGACATACGACTTTATGGGCAAATACCTCTTTGAGGCCAACATGGGTATCACGGGAAGCGAGCAGTTCGCCCCGAAGAACCGCTACGGTTATTTCCCGAGCGCCGCCGTGGGCTATTTCCTCTCCAAAGAGAAATTCTGGAAGAAGGCGATGCCCTGGTGGAGTACGATGAAGATCCGTTATTCCGACGGTCTGGTCGGTAGCGACGAGACGAAGTCGGAGTCGTACTGGCTGTACTACAGCTCTTATTCCAAGAATTCCAAAAAGACGATTATCCTCGAAGACCTCGCGGCCAATGAGACCGCCCGCTGGGAAACGGCCCACAAGCGGGACCTCGGCATCGAGCTGGGTTTCCTGAAAGATATGATCACCTTCAATGTGGACCTCTTCGACGAGAGCCGCAAGGACATGCTCGTAACCCCGACGGAATCTCCGCTTAGCGGCGTGTTCTCCAAGGAGGTCAACACCGGGCGCATGAAGAAGCACGGCATCGACATCGAGGGCAAGTGGCGGATGACGACCGCCCGCGGCTTCTATTATGAAGCGGGATTCATGCTCGGCCTCAGCGAGAACCGCATCCTCGACTACGAGGAGCCGGTCGGGACGCCCGCTTATCAGAAGATCGCCGGGACTTCCTACAAGGCAGCGCGGACGGGTATGAACCTGATCGACGACAGTTACTTCGCCACCGTGGACGAGCTGCATGGCTATCCCAATGCCCTGGGCAGCGTTTCGGGTCTCTATCCCGGCATCTACAAGATGCTCGACTACCGGGTGGACGGATCCATCAACTCCCTGGATATGCATGCCATCCACGGTATCGCCTATCCTCCGATGGTGGGATCGTTCAACGTCGGATTCGGCTACAAGGGACTTTCGATCAACGTCCTGTTCTACGGTACGCATGGTAAATATATCAATTTCAACCGCGCCTTCTGGAAGGAATTTATCAAACAGGATTTGACGGCCCATGCCGACCAGCTGGACTTCTGGCGGCCCGACAATCCCGGCGCAGGCCATGCGACCCTGAGCTTTTCTGACAAATTATATTCGATGCTCGGCGGAAGTTCCAATGATGCGTACGATATGCTGATTGAAGGGCACTCCTGGCGGAAGTCGGACTACCTCACCCTCAAGGAGCTCTATATCAGCTATAAGTTCGACGGCAACCGGCTCCGGCAGGTCCTGGGCCTGCGCGGTCTGAGCATCACGCTGACGGGCAACAACCTCTTCACGGCGACCAGCCTCATCGAAGGCAACCCTCAGCGCACGGAGCTCACTTCCAGTTATTATCCGATCATGCGGACCGTCCGTCTCGGTCTGAAACTCGATTTCTAAATCCGTCCGAAAATGAAAAGAAGCAGATTACTCCTATTAATGGTATCTCTCCTGACCGTGGCCGGAGGATGCAACTGGCTCGATGTGGACCCGGAACTCGGCCTCTCCGATGAGGACGTGTTCTCCACGTACAAAAATTACCGCCAATATTTTGACTACATCTTTACGACGGAGACGGATTATACGCCCTTGAATATTCATGAAGGGTATCCGATGTATGTTGATTACAACGACCGCCGTTTCTCTTTTGTCTCGACGACCGATGCTGCGGATACGGGCCGCTGGCTGCGTGCCCAGCAGGAGGTCAAGGTCGGGAAACTCTCGCAGGAGACCGTCTCGGACTTTACCTTCGACACCAAGCGCAGGCCGATCGCCGCGGCGATGTTCAAGATCATCCATGTCGCCAACCGCTCCATCGAGAATATCGACAGGCTTACCAATGCACGCCCCGTGGAGAAGAACGACCTGCTCGGCCAGGCGTATTTCGTCCGGGGATATGCCCACTTTGTGCTTTGCCGTTTCTTCGGCGGAATGCCGTATATCGACGAAGCCTCCAAGGACGACTGGGATCTCGAGCGTCTCTCTTCTTATGAGACATACCGCCTGGCCGCCCAGGATATGTACACCGCATATGAATACCTCAAGCAGGCGGGCAAGATGCGGCGGGATGCCGTACCCGGTGTGGCCGGCCACCTGAATGCGTCCGACATGGACCGTCCCAGCGGCTGCACCGCCCTGGCGCTGCGGGCCCGTGCGCTGATGTATGCCGCATCCCCGCTCAGCAACCGGAACGGGAGCCAGGACTGGGTCGACGCGGCCGACGCCTATGCGCTGGCACTTACCGAAGCGCTCGACAACCAGTATGCCCTTCAGGACGCTTACGAATATACCGATAATTTCTTCGGGAAGGCATCCACCAACGAGGTCCTGTGGGGGTATGCGCACAGCGGCCGTCCGAATCTTAATTCCTTCTCGGGCATTACCTCCTATCCGCAGAGTTATTACTCCAATGCCTCCGGCATCTGCCCTACGCAGAATTTCGTAGATAAGTATGAGACAATCTACGGGGAGCCGCTCGAGACCGAGGCCGACCGCGCAGCGGCCGCCGCCGCGGGCCATTACAATCCGCAGAACCCATATGAGGGACTCGATCCGCGCTTCGATCTTACGATCCTGCACGACCGTTCCCAAACGCCGTACGTGTCCGGATATGTCAACATCCATTTCAACCCTTCCACCGGGTCCTGGCCCACGACGAGCATCTCGTCCGTCAACCAGGCTTTCGGAATCGCCTGGGGCACCAGTGACAACAAGGGATACACCAATACGGGCTATTACTGCCGCAAGCAGTGGCGGGGCGCAAGGGGAGACCAGGACAAGTCCTACTACCTGCTCTCGCCGATGGCCCGCCTGGCCGAGCTCTACCTGGGCTACGCCGAATGCGTCAATGAGGCGTACGGTCCCACGGGAAAGGCCGGCAGCGTGACATTGACCGCCGTCGACGCGGTCAATACCGTCCGTCACCGGATCGGCATGCCCGACGTCCTGTCGAAGTTTACGGGTTCGGCGGATGCCTTCCGCGAAAGGATCCGCAACGAGCGGTGCGTGGAACTGGCGTTCGAGGACAATCACTACTACTTCGATATCCGCCGCTGGAAAACGGCGCCGGAATGCATGACAAAGACGTTGTACGGCATGTATATCGAATCCTGCCCCGTCGATGATGAGCATCCGGTCGGCCGCAGGTACGAGCGCAGGCCGATCCCCGACAACCGCCAGTGCAGCTGGAAGGATTGCATGTACACGTGGCCGTTCCCCGACAGCGAGGCCAACAAACTCCTCAATTTCAAGAACAATGAAAGATGGCAGTAGCATGAACAAGAGAATCATATTCATAGCGGGGCTGCTATTGTCCCTCCCGCTGGGTGCCCAGCGTGCGGATACGCTGCTTACCGTCTCGACGGCGGAGCGGGCGGATTCCGCTGCCCTGGAGAAAGCGTCGGGATTGGATCTCCGGACCCGTCTCAGCGGCCTCATCCCCGGACTCGACATCATCGGACATCACGGGCAGGCGAGCTATTCGACCACCAATCTCGGATCGCCCCTCTTCGCGAGCGGAGCCGTGTCTTCGGCCTCCAAGGGCTTCACGGGACAGACCGTATTCGTGGACGGCGTGCCTACCCCGCTTTCGCAGTTCTGGCTGCAGCCTTCCCAGATTGAGTCGATAGAATACGTGACGGACGTGCACGACAAGAACGGCCTGGTGCCGTTCGCCTCCCAGGGCGCGATTCACATCCATACCCGGAAGGGTGCCTACAATACACCGATGCGGATTGACGTTTATGCCGAGTCCGGCGTCGGCATCGTGGACAAGATGCCGGAATGGTCCGACGGCGTGACGTATGCCCGTCTCAACAACCAGGCCCGCGAGGCTTCAGGCTACAGCAAGCTCTACAGCGATGCCGACATCGCCGGCTTCACGCGCCGGGACATGTACGACAAGGTGACGCCGAACGTCGACTACCGGTCGCTGATCCTCCGGGAAGTCAAGCCGGTGACCCGGTTCGGTCTGGGCGTGGACGGCGGTTCCGCCCGGGTCAAGTACAATTTTTCCCTTACCGGCCTCAATGAGGGCGACCTCTTCAGGGTGGGCCCCGCCAGTGACAACACCCAGCTTAATCTGCTGATGAGCGTCACGACCCGGATCGGCCAGTGGATCGAGGCCGGCGCCGACTTCAAGGGCATGCTTGGCATCCGCCGCGGGAACCGTTCCACGCTGTATGCCTGGCGGAGCGTGCCTGCCGTGGCATTTCCGATCGCACTCGGCCTGAGCCGGGGCGACAGCGGGCTCGATGACGACGCGTTCGGTACAGCCATCTATACGGTGTCCCGCACCTTCCCCGATAACCCGTATGCCGAGACCGTCGACGGCGGTTTCTATACCGGAAAGTCCCGCAGCGGCATGTTCAGGGCCCATCTGGATGTCGATTTCGGATTCTTCCTGAAAGGGCTGAAGAGCGTGACCGCCGTCAATTTCGGCTCGTTCTACTACACCTCCATCGGCAAGGACAACGATTACCTGGCCTACTTCTGGGATTCGTCGAACTACCTGGTGGACCTTTCCTCCCACGTGGGCGTGAAGGCTCCTACCAAGCAGACCTTCTCGACGACGACGGTCCAGTCGCTCATTGTGACCGAGGACCTGGCGTATGACCGGACTTTCGGCGGACATCATGTCTCGGCCGGCCTGTCGTGGTATCTCTCCGACGGCGCCCGGTCCGGCAACGATTTCAACGAGCGCCTGGTGTCGGCCCGTGCCGATGCATCCTGGTCCTGGAAGAACCGCTATGCGGCCTCCTTCTCGGTCCAGGCGGCGGGGGCGCCCAAGTTTGCGCCGCTCCGCCGGTGGGGCGTCTTCCCGAGCGGAGCCGTCACCTGGAATATCGCCGCCGAGCCGTTCATGAAAAACGCTCCGGCCGTCCGGGAACTGAAACTCTATGCGCAGGCGGGCCAGATCGGTGCTTCGGACCTCTTCTCATCCAACTACCGCTACCAGGCGAGCTATGATCTGAGCGAGACGGCCACCTACGGCCCGGCTACCGCATACCAGTGGTTCGGCGTCGACAAGCAGACCGTCAAGTATACGACGATCGCCCGGTTTGCCAATCCCGAACTTACCTGGCCGAAGTACACGGAAGTGGATCTCGGCGTCAGGGCCGGTCTCGCCTTCGGACTCTCGGCCGGGGCTAAGTTCTTCCTGATAGACCAGACCGGCCTGCTGGCCAACACGATGAGCGAATACAGCCTCGTCTATGGCTGGGACGGCACGGCCCTCTATGAGAATTTCGAGGCGATCCGGACGCTCGGTGCTGAATTCTACCTCCGTTACGCCCGCACCTGGGGGGACTTCTCGTTCAATGCGGGCCTCGGCGCGACGACCTGGAAACGGACCGACACCCGCGTCGTGAACGACAACTGGATGTACGACTGGCAGAAACTCACGGGCGCCGATGCGGACGCCATCCGTGGCTATGTCTGTACCGGGAAAGACGGGAACGGCGACCTGGTGTACCAGGATCTTAACGAGGACGGTGTCATCAACGACAACGACAAGCGGATCATCGGCAACTCCTGCCCGCGGCTCCGTTATACCGTAGACCTGAACCTGGGCTGGAAGGGCCTGGAACTGTATGTCGCCGGCATCGGAAGGGCGTTTTATGACCAGTCGCTCACGAGCGGCTACTTCTGGAACGGCTGGGGCGACAGCAACTATTCCGCTTTCGTCGCCGACAATCTCGGCGGTGCCTATCCGCGCCTGGCCTATGACAAGTCGCAGACCAATTTCCTGCTGTCGGACTTCTGGCTCCGGAAAGGCGGGTTCTTCAAGCTGCGGACGGTTTCCCTGTCCTATACCCTTCACCCGAAGGTGTCGTGGCTGCAGGGTGTCCGGTTCTCGCTGACGGCCGGCGATCTCCTGACCATCACCTCCGTCCCGTATGTGGATCCTGAGGATATCGCTGCGGGCGTCAGCAATTATCCTTTCTTCCGGACCGTCGTGGCCGGGGTTAAATTCTCGTTCTGATGCGTATGAAAAAACATATCATTCTTCTGCTGCCGGCCTTCCTGGTCCTGGCGGCATGCGCAAAATTCCTGGAGCCGCTTCCCAATGGCAGCTACAACGAAGAGAATTTTGAGGACTATCCGTCTCTGGTGCGCGGATATGTTGAGAAGGCGTATTCCCTCCGTCCGACGACGTACATCGCGATGGGTTATCTCGGAGCGGACGGCCTGGCGGACAATATGACATGGCGCAGCAGGACCTCGGAAGGGTATAAGATGGCGACCGGCGTCTGCCTTCCTTCGGAGAATCCTTTCACGGCCTCCTACCGGCGCGACTACATGGGTATTTACTATTGCAACCTCTTCCTTCATGACGACCTCGGGCTCACGACCCGCTATATGGTGGACGAGACGGCCAACCGCAATCTCCAGCGGGCTCTCCAGGGGGACGCCTATGCACTCCGCGCCTGGTACCTGTACGACCTGCTGAAGTGGTTCGGCGGCCGTGGCGCCTCCTCGGGCGCCCTGCTGGGCGTCCCGCTGCTGACGGAGCCCGTCGATCCGGCTTCGGCCGATATGCGCAGCATCGAGCGTGCCCCGTTCGAGGACTGCATCGCCCAGGTGGTCGCGGACTGCGACTCGGCCATCAAGTACCTGCCGCTCGGTAACCGCGACTTCCTCAAGGAAGAAGAGATGATCCCGGTGCTCGGTGCGGTGCGCTACCGCCGGATGGACGGCGCTTCCGCGATGGCCCTCAAGGCGACGGCCCTGCTGACTTGGGCTTCTCCCGCCTACAACACGACAGGCGACATCAGCCGCTGGGACAAGGCGGCACTTGCCGCCAAGGATGCCATTGACTACAAACTGGATGTCGAGGGTGCCGTGAACGACGGGTTCGATCCGACCAAATCGTTCATGTGGCTGAATCCCAATGCCCAGGAGGCTTATTATATTTCGCAGATTTCGTCCAACTCAACCTATGAGACGGCGTTCTACCCGCAGGGGTTCAACGGGAACGGAAACTACGGGCCTACACAGGAACTGGTCGATGCGTTCCCGATGGCGAATGGCTATCCGATCGACCGGGCCGAATCCGGCTACGATCCCGCCAACCCGTATGCGGGCCGTGATCCTCGTTTCTATGAAGACATCTTCTACGACGGGGCCCGGGTGGTCCGCAACACCAACGCTTCGGATATCATGTACACCTTCGATACCTCCGAAGGAGGCGCGGACGCTCCTGGTTTGGTAAATACTTCTCCGACAGGATATTATATCCGGAAGTTCGTCTATATGGGCTGGAACAAGGCCGACAATTCCGTCGAGACGGCGCAGCACTGCATCTTCTTCTTCCGCTGGACGCACATGCTGCTGGCCTTTGCGGAAGCGGCCAACAACGTGGTCGGTCCGCTCGACAGCGAGACGTACGGCATGTCGGCGAAGGATGCGCTCGCCTATATCCGGCGGCGTCCGACCGAGAACGGCGTTCCGGGCGTCGGCGCGTCCGGAGACCCGTATCTGGATGAGTGTGCTGCGCAGGGATTCGCCGCCTTTAACGAACTGGTGAAGAACGAGTGGCGGCTCGAGACCTGCTTCGAGGGGCACCGCTTCCACAATGTGCGGCGCTGGGCGACCGATGTGTCGGAGATCAATATCCCTATCCACCGGATCCGGATCGAGCGGGATGGAGACAACCGGACCTATGCGGTCGAAGAACTGGAGAACCGCCGGTATCCGTCCCTCTGGATGCCGCTCCCTTACACCGAAATGCGGAAGGCGCCCCTGCTTGAGCAGAACGAAGGCTGGGAAACATGGAAATAACGGTTATGAAAAAGATTTGTATACTGCTTGTCGTAGCGCTCGCCCTGACTGGCTGCTACGAAGACTATGTCCGGGAATACGACCATGACGGCGTTTTCTTCGCGTATCAGTATGATCTCCGGACCTTTGTCATCGGAGAAGACGCCGCGTTCGACGTGACGGTCGCGCTCGGCGGCGTGATGAAGAACGGACGCGACCGGGCGGTGAAGCTGGCCATCGACAATACGCTGGTGAACGGTGACGCCTATCGGGGAATGATGGGGACGTCGCAGATTTCGGGCGATTATGTCGGCGCCGCTTTCCGCAGCGCAGGTGTCACCTCGGTCGAACCGCTGCCCGCCTCGGATTTTACCGTGACCGGACTGGACGGACTCAAGATTCCGGCCGGCCGCCATACGGGGACCGTCACCATTCACGCCACGGATGATCTCATCTCCGACCTGAATGCGTACAAGCCGGGCTATGCCCTCGGAGTGAAGATCCTTTCCGCCGATGCGGACGAAGTAGTGGAAGGAATGGACTTTTCGGTCATCGCCGTCCGCTGCGAGAACCGCTTTTTCGGCAACTGGACCCACCACGGGACGATCACGACGTTTGACGAATCCGGCAAGGAGGTCCAGAAGGTCCGCGAAGTAGGATCCCTGGCGGACGACAGTGTCTATGCCCTGCAGACCGTGGATGCCAACACCCTTACCTGCGGCAAGATGACGGGGATGGTCGGCGGCATGCGCCTGGCCTTCACCGGCGACGACATCGCCGTGTCCTCCGCCAACGGGGCGGTTACGGGGACCGGCCGTTTCAACGGGGCCAAACTTCTCCAGGAGCGGGAATTGTTCCTGGAGTATGACCTCCCGGCCTCCGGCGGCGGCCGTAAGAACGTCCGTGATACGCTTTGCTTCCGCAACCGCATCCGCGACGGCGTCAACGAGTGGCAGGACGAGAACAAAGAACATTACAAATGAGAAAGGCATTTTTGAGCATCCTCGGCCTGCTGACAGCCTGGGGTGCTTTCTCGCAGGACGTACTGGACAATACCCGGGTGGACGGCTATCGCTCCATCTGGTTTGAACTCGGCCATCCGACGGAGTACGGCGTCAAGTATTCCGGCGGATTCGCCACGTATACGGCCAAGCATTCCCCGCTGGCGATTTATGCGCCGGCCGTGGACAAGACCTTCTTTGTCTATGGCGGTACGACCGCGGAAGAGGAAACGCATCTCCTGTGCATGGCCGGGTGCTTCGATCATAAGACAGGCATGGTCTGCAAGCCGACGGTCGTCTATGACAAGAGGGGCGTGAAGGATCCGCACGACAATCCGGCCATCCTTCTGGACGGGGACGGATATGTGTGGGTCTATGTGTCGGGGCGCAGCAATAAACGCCTGGGACGGCGCTATCGCAGCACGGAGCCCTACAGCATCGATGCGTTCGAGTTCATGGGCGAATCCGTCATGGCGTATCCGCAGCCGCGTTACGTGCCCGGGAAGGGCCACTTCCTGTTCTTTACCCGGTATGACGGCGTGCGCCAGCTTTTCTACCAGACCAGCCCGGACGGCGTGAACTGGACGGATTACCGCCAGATCGCCTCCATCAAGATGCCCGGCGACAAGAATTCGGGTCATTACCAGATTATCGGACAACGCTCTGACGGTCTGCTGGCGTCGGCCTTCAACCGCCATCTGAACGGAAACGTCGACACCCGCACCAACATCTACTACATCCAGACGGCCGATTTCGGCAAGACCTGGACGCTCGCCGACGGGACGCCCGTTACGCTTCCCATCACCAAGCGGAGCGATCCGTCGCTCATCCTGGACGCCGAATCGGAGGGGCTGAACGTCTACATCAAGGACGTCAATTTCGACGCCCAGGGCCGTCCTGTCATCCTCTACGTGACGGGACGGGGATTCAATCCCGGGCCGAAGGAAGGCTTCCGCGAATGGCACGTAGCGCACTGGAACGGCAAGAAGTGGGAATTCCACTTCATCACGAAGTCCACCCATAACTACGATACGGGGTCAATCTGGACGGAAGGGGAATGCTGGCGGGTCATCGCCCCTACGGAGGACGGCGCATTCCGCTGGTACGCCGGGGGAGAGATCGCATCCTGGGTGTCGAAAGACAACGGAAAGCACTGGAAGAAAGAGCGGATGTACACGGAGAACAGCCCCCGCAACCACGGCTATGTGCGCCGGGTCAAGGACGGCCGCGATCCGTTTATCTGCCTGTGGTCAGACAGCGTGCCCAACAAGCTTTCGGTCTGCAAGATGTATTTTGCGGATTCGAAGGGCAACGTCTGGGAACTTCCTTATGAGATGAAGGAAGATTGGGAAAAGCCCGAATTATTGACTATCTTTGCGGGCTCTACGGAAAAGTAAAAAACAGTATGTACAGGACAAAGACTTGCGGAGAACTCCGCATTGAGAACAAAGGAGAGAAAGTAACCCTGGCCGGATGGGTCCAGAAAGCCCGTAAATTAGGCGGAATGACATTCATTGACCTACGTGACCGTTACGGCATCACGCAGCTTGTCGTCGAGGCGGACGCCCCTGCGTCGCTGGTGGAGACGGCGACTTCCCTGGGACGCGAATTCGTCATCCAGGCGAAGGGAGAGGTCGTCGAGCGGCAGAGCAAGAATGCCAAAATGCCTACCGGTGATATCGAGATCAGGCTGAGTGAAATTATTATCCTCAACAAGGCGGCCATTCCGCCCTTCACGATCGAGGACGAGACCGACGGCGGCGAGGATATCCGCGCCAAATACCGTTATCTGGACCTTCGGAGAAATCCCCTCCGCAAGGCGCTGGAACTGCGGCACCGCATCGCGCATGAGGTCCGCAACTATCTCGACAGCAAAGGATTCCTGGAGATCGAGACCCCGTATCTCATCAAATCCACCCCGGAAGGCGCCCGTGACTTCGTCGTGCCTTCCCGGATGAATCCCGGGCAGTTCTACGCCCTCCCTCAGAGTCCCCAGACCTTCAAGCAGCTCCTGATGGTGGCCGGCTATGACCGCTACTTCCAGATTGTCCGCTGCTTCCGCGATGAGGACCTCCGGGCCGACCGCCAGCCGGAATTCACCCAGATCGACTGCGAGATGAGCTTCGTCGAGCAGGAAGATGTGCTGGATATGTTCGAGGGCATGATGCGGACGCTGTTCAAGAATGTCCTGGACGTGGAGATCGCTAATCCGATTCCCCGGATGAGCTGGTACGACGCCATGGACCGCTACGGGTCCGACAAGCCCGACATCCGTTTCGGGATGACCATCCATGAGATCACCGGCCTTGTACAGGGCCACGGATTCGGCGTCTTCGACAGCGTGCCCTACGTGGGCGCCATCGCCGTCGAGGGCATGGCCGGAGCCTCCCGCAAGGAGACCGATGCCCTGACGGAATGGGTCAAGCGTCCGCAGGTCGGCGCCAAGGGCCTGGTTTACATCAAGGTCAATGAAGACGGCTCGTTCAAGTCCTCCGTCGACAAATTCTATACGCCGGAAGACCTGAAGGCCATCGCCGGGGCCGTTGAGGCCAAGGCCGGCGACCTGATCCTTGTCCTCTGCGGCGAGAAGCGCCGGACGCAGACGCAGCTCGGCGTCCTCCGCCTCGAGATGGCAGGCCGGAAAGGCCTCCGTGACCCCAAGGTCTTCGCCCCGCTCTGGATCGTCGACTTCCCGCTCCTGGAATGGGACGACGAAACGCAGCGTTTCTATGCGATGCACCATCCGTTCACGGCGCCCAAGCCGGAGCACGAGGCCTGGTTCTACAGCGACAAGAAGGAAGACCTGGAGCGCGTCTGCGCCAATGCCTATGATTTCGTCCTCAACGGCAACGAACTCGGCGGCGGCTCGATCCGGATCCACAACGCCGACATGCAGAAGCGGATGTTCGAGGTGCTCGGCATCGGCCCCGAAGAGGCCGAATACAAGTTCGGATTCATCATCAACGCTTTCCGTTACGGCGCTCCGCCCCACGGCGGCCTGGCCTTCGGATTCGACCGCACGGTCGCCCTGTTCGGCGGCAGCGAGACCATCCGCGACTACATCGCCTTCCCGAAGAACAACCAGGGCCGCGACGTCATGATCGACTCGCCTTCGCAGATCGACCAGACGCAGCTCGACGAACTCCAGATCAGCCTGGCCCTCAAATAGCGCATGACGGCGGTTCTCGGCATATTCTCCTTCCTGAAGCTCGGCATCGTGGACGTGCTGGACATCGTGATGGTCGCGGTGATCATCTTCCTGGTGTTCCGGTGGATCCGCGGATCGTCGGCGATGAATATTTTCATGGCGCTGATCCTCTTCCTGGTTATCCAGGTGGTGGTGACCGCGCTCGGGATGAAGATGATGTCGGCCATCATGAACACCCTCCTCGACGTCGGTGTGCTGGCGCTGCTGATCATCTTCCAGCCGGAGATCCGGCACGGGCTCAACCGCCTCGGCAGCAATTCGGCGATTTACCGGAAGGGGGCGGCCCTCGTCAACCGCGTGCTCGGCGTCAAGGCGTCCAAGATGGACACATCCGCCGTCAACGAGATTACCGAGGCCTGCCGGATGATGTCGCGGGACATGACCGGCGCGCTGATCGTCATCTCGCACAGCAACTCGCTCGAGTACATCATCGAGACGGGCGATAAGATCGACGCGGCCGTTTCACGGCGGCTGATCCGCAATCTTTTCTTCAAGAATTCTCCGCTCCACGACGGTGCGATCATCATCAGCGGCAACCGCATTGTGGCGGCCCGCTGCACCCTTCCCATTACCCAGCGGGCCGATGTCCCCGCCAATCTCGGCATGCGGCACAAGGCGGCGATCGGAATCTCGGAAGAGACCGACGCCGACGTCATCGTCGTGTCGGAACAGAGCGGCAAGATCTCGTTCGTCCGCCGGGGCGTGCTGACGACGATCGGCAACCTCAATGAGCTCAAACTGATGCTGGGTTCTTCGGATGCGGAAAAGGAACAGGGAGGTACGGCGTAGTGGATTTCCCTAGGATAGAAGAGAAACTGGGCTTTGACAGGGTCCGCAGGCTGATTGCGGACCGTTGCAGTTCTTTTTATGCCGTCAGGCGTGTCGAAGGGGAGACCTTCTCGACCGATCCGAAAGAAATTGCCCGCCGGCTGGCGCTGACCGATGAGATGCGGCTCATCGCCATGTTTGAGGACACGTTTCCGACGTCGGGCTATATCGACTGTCTGGAATTCCTTGTCCCGCTTGAGAAATCGGGGACCCTCGATGTTCTGTCCCTCGGCAAGCTCGGTACGATGCTGACGACGCTCCGGCGCCTGATCCATTTCTTCGGCGGCATCAAGGATGGTGTCTATCCGCACCTGAAGCGGATGATGGCGCCGGTGAACGCCTTCCCGGAGGTGACCCGCCGGATCGACCTCATCCTCGACCGGCACGGTGCCGTGAAAGACACCGCCTCGGACGAACTGTACCGCATCCGGAAGGAGATTGCCGAGCGGGAAGCCTCGGTCTCGAAGCGGATGCAGGCGATCCTCCGCAAGGCGCAGCAGGAAGGCCTCTCGGACAGCGATGCTTCGGTCGTCATCCGCGACGGCAAGATGCTCATCCCGGTCCACTCCTCCTCGAAGCGTGCCATGCCCGGATTTGTCTACGACGAATCCGCCACGGGCAAGACCACCTTCATCGAGCCGGCCGAGATCGTTGAGGTGACCAACGCCATCAGCGAACTGCGGTTCGCCGAGACGCGGGAGATTGCCCGGATCCTGTACGAGTTCTCGGAATTCGTCCGGCCGTATGTGCCGGACCTCGTGCAGGCGGCCCGCCTGGTCGGTGAGATCGATTTCATCCTCGCCAAGGCGCAGGTTGCCCTGGATTTCCGGGCAGGCATGCCCGTCATTTCCACCGAAGGGGAGACCGCTCTCCGTAAAGCCCGTCATCCGCTGCTCGAAAAGGCGCTCCGGAAGGAAGGCCGCGAGATCGTTCCGCTGACGGTCCTGCTGACGCCCCGCAAACATATCCTGTTGATCTCCGGACCCAATGCCGGCGGCAAGTCGGTCTGCCTCAAGACGGCCGGCCTGCTCCAGTATATGTTCCAGTGGGGAATGCTGATTCCGACCTCGGAGAGTTCCGAGATGCGTGTTTTTGACCGCATCATGGTCTCGATCGGGGACGACCAGTCCATCGACAACGACCTCAGTACGTACAGCTCTTTCCTGGCAGACATGAAAGAGATGCTCTCCGAAGCCGATGGCGATACGCTCGTGCTGATCGACGAATTCGGCTCGGGAACCGATCCCGCCGCCGGCGGCGCCATCGCGGAGGCGATCCTGAGCGAATTCGACAGACGGGGCGTATACGGCATCATCACGACGCACTATACAAACCTGAAGCTCTATGCGGCCGGGGCGGAGACCGGCGTCATCAACGGGGCGATGCTCTTTGACGCCGCCCGGATCGCGCCGCTCTTCCAGCTCGAGATCGGCCTGCCCGGCAACTCATTCGCCTTCGAACTGGCCCGCAAGATGGGCCTCTCCGAGGCGGTCGTAAAGGATGCCGAGGAAAGGGCCGGCAGGGAATTCGTCGACATCGAGCGCAATCTCCGCAAGATTGCCCGCAGCCGCCGGGCCATCGACGAGCGCCTGCAGAAGATCAAGGCGACCGACAAGACGCTGGAGAGCATCACCGACAAGTACCAGCGCGAGCTGCAGGATATCAAGAAGACCCGGAAGGATATCCTCGACGAAGCGCACCGGCAGGCGGAGGATATCATCAAGGGCGCCAACCGCCAGGTGGAACACACGATCCGGACCATCCGGGAATCCGGGGCGGAGAAAGAGGCGACGCAGGATGCCCGCAGGCAGCTGCAGGGTTTCCTCGGGGCGCTGGAACAGAAGAAAGAGACCGAGCAGAAGACCCGCGAAGACTATATCGAGCGGAAGCTCAAAGGCGTCGAACAGCGTCAGGCGCGTACCCGTGCGCGCAAGGGCCTGCCCGCGCAGGATACAGAAAAGGAAAAGCTGGAGGCATTCCGCAGCGCGCCGCTCAAGGTGGGGGAGAAGGTCCGCATCAAAGACGGCGGCATGGTCGGAGAGGTCAGCCAGGTGTCTACGAAGGCGGTGACCGTCATCGTCGGCAATATTACGACCAAGCTCCCGCATGACCGGGTGGAGCGGGTGACCTCCAATGAATACAAGGCGGCGATGAAGGCCGTGGAACGTCCGTCCGTCCGGCGGGTCGACCCGGAGCTGGAACGCCGCCGGCTCGAATTCCATCCCGAGCTGGATGTCCGCGGAGAGCGGGTGACGGAGGCCATCGAGCAGGTGATGCGTTTCATCGACGATGCGATCATGCTCAATATGAACTCGGTCCGGATCCTGCACGGGAAGGGGACCGGAGCGCTCCGGGAGGAAATCCAGAAATATGTCCGGACGGTCCCGGGCGTCGCGTCCGCCGTCGATGAACATATCCAGTTCGGCGGGTCGGGCGTTACGGTCGTGACATTTGATTGACTTTGAGAAACTTTTAAACTATGGAAGACGTAATTATTAAGGAGACAGGCAGGAAAGGAGAAGATGCCGCCTGTGCCTTTCTGAAGGCGGAAGGGCATCGGATCCTGGAACGGAACTGGCGTTCGGGCCATCTGGAAGTGGACATCATTTCCGAGACGCCGGAAGCCGTCCATTTCGTAGAAGTGAAGACGCGGACGCTGCCCTGCCAGGCGCCGCCGGAGGAGAATGTCGGCCCCGTGAAACAGAAGCGGATCACCGCGGCCGCACTGGGTTATATTCACCGGAAAAAGTGTTTTGGGAAGGAGATTTTTTTTGATGTTGTTTCGGTGATTTTTTCCGCTTCGGGAACGAAAATTGCATACTTTCCACAAGCCTGGATACCGATGTATCTTTAGCTTCGACAAGACCGCATAATTAATGAACGAGAAGCACTTTTGTGTGATTATGGCCGGGGGCAACAAGCCTTTCCTCCGCCCGACATACGAACGATTCCTCCACATCATCCCGCGCGAGAACATCCTCGTCGTCACCCTGGAGAAATACCGCTCCGCGGCGATCGCCGCGATCCCGGAACTTCCCCCGGAGAACCTCCTGCTGGAACCTTACAAGCGGGGGACTGCCCCGTGTATGGCTTATGCGATGTATACCATCCTGCAGCGGTGTCCCGACGCCGTGATCGTCGCGACGCCCTCCGACCACGAGATCCGCGACGAGCAGCTCTTCGCGGAGACGCTGGAGCAGGCGGTTGCGTATGTGGAGGCGAATGATGTGCTGATGACGGTCGGCGTGGTGCCGTCTACGCCCGACGCGGCCTTCGGCTATGTCCAGGTCCGGGAGGGGAAGGATGCCTGGAAGCTCCGCCGTCCCCTGCAGGTGAAGACGTTCACGGAGAAGCCGCCCACCGAGCTTGCCAAGGTGTTTATCAAGACGGGAGAATTTTTCTGGAATACGGGTATCTATATCTGGAGGGCCGTCACTATCCGCCGGGAGATGGAGTTTTATCTTCCGGATGTCGTGGAAATGTTCTCCGGCTGGGAGACGCGCCTCCGGGATCCGGAGTTTATCCGCCGTGCCTATGCCGAGTGTCCGCGCATTTCGCTTGACTACGGTATCATGGAGCGCACGGGCCGCGCCTGGCTCTATCCCGCCTTCTTCGACTGGCGTGACCGCGGAAGAGGATAAATAGTTATGTGTATGAAAAAGATTTTACTGATCCTGTTAGCCGTCATGACCCTTGTTGTCTCCTGCCGGAAGGAGGGGCTCTATCCGAAGTCAATCTCCCTGGATAAGACGGAGCTGACCATCGGTATCAACGAAAGCGAGGAGTTGACGGTTATTTATGAGCCGGCGGATGTCCGTAAAAAAAAGGTGAAATGGACCAGTTCCGATGCGTCGGTGGCGCTGGTTGAGGACGGGGTGGTATATGGCATCGCGCCGGGCCCGGCTACGGTCACCGCGCGTTGCGGAGATGCCGAGGCCGTATGCCAGGTGAATGTCATAAAAAGGCCCGTATCGATACAGATTTCCGACGTGCAGGCCGAGAGGAGAGGAGCCAGATCCGTGTATTTTTCTTGTGATGTCAAGATAGCCCATGCCACGGATGAGAATTGCCGTATCCAGTATTATCTGGGGCCTACGCTCTCAGCGGCCACGTATGGCGCCACACCTGTCAAGACAGAAGAGGTTTCTGTATTCAACTATTCAATGTCTTCCCGGAAAGTATATTTCAGTTACGATATAGCGGATGATAAAGTGTATCAGCGGTATTATTTCTCCATTGCCGTCGTCGTGGACGATTATACGGCGTGGAGCACCCCCGTCTCTATCGCCTATCTGGAGATGAATCCTGTCGATCTGGGCGTCGTCGTGGGCGGTAAAAAGATCTATTTCGGGGACCGCAACCTGTTTGCCAAAAGTCCGGAAGAAAACGGGGAGTATTACCAGTGGGGCTGCCTGAAGTCATCATTTGGCAGTTTCAGCTTTTACGATTATACGGATACTCCCGCCACGCTGCCGTATTCGCGGGATATCGCCAGTCAGACGCTGGGCGGCCGGTGGAGGATTCCGACGGAGGCGGAATGGAAGGCCATGATCAGTCAATGTGAGAAAGAGGCCGTTCAGTCGCCCTATGGATGTACGGTCAAAGGCAACGGGAGTTCGATTTTTCTCCCCCGCGCCCAGTATTATAATGACGGCCACTTTGCCTCAACAACCTATGTCGGCTGCTATTGGTCTTCGATCCTTGATCCGGAGAACAAAGATATCTATGCAAAAGCGCTTTATTTCAGCCTGTCTTTTAACATGTCGGAATCTTCGGTCGCAATGTCCATCCGCACCTTCCGCCGCGAGAATGCACTTCCCGTCCGTCCCGTCTGCGACTGACGGCCTCGGTTGAAAAAAGTGTTCAAAACTTTTTGTTAATCCGGGAATTTTTACTAACTTTGCAGCCCGCAAAATGTGTGCGGACTAGTTAAAGTATTAGTAAACAATTAATTAACAAACCAATGCCTGGATTAATTGGAAAGAAAATCGGAATGATTTCCGTTTTCGGTGCTGATGGAAAAAATATTCCATGCACCGTCGTCGAAGCTGGGCCGTGTGTTGTCACGCAGGTACGTACAGTCGAAAAAGATGGTTATGCCGCTGTACAGCTTGCCTATGACGAAAAATCAGAGAAACGCACCAGCGCTGCCCTGAAGGGGCATTTCGAAAAGGCAGGAACCACTCCCAAGCGCAAACTGGTCGAATTCCCGGCCGATTTCGCGGGAGAGCTCAAACTGGGCGACACGCTGACCCTCACTGATGTGTTCACTGAGGATGTCAAATTCGTCGATGTCGTCGGTACTTCTAAAGGCAAGGGTTTCCAGGGTGTCGTTCACCGTTATCATTTCAACGGTGTCGGCGGGGAAACTCACGGCCAGCACAACCGTCTCCGTCACCCCGGCTCCATGGGTGCTTCCTCTTGGCCTTCAAGGGTTTTCCCTGGTATGAGGATGGCCGGCCACATGGGCGACGAGCGCGTCAAAGTGTTCAATCTTGAAGTTGTCAAACTCATCCCTGAGCACAATCTCATCGTTATCAAAGGTTCCGTTCCCGGAGCCAAGGGTTCTTATTTACTGCTGGAGGCTTAATTATGGAATTGGACGTTTTGAAAATTGACGGAACCCCTTCCGGTAAGAAGGTTGTTCTCGATGAGCAGGTATTCGGCGTGGAGCCGAACGACCATTGCATCTGGCTCGATGTCAAGCAGTACCTCGCCAACCAGCGTCAGGGTACCGCCAAGACCAAGGACCGCAGCGAAGTGGCCTATTCCACCAAGAAGCTCGGCCGTCAGAAAGGCGGCGGCGGTGCACGTCACGGCAGCTTGAAAGCCAATATCTTCGTCGGCGGCGGCCGCGTCTTCGGCCCTCAGCCGCGCGACTATCGCACGAAACTCAACAAGAAGGTGAAGTCTCTCGCCCGTACCTCCGCCCTCACCTACAAGGCGCAGGAAGGCAAGCTCATCATCCTTGAGCCGTTCTCCATGGAAGCTCCCAAGACCAAGGATTTCCTCAAGATCATGGACGCCATCAAGGCGGGCAACCGGGGTATCCTCGTCGTTCTTCCTGAGAATGCACAGAATATCTATCTTTCGTCACGCAATCTTCCCGAGGTGAAGGTGATCTCCGTGGATGAGATCAACACCTACGCCATCATGCAGGCCCACCAGCTGGTCCTCATCGACGGTGTTCAGGAAATCCTCGCTACCCGGGTCAAATAAGGAGGAAGTGAAATGGGAATTTTAATCAAACCGATCGTCACTGAGAAACTTACTGACCAGGGCGAGAAACTCAATCGCTACGGATTCATCGTTGACCGCAACGCCAACAAGATCCAGATCAAGGCCGCTGTCGAGCAGATGTACAATGTCTCTGTCGCCGACGTCAATACGGTCAACTATCACGGCAAGCGCAAACAGCGCTACACCAAGAGCGGTCTGCTCCGTGGCCGGATGAATCATTTCAAGAAGGCTTACGTCACCCTCGCAGGCGACGAGAAGATCGATTTCTACGCTAACGTCTAAAAAGGAGTTTAATTATGGCAATCAAGAAATACAAACCGGTAACCCCCGGTCAGCGCAACAAGGCTATCAGCTCCTTTGAAGAGATCACAGCGAAGAAGCCTTATAAACCTCTCCTCACTCCGCTCAAATCCAGCGGCGGCCGCAACAATACCGGCCAGATGACCGTCCGTTACATCGGCGGCGGCCACAAGAGGATGTACCGCATCGTTGACTTCAAACGCAGCAAGGACGGGATTCCCGCCGAGGTCCTCACGATCGAATACGATCCGAACCGCAGCGCCCGCATCGCCCTCGTCGAGTATGAGGACGGCGTGAAGTCTTACATCATCGCTCCCAACGGACTCAAAGTCGGGCAGAAGATCCAGAACGGCGTCGGCGCCGCCCCGGACCTTGGCAACTGCCTGCCGCTCAGTGAGATTCCCGTCGGTACGCTTGTTCACGCGATCGAGCTCCGTCCCGGACAGGGCGCGGCCATGGCCCGCTCCGCCGGTACCTACGCTCAGCTCGCAGCCCGCGAAGGCAACTACGCCATCCTGCGCCTCCCTTCGGGTGAGACCCGTATGGTTCCCGTCGCCTGCCGCGCTACCGTGGGCGTGGTCTCCAACACCGACCACAACCTCGAGTCCTTCGGCAAGGCCGGCCGCAGCCGTCACCTTGGCCGCCGTCCCCACAACCGTGGTGTCGTCATGAACCCGCACGATCACCCGATGGGTGGTGGTGAAGGCCGTGCTTCCGGTGGTCATCCGCGTTCGCGCAAGGGCCTGCCTGCAAAGGGTTACAAGACCCGCAATCCGAAGGCTGTTTCGAACAGGTTTATCATCGAAAGAAGAAAGAAGAAATAACGGAATTAAACTAAGTTAGTTATGAGTCGTTCACTTAAAAAAGGACCGTACATCCAGGAAGCCCTGGAGAAAAGGATTCTTGCTATGAATGAAGGCAGCAAGAAGAAAGAGGTTGTCAAGACCTGGTCCCGTGCCAGCATGATTTCCCCTGACTTTGTGGGCCACACGATCGCAGTTCATAATGGAAACAAGTTCATTCCGGTATATGTAACTGAGAACATGGTGGGCCACAAGCTCGGCGAGTTCGCTCCTACGCGCATTTTCAGAGGCCACTCGGGCAACAATAAAAAGTAAAGCATTATGGGAAAACGTAAAAGACTTATGGCCGAGAGGCTCAAAGAGCAGAAGAAGCAGACTGCTGTCGCCAAGCTCAACGATGTCCCTACTTCCCCGCGGAAGATGCGCCTGGTGGCTGACACCGTGCGCGGCGTGGAGGTCAACCGTGCGCTCGATCTTCTCCACTTCTCGAAGAGAGAGCCCTCTATCCGTCTTGAAAAGCTCCTCAAGAGCGCTATCGCCAACTGGGAAGCCAAGAATCAGGACAAGACTGCAGAGCTGGACAACGGCAACGTATATGTCAAGACTATCATGGTAGGCGAAGGCCGTACCCTCAAGAGGATTCGTCCTTGCCCGCAGGGTCGCGCCGGAAGGATCCGCAAGCGTTCCAACCACGTCACCATTATCCTTGATGTCAAACCGTCAACTGTGGAGGAATAATTATGGGACAGAAAACCAATCCTATCAGCAACAGAATCGGTATCACCCGTGGTTGGGACTCCAACTGGTTCGGTGGTGACTACTCGGAGAAAATCGCCGAGGATTACAAGATCCGTCAGTACCTGGGCAGCCGTCTCGCAAAGGCGAGCCTTTCGAGGATCGTCATCGAGCGGACCCTCAAGCTCATCACTGTCACCATTCACGCTGCCCGTCCGGGTGTCATCATCGGCAAGGGCGGCCAGGAGGTCGACAAGC
>CAMUZW010000002.1 GCA_947165305.1 uncultured Bacteroidales bacterium
GGGTCGAGGGCATCGCCGAGATCAACGACGAGACCTCCCGCGAGGGCGTCCGCGTCGTCATCCGTCTCAAGATGGGCGCCAACTCCAATGTGGTCCTCAACAACCTCTTCAAGTTCTCTCCGCTCCAGTCGAGCTTCGCATTCAACAATGTTGCCCTCGTCAAGGGCCGTCCGCGCACGCTGAGCCTCAAGGAAATCATCGCCAACTTCGTGGAATTCCGCCACGAGGTGGTGGTCCGCCGGACCCGCTTCGACCTCGCAAAGGCCCAGAAGCGCGCCCATCTGGTGGAAGGCCTCCTCAAGGCGATGGATGTCATCGACGAGATCGTACACGTCATCCGTTACGAGTCCAAGACGACCGAAGATGCCAAGAACATCATTATGGAGCGCTTCGGCTTCACCGACCCCCAGGCGACGGCCATCGTGGAAATGCGTCTGCGGCAGCTCGTCGGACTCGAGCGCGAGAAGCTCCAGAACGAATATGACGAGCTGATGAAGTTCATCGGCCGGTGCAACGAGATCCTCGCGAGCGTCGAGCTCCAGCTTGCCGTCGTCAAGGACGAGACGCAGGAGCTGAAGGACAAATACGCCGACCCGCGCCGTACCGAGATCAACCTCGCCGTGGGTGATTTCAACCCCGAGGACTTCTACGCCGACGAGGACCAGGTGATCACCATCTCGCACCTCGGATACATCAAGCGCACCCCGCTGACGGAATTCCGCACGCAGAACCGCGGCGGTGTCGGCCTCAAGGGAAGCGCCACGCGCGACGAAGACTTTATCGAGCACATCTATATCGCCAATACGCATTCGACGATGCTTCTGTTTACCCAGAAGGGCCGCTGCTACTGGCTTAAGGTGTACGAGATTCCGGAAGGGACGCGCACTTCGAAGGGACGCGCCATCCAGAACCTCCTCTCCATCGAGGCCGACGACAAGGTCAAGGCATACATCAATGTCAAGAGCCTCAAGGACGAAGAATTCGTCAACAGCCACTATATCATGATGGTCACCCGGAACGGTATCATCAAGAAGACCTGCCTGGAGGCGTATTCCCGTCCGCGCACCAACGGCGTCAACGCCATCATCATCCGCGAGGACGACGAACTCCTCGAAGCGATCCTCACCAACGGCCGCTGCAACGTCATGATCGCGGCCAACGGCGGACGCTGTGTCCGCTTCGACGAGACCGACGCCCGGCCGCTCGGCAGGATGTCCTCCGGCGTGCGTGGCATCAATCTTGATGAAGGGGACTTCGTCATCGGTTTTGTCTGTCAGGATCCCGAGGCGGAGGATGCGGAGCGCAGGCAGGTGCTGGTCGTCAGCGAAAACGGTTTCGGCAAACGTTCCGATCCGGCTGAGTACCGCCAGACATCCAGGGGAGCCAAGGGCGTCAAGACGATACAGATTACCGAGAAGACAGGATCGCTCGTGGCGATCAAGAACGTGACCGACGAAGACGACCTCATGATCATCTGCCGTTCGGGAATGACAATCAGGATGCCGGTGAGCACCATCCGGGTGACGGGACGCGCCGCCCAGGGAGTGAAGCTCATCAATATCCGCGAAAAGGACTCCATTGCGGCTGTTTCCGTCGTCCAGCATACTTCCGATGAGGAAGAGGCTCCGGAAGAGACCGTCGCACCGGTACAGGAAGATAATATTAACAATTAATTGTTCTCAGATTATGAAAAAGATTTTGACTTTTGCCGCAATCGTTGCACTGAGCGTGCAGTTTGCTTTTGCACAGTCCAAGCCCGAAGACCTCCGCAAGGGGATCGAGAAGGCTTCTGCCGCTACGCAGGATGCCAAGAAGGCGGCCAAAGTGGCGACCTGGACCAAACTGGGAGAAGCCTATCTCAAGGCTTATCAGCAGCCCACCGCCAACATCCCCAGCATGGGTGTGACCGCAACGGAACTCGCTCTCCTGATGAATGGTGAGAAACCCAAGAGCGTGGCTCCCGTGACGCTCCAGGGTGAGGCTTATGAGAAGCAGGTCTTCAAGGACAAGAATCTCTACTTCCAGAACGGACGTCTCGCCTTCGTCGAGATCACCAAACCCGTCCTGGGCAAAGAGGATGCCCTCGAAGGTGTCGTCAAAGCGTACACCAAGGCCGCCGAAGTGGATACCAAGGGTTCCAAGAAAAAAGAGATTGCCACGGTCATCGGAGACGTTGACAAATTCTATTTCAACGATGCCTATACGGCTTTTGTCCTCGGCGACAAGATGAAGGCTTCCGAACTCTTCCTCAAGGCTGCCGAAGTCTCCGTCCTGCCGATGAGCCCGAAGATCGACACCTCCGCTTTCTTCAACGCGGGTCTCGCCGCCGCCGAAGCCGGCAACCTCGACCAGGCCAAGGCCTGCTACGAGAAGTCGCTCCGCTATGGCTACGACAAGATCTCCAAGGGATCCATCTATTCCTCCATCGCCAACATCTATATGGAGCAGAAGGACACCCTGGCCGCCAAGAAGTATCTGGAGGACGGTTTCGCCGTCTATCCCGACAACCCGCAGATCATGACCGACCTCATCAACCTTTACCTGTGGACCAAGGGCGATCCCAAGCAGATCATCACCCTGCTCGACAAGGCAAAGGCCCAGATGCCCGACAATGCCGGTCTCTATGATGTAGAAGGTGACATCTGGAAGAACCTCGGCAATCGCGAGAATGCGCTTGCGGCTTACAAGAAGTCTCTGGAAATCAACCCGAAGGGTGATTATCCTTACTATGCACAGGGCCGCCTCTTCTGCGACTGGTACAACGAAATCGACAACGAGAAAGCCCAGGTGGATCTCCGTGACTACAAGAAATACGACGAGCTCGACGCCAAGAGCAAAGAAGTGCTCCAGAAGAGCCTCGAACCGCTTGAGAAATGCTATGAGGTCACGGGCCGCAGCGACATGAAGCTCGCCGCCGCCGACCTCCTCAAGAAGGTGTATTTCCAGCTTCGCTCCGTCAAGCCCGAGTACATGGAGTACCACAAGAAGTATGACGAGATCTGCAAGCAGCTCCAGAGCAAGTAAGATCCTGTCTTTGCTGGCGGCCGCGCTCGTCCTGGCACCGTCCCTCGCGGGACAGTCGAAGGATGCGGACAAAATCCGGGCGTCGGTCGCCAGGGCCTCCAAAGCGGTCCGTAATCCCGGCAAGGCCGCGAAGACCGCTTCCTGGCTTTCGCTGGCGGAGGCATACGAAGACGCCTATTCATTTCCCCTCTCCAACCTCGTTCCCGGAGAGGGGAATTCTGTCCGTACCCTTTCGGTCCGCGGACAGCGCCCCCGGGAAATCATGGCGGCGACGCCCGTGAGCGGCATCTACAAGAACGTATATTCTGACAAGGACGTCTATTTCGATGCGGACGGGAAGCTCCTGGCCATCCGGGTCACCCGCCCCCTGCTCGACACGGTCGATGCGCTGGCGGGCGCATTGGAGGCTTATAAGAGGGCATATGCCTGCGATCAGAAAGGTTCTTACACGGACCGGATTGCCGACCACATCTCCCACATCGCCACCGAGTACAGGACACTGGCCGAAGTGGCCGGGATGCTCGGGGAAAGCGGACAGTCCATGCAGTATTACCGGCTCTCCGCGGCCGCTTCGATGATGCCGCCCTGTCAGCAGCCCGACATCCCGTCGCTCCGGATCGTCGCGGCCGAGGACGAACGGCTCATGCTCGAACGGGCGGAGCGCGAGCGGATAGCCCGCCTCAAGGCGTCCGCCCTGGATATCTATGAAAGGGGAGCGGAAGAGTACCGTGCGGCCATGGCGGTCCTCGACCGTGCGGCAGCCCTTCCGGCGGGGGAGGACAAGGTGTTTCAGCAACTCCAGACGGCCTTCAAGGAGCAGCTCCTGAAAGCTTCCGTGTCGCTGAAGCAGAGTTATATGCTGACGGATGACGCCGCCGTGCGAGAGAAAGCCGGTTCGCTGTTACGCGGGATCGCGCTGTTCTTCGGCGTCGAAAGCCTGGACGATCTTGGTGACTAGGGGATGGCGGACGATGTCTTCCTTGGAGAAGAAGATTGTTCCGACCCCTTTCAGATCCTGCAGCATCCGGATTCCCCTGAGGAGTCCGGAATCTGTTTTATGCGGGAGGTCGATCTGGCTGGCGTCGCCGGTGACGATGAATTTGGCGTTGGTCCCCATACGGGTCAGGAACATCTTGAGTTGCCCGAGGTTGGTGTTCTGCGCTTCGTCGAGGATGACGCAGGCGCGGTCGAGCGTACGGCCGCGCATATAAGCCAGCGGGGCAATCTGGATGGTGCCGTCCGCGATGAATTCCTGCAGCTTGCGGGAAGGAATCATGTCTTCCAGCGCATCGTAGAGAGGCTGCAGATACGGGTCCAGCTTGTCTTTGAGGTCGCCCGGAAGGAAGCCGAGCCGCTCACCGGCCTCCACGGCGGGGCGCGTCAGGATGATCTTGCGGATCTCCCGGTTCTTGAGGGCTCGGACGGCGAGTGCGATGGCGATGTAGGTCTTTCCGGTACCTGCCGGTCCGGTCGCGAAGATCAGGTCGTTCTCAAAGTAACTCCGGACCATTTCCTGCTGCCGAACGTTGCGGGCCTTGATGGGGCGGCCGTCCGTCCCGTGTACGATGACGGCGTCCGCCTCGATCCGGAAGCGGTCGGGGGAGGTCTCCCCGGCAAAGACATCTTCGACGTCATATACCGTCAGGCTGGTCTTGTGATGCCGGATTTCGATCAGTTTGCCGAGGTGCTCGGAAAACGAGGCGATATCGCTCTCGGTACCTTCCAGGATAATCTCGGCCCCCCTGGCCACGACCTTGAGGTGCGGGAAATAGTTGCAGAATTCGTTCAGGATCTTGTTGCCGGCCCCGTAGATCTCGATGGGGTCGATGGCTTCCAGATGCAGTTTCTTCTTCATCAGTCTTCTATGCCGGTCTTGCTTTTGACAAAGCGGTATGTGTTAACCATGTTGGTGTAGTCTTCGCGGATGCGCCATTCCTCCTGCCTCCCGATGTATTCCTTGACGGGGAGGACGCTGTAGCTGTCCTCGACCATCCGGGGCTTGGTGCACCAGAGATATGAAACGCCGGGCCGGGGAAGCACCTTGCGGATGCGGCCGTGGACGGCGACCTTGACGAGCGCCATCGCTTCGAGGCGGGCTTCGAGGTCGTTCTGGTTGGATACGGCATTGCCCAGGGAATAGAGCACCGGGACTTCCCGTACCGTGCCGTCGCTGTCCGTGACCGTGAGGAGTTCGTAATCCTGGACGACGTGCGGATGATGCCCGACGATGAGGTCGACGCCGCTCTTCGCCAGCCAGCGGGCCAGTTCTCCCTGCTGGGCGTTGTGCCGGAACTGGTATTCGATCCCCCAGTGGGGAATCGCGATGATGACGTCGGCGTGCTGCGCTTTGGCACGGGCGATCGCCTTCGCGATATCGTCCTTATGCATCAGGTTGACCTTCGGCCAGCGGGTGTCGGATCCGGAATTGGTCCCGTAGGTAAAGTTGAGGATGGCGAATTTGACGCCCTTGACCATGACGATGACGGGGTAGCGGGCTTCATCGTCGGCACTGTCCTTGGAAACGCCCGTATAGACAATGCCGGTCGAAGCCTCCAGGGCATCGTACACGCGGATCGTACGCTTCAGGCCGGCGGATCCCTTGTCGAGAATGTGGTTGTTGGCCGTCAGCAGGACGTCAAATCCGCAGGATGCGATATAGTCGGGATAGGTGTCGGGCGCGGAGAAGGCGGGATACCCTGTGTAAGGAGGGCCTGCCATCGGAAATTCCATGTTGCAGATGGCGAGGTCCGCGGCTGTAAAACGGTCCTTCAGGTGCATGAAGAAGGTGCTGAAGTCATAGTGGTGCGGGTTGTCGCGGTCGGCGCCGGGGTGGGTCTCGCTGTAGACGCGGAAAGCGTCGCGGGACTGCGGTCCGTGCATCATCACATCCCCGATCAGGACGATGGAGACGGTGTCCTTGCGGAACGAAAAATCCTCGAAAGGAATCCACGGACGTTCGATCTGGGCGCTCAGCGTCACCGGTATGACGAGAAGCAGGCCTGAGAGGAGGTTTTTCCAATTCATGTCCACAAATATATGAAATATTTTGAGTAAATTTGCACTTTTGATGCAATGAAAATGTATTCTGTCATAGGGCTTGCCTGTGCACTCCTCCTTGCGGCCGGGTGCGACTTCCTGCGTTCGGTCGCCGGAAGGCCCACAACGGAAGAATTGCGTGCCCTCAGGGAGCAGTCCGCCGCGCCTGCCGTTCCGGAGGCTGCCGTGGCAGAGGAGGAAGAAGACCCGCTTCCGGATTTGCTGTCTTCCTCCGTATCCGAATCCGGCTATCTTGTCATCGTCGGTGCGTACCGGGAGCCCCGCCATGCGGCTAGGAGCGCCGAGCGCTATCGCCGCGACGGGTATGAGGTTTGCATGGTGGAGCGGGGCGCCGTCACCCTCGTCGGGCTCTGCCCGAGCAGTGACCGGGAGGAAGCGCGCCGTGCGCTTCTCCGCCTCAGGGCCAAAGGAGCCTGCCCGGAAGGCTCCTGGATTTTGAACGACCGCTGATATGAAACGACTGTTTGCATCGATATGCCTGCTCGGCCTCCTCCTGCCGGCCTGGGGCCAGATCCGTCCCGGGAGCGTTCTCGACGACCTTGACGACGGCGAGACCGTGGCAGCCCTCAAAGCGCACGTGCGCACCCTTTCCGCAGCCTCCCTGGAAGGGCGTAAAGCCGGTTCGGAAGGGGAGAAGGCCGCGGCGGACTACGTCGCCTCGGTGCTGAAGCGCTATGACATCGACGTCATTTCCCTCGAAGGGGGAGATCCCTTCGGCATCCGCTCCGAGAACGGAGATACCCTTACTTCCCGCAATGTCGTCGCCTTCATTCCGGGCTACGACAAGTCGCTTTCGGACCATTTCATCGTAATCGGCGCCAGGCTCGACAACCTCGGCAGCGACCGCTACACCGTCGACGGAGCCAGCCGGGAAAGAATCTATTTCGGGGCTAACGGCAACGCATCGGGCATAGCCGCCCTGCTGGAAGCTGGACGGATGCTCCAGACCAACCGCATTCTCCTGCGCCGTTCGGTCCTCCTGGTCGGCTTCGGCGCTTCCCGAGAGAGTTTCGCCGGCAGCTGGTACTTCCTGCACCGGGCCTTCAAGGATGTCGGAAACATCGACGCGATGGTCAATCTGGATATGTTGGGAACGGGTTATTCCGGCTTCTACGCCTATACGTCATCGAATGCGGACCTCAATGCGATGCTCGGGACGGTTGCGGGCGACCTCAACCCCGTCGTCCCGACGCTGACGGCGGCGGAGCCTTATCCTTCTGACCATAAAGTCTTCTACGACAAGCAGATTCCGTCCGTCCTCTTCACGACCGGACGCTATCCGGAGCACGATACCGAGAAAGATACCCAGTCCGTCGTCGACTACGCCTCGCTCGAGAAAGAGGTAGAATACATCTATAATTTCACCAAATATCTGATCAATGCGCCCGCGCCTTCATTCTTCCCGTCTGCGGACGGCAAGAAACAGAAATATGCGCCCGACGTGATGTCGTACTACGAATGCGACCACCGCCCCACCTTCCTCAACACGGCCGATCCTTCGGTCTTCCTGCAGAAGTGGGTGTATCAGTATCTCAAATATCCCCGTCAGGCGGTTGAGAACGGGATTCAGGGTCGTGTGATGGTCGATTTCGTCATTGATGCGACGGGGGCTGTGCGGGACGTGAAGGTCTCCCGGGGCGTCGATCCGCTCCTCGACGACGAGGCGGTGCGGGTCATTTCCGCTTCCCCGAAGTGGAAGCCCGGCCGTCATCTCGGCAAGAAGGTGAGCGTGGCGCTCTCGCTTCCGGTCGAGTTCCGCCTCGAAAAGAAGGGCAGTTTCGGCCTGAACGGCCATAAATTCGGCAAAAAGAAATAACAGTTATATGGATTACGAGTTTCAGAAAATCGAGAAGAAGTGGCAGGACAAGTGGGCCGCCGACAAGACGTTCAAGGTCGGTGTGGATCCCTCCAGACCCAAGTATTATGTGTTGGACATGTTCCCTTATCCTTCGGGCGCGGGATTGCACGTAGGGCATCCGCTGGGCTACATCGCCAGCGATATTTTCTCCCGCTACAAACGGCTCAAGGGCTTTAACGTCCTTCATCCGATGGGCTATGACGCCTTCGGCCTCCCGGCCGAGCAATATGCCATCCAGACGGGTCAGCATCCCGAAATCACCACCCACAAGAATGTCGCCCGCTACCGCGCCCAGATGGACCGGATCGGCTTCTCGTATGACTGGGACCGCGAATTCCGCACGTCCGACCCGTCGTATTTCAAGTGGACCCAGTGGGCGTTCCTCAAGATGTTCGGCAGCTGGTATGACAAGAAGCTGGACAAAGCGCGTCCTGTCGAAGAGCTTGTAAAAGCCTTTGCGGAAGGCGGATCTGCTGCCGTGGATGCCGCTTCGTCTGATGCGCCGGTCTTTACGGCCGCCGAGTGGAACGCTTTCTCCGACAAGGAGAAATCCGACATTCTGATGCATTACCGCCTGGCTTACCAGGGCGAGACCTTCGTCAACTGGTGTCCGCAGCTTGGTACCGTCCTGGCCAACGACGAAGTCAAGGAGGGGTATTCCGTCCGCGGGGGATTCCCGGTGGAGCAGAAGAAGATGACGCAGTGGCAGCTGCGGGTTTCGGCTTATGCCGGCCGCCTGCTGGAAGCGCTTGACCGGCTCGACTGGTCTGATTCGCTCAAGGAGATGCAGCGCAACTGGATCGGCCGCAGCGAGGGCGCAGAGATGGTCTTCAAGGTGCGGAACGGCTCCGCCGAATACGACATGACCATCTTCACCACCCGGGCCGACACCGTCTTCGGCGTGACCTTCATGGTCCTGGCTCCGGAGAGCGAATGGGTCGAAAAACTCACGGCACCGGAGCAGAAAGAAGCCGTTGAGGCCTATCTGGCCGAGGTCAAGAAGAAGACCGAGCGCGAACGGATCGCCGGCAAGACGGTATCCGGCGTCTTTACCGGTTCCTATGGCATCAACCCCCTGACCGGGAAAGAAGTCCCCGTCTGGATTTCTGAATATGTACTGGCCGGATACGGTACCGGCGCCATCATGGCCGTTCCTGCCCACGACAGCCGCGACTATGCATTCGCCCGGAAGTTCGGCCTTCCGGTCATTCCGCTCATCGAGGGTGCCGACGTGCGCGAAGAGAGTTTCGATGCGAAGGAAGGCATCATGATGAATTCCGGCTTCCTGAACGGTCTCACGGTCAAGGAGGCCATTCCTGCTGCCATCGAGTACATCGAGGCGCACGGCATCGGCCGCCGGAAGGTCAATTACAAGATCCGTGACGCGATCTTCTCCCGCCAGCGCTATTGGGGAGAACCGTTCCCTATTTATTATAAGGACGGCATCCCGACGCCGCTCCCGGAGGAAGCCCTGCCCCTGACGCTGCCCGAGGTCGACGAATTCCGGCCGACGGAGGCCGGGGATCCGCCGCTCGCGCGTGCCAAGGACTGGACCTATGATGGTTATCCGCTCGAGACCAGCACCATGCCCGGCTTCGCGGGCTCCAGCGCCTACTATCTGCGCTATATGGATCCCCGGAACGACGGTGCGCTCGTCTCACCGGAAGCGGATGCATACTGGCGCAACGTGGACCTCTATATCGGCGGCACGGAGCACGCGACGGGCCATTTGATCTACTCCCGCTTCTGGAACAAGGTGCTCTTCGACCTCGGCTATGTCTGCGAGGACGAGCCCTTCCTGAAGCTGGTCAACCAGGGCATGATCCAGGGACGCTCCAATTTCGTGTACCGGATCGTCGGGACCAACACCTTCGTCTCGCTCGGGCTCAAGGACCAGTATAAGACGACCGAAATCCATGTGGATATCTCCCTGGTGCACAATGACCGGCTCGACACCGAAGCCTTCAAGGCCTGGCGGCCGGACTTCGCGGATGCGGAATTCATCCTCGAAAACGGGGAATACATCTGCGGGTGGGCTATCGAAAAGATGTCCAAGTCGATGTTCAACGTCGTCAATCCGGACACCGTCTGCGATACGTACGGCGCCGATACGCTCCGCCTCTACGAGATGTTCCTCGGTCCGCTCGAGCAGAGCAAGCCCTGGAATACCAAGGGCATCGACGGCGTCAACCGCTTCCTCAAGAAGTTCTGGCGGCTGTTTTGGGACCGCGACCGCTTCCTCGTGAATGATGAGGAACCGACCCGGGCGGAGCTCAAGGCTCTTCACACCTTGATCGCCAAGGAGCAGGAAGATATCGAGAATTTCTCGTTCAATACGACGGTCAGCGCGTTCATGATTGCGCTGTCTGAGCTCGGAGAATGCTCCAAGAGGGCCATCCTCGAACCGCTTACGATCCTGCTGTCGCCCTTCGCCCCGCACATCGCGGAGGAACTCTGGGAGCAGCTCGGGCATACGGGGAGCGTGGCTTTCGCCGCCTATCCTGCCTATAACGCCGCTTATACCGTTGAGGAGACCTGCACCTATCCGGTCTCGTTCAACGGGAAGACCCGCTTTATGGCTGACCTGCCGAAGAGCCTGTCGAAGGAAGAAGTGGAGGCCGCGGTCCGCGCCATGGACCAGACGGCAAAATACGTCGGGGACGGCACCATCGTCAAGGTGATCGTCGTACCCGGAAGGATTGTCAACATCGTCGTGAAATGATCAACGCCAAGAAAATAGGAGGCATTGTCTGGGATTATTTCCTGATGACGGTCGGATGTCTGATCTTTGTAATGGGGTGGACGTCCTTCCTCCTGCCGAATGAGGTGACCAGCGGCGGCCTGACAGGCCTCTGCGCCGTCCTGCAGTATGCGACCAACGACAAACTGCAGGTGGCGTACACCTTCCCGGCCATCAACGCCGTACTCATCATTACGGCCACGTTCGTGCTCGGGAAGAGTTTCGGCTTCCGGACCATCTATGCCATCGCCGTTTCGTCGCTGATGTTCGAAATCATGCCCCGTTTCGAGTTCCTCCAGGCGGTGCCCGGCAATTTCCTGTATCTGGACGAGAAGATCCTCGTTCCGGTCATCGGCTCCGTGATGGAAGGCATCGGTATCGGACTTATCCTGATGCGTGGCGGAAGCACGGGCGGTACCGACATCGCCGCAATGATTATCGGGCGGTTCTGGCCGATTACGCCCGGCACGGTGTACATCATCCACGACCTTGCCGTCATCGGGTCGCTGCTGCTGATTCCGGGCAAAACCTTCCAGGATGTCGTGTACGGCTACATCTCTATGCTGACCTTCTCGTTTATGCTTGACTACGTGATCCTCGGTCAGAAATCCACCGTACAGCTGCTGATCTTTTCGTCCAAGTATCCCGCTATCGCCGACTATATCAATAACAAGATGGAACGCGGCGCCACGGTGCTCAAGGCGACGGGCTGGTACACCAAGGTCGACCGCGATGTCCTGCTTGTCATCGTCCGCAAGAGCGAAGTCCACGAAATTACCAAAGTCATTAAACAACTCGATCCCAAGGCTTTCCTTTCCATTTCTCCCGCCAACAGCGTGTATGGCGAGGGATTCGAAGAAATCAAGGCGGGCTTAGAACGCAAGAAGAAAAATGCCGAAGCACAAAATTAGTTTCTGGAAACTGATCAAGGAGTACGGGATCATGATGCTCGGACTCCTGTTCTCCACGACCGGATGGACCGCGGTCCGGATGCCGAACAACCTTATTTCAGGAGGCGTGACCGGTATCAGCTCCATCATTCAGTATGCGACGGGCGGGTTCATCAAGGCCGGTTACTGCTACTTCGTGATCAACGCCATCCTGCTGGTCGTCGGGTTCTGGGTCATCGGGACCGGGTTCGGCGGCAAGACCATTTTTGCCGTAGCCTTCGTTTCGGTTGCGCTGGTCTTCCTCCCGGAATGGATTCCGTACGAGATCATCGAGACGCTGGCCATCAAGAACGGCAAGCTCATGTCGGTCCTGATGGGGGCGATCATGTCGGGCGTCGGTATCGGCATGTCGATCTCACAGGGCGGCAGTACGGGCGGTACGGACATTATCGCCCTGGTCTATACGAAGTACCGCAACGTGTCGCCCGGCAAGGTCATCCTGGCGATCGACGTCGTGATCATCCTGTCGTCCCTCTTCATCCCTTCGTATGTCAAGGTGGGGGACGGCATGGAACTGATGCCTTTTGCCGACAAGGTGACGACCGTCGTGTACGGCCTGATCCTCGTGACGGTCTGCGGCTATGTCATTGACCTCTATATTTCCGGTTCCAAACAGAGCGTGCAGCTTTTCATTCTCTCCAAGAAGCATGAAGAGATTGCCGACGGTATCGTCAAGGATCTGCACCGCGGCGTGACCGTCCTGGAAGGGAAGGGCTGGTATACCAAGCAGTCCACCGAAGTGCTGATGGTCGTGACCCGTAAGTCGGATCTGAACCTGATGCTCCGCTATATCCAGTCCATCGATTCGGAGGCGTTCCTCTCCGTCTCGTCCGTAAACGGCGTCTATGGGAAGGGATTCGATACGATCAAATTAAAAAAACACGCAAAAAGTGAATGAAACAGAAACCGTTTGAATAAAACGTAAATATTTTTTCTTTCAAACCTCTTTATCGCTCCGATAAGAGGTTTTTTTCTTTTATAATTGCACTTTGCAAAATTATTAAATATCAACATGCTATGATCGTATTGACTGTTTTGATGATCCTGGGATTATGGATTGGAGTTTCCGTTTTTCGTGATTGGAAAAAGCTACGGGAGTACCCTCAGATGCTTTTCCGGCTCTGCTCGCTGGTGCTGCTTGCCGCTTTGCTCGTTGAGTCCCTGTTGCTTTATGGCGATGATGCGCTGACCGCATTCCCCGACGGGCTTACCCTCTCCCTGATGCTCTTGCTGTCGGCACCGCTGACGTGTGAAACGCCGGCAAAAGGAACTGTCCGCATCCTTGTTTCATCCGCGCTGGCTGTGGTGGCACTGCTGCTCCCGTTACTGATGCATGGCAGATGTGAGACCCTGCATTTACTTGTACTGCTCGTCGCTGCGTCCTATCTGCTGACCGTTTCTGTCATCACGCTGGTCCGCTGGATGCACAGCCAGGATGTCATGCGGCCCGTCGCGCCCGTCTCCCTTGCCGAGATCCGGATCCGGAATTCAGAAGTCCTGCTGCTGCTTGTGATTGCAGGCGGGACGGCATTGATTTCTTCCTGTGACGGGCATTCCTCCCTTCTGTGGCTGCCCGGCATACTGGGAGCCCTTTTCTTCTGCATCCTTTACCTCTGGTCGGGTAGCGATTCCGCCCTTTCTCCCATTGGCTGGATGCGGCATCTGGCCGCCGTCCCGTCCGATGGCAAGGCGCCCCGGAATCCGCTCGATGCCGAGTTCTATGATGCCGTTTACCGGAAGTGCTGCCAGTACATGGAGTCCAAGAAGCCCTTTCTGGTGGAATCGTTCTCGCTCAGCGACCTCGCGGCCGGGGTCTTTACCAATAAAAGTTATGTATCAAAGGCTATCAACAGCTCGTCTGAACTCAATTTCCGCCGGTTCGTCAACCGCTACCGCGTAGCGTATGCACAGGAGATATTCCGTAAAAATATGTCCTTGCGCGTGCAGGACCTGACCATGCTGTCGGGCTGTCATTCCGTCCAGACGTTCTGCGCGATCTTCAAGCTTTTTACCGGAGAGACGCCCCGGGACTGGTGCGCGCGGATCAGGAAAGAGACTCCATAGGGAAGGGGTTGATGCCTTCTGTCGGTGCCGTTACGGTGAGTTCCGTCTTCTTGACGGGATGGATAAACCGGATTTCCCGGGCGTGGAGGCTGATGCCGCCGCCGGGGTTGGAACGGGGCGCGCCGTATTTGAGATCGCCTTTGATGACGCAGCCGATACCGGCGAGCTGGCAGCGGATCTGGTGGTGCCGCCCTGTCATCAGTTCGACGGCAAGCAGATGATAACGGTCCGTGTCCGCGAGCAGTGTATAGCGGAGGCGGGCCAGCTTGGCGCCGGGCGTGCCCTCCCGCACGATGAAAGATTTATTGGCTTTCTCGTTGCGGGACAGCCAGTTTTCGAGGAGGTCGGATTGTTTTGCAGGTGCTCCGCAACAGAGCGCCCAGTAGGTCTTATGCACGGAACCGTCGCGGAACATGGCACTGAGGCGTTCCAGGGCCTTGGAGGTCTTGGCGAAGAGGCAGACGCCGCTCACCGGCCGGTCGAGCCGGTGCGGCACACCCATGAATACTTGCCCGGGCTTGCCGTCACGGGCGGCGATGAACGCCTTCAGGGTTTCGGAAAGGGGTTCGTCACCGGTCTTGTCGCCCTGGACGATTTCGCCGGGCCTTTTGTTGAGGATGAGCAGGTGGTTGTCTTCGTATAGAATGCGGCCCTCGATGTCAGCCTTTTCTGCTTCGGTAAGCGCTCTGTATATCATCGTTGTCAGTTTTACACTGCAAATATACTGACAATTTGGCATAAAAAACACTTGGCACAGGATTGGATGTTTGGCGGGCGTCGGTTTTTCCGACAGACAGTATGAATAATTAAAAATAAGGAGACAAATATTATGGGAAAAATTATTGGAATTGATCTTGGAACCACCAACTCTTGCGTGGCTGTGATGGAAGGCAACCAGCCGACCGTCATCATCAACAACGAAGGCCAGCGGACCACTCCTTCTGTCGTTGCATTCACCGAAGGCGGCGAGCGGAAGATCGGCAACCCGGCCAAGCGCCAGGCCATCACGAACCCCAAGAACACCGTTTTCTCTATCAAACGGTTCATGGGTGAGACGTACGACCAGGTTACGACCGAGGTCGCGCGGATGCCGTACAATGTGACCCGCGGCGAGAACAACACCCCGCGCGTCGAGATCTCGGGCAAGCTGTATTCTCCGCAGGAGATCAGCGCCATGATTCTTCAGAAGATGAAGAAAACGGCTGAGGAGTATCTGCGTCAGGATGTGACCGAGGCGGTCATCACCGTGCCTGCCTACTTCTCCGACTCCCAGCGTCAGGCGACCAAGGAGGCCGGCCGTATCGCGGGCCTCGATGTGAAGCGTATCATCAACGAGCCTACCGCGGCGGCCCTCGCCTACGGCCTCGACAAGAAGAACAAGAATATGAAGGTCGCGGTGTACGACCTTGGCGGCGGCACCTTCGATATCTCCATCCTGGAACTCGGTGACGGCGTATTCGAGGTCAAGTCCACCAATGGTGATACCCACCTCGGCGGCGATGATTTCGACCAGGTCATCATCGACTGGCTCGCGAAGGAGTTCGCCGACCAGAACGGCGGCATCGACCTCCGCAAGGACCCGATGGCCCTCCAGCGCCTCAAAGAGGCAGCCGAGAAAGCGAAGATCGAGCTTTCGAGCCAGACTTCCGCAGATATCAATCTGCCGTATATCATGCCGGTCGACGGCGTGCCCAAACACCTTGTCTGCACGCTTTCCCGTGCCAAGTTCGAGCAGCTCTCCGACGCGCTGTTCCAGCGGAGCATCGAGCCTTGCCGCAAGGCGCTCGCGGATGCACGTCTCAGCGCTTCCGATATCGACGAGGTCCTGCTCGTCGGCGGTTCGACCCGTATCCCGAAGGTCCAGGAGATCGTGAAGGACTTCTTCGGCAAGGAGCCCAACAAGAGCGTCAACCCGGACGAGGTCGTCGCCATCGGCGCTTCCATCCAGGGCGGCGTGCTCGCAGGTGATGTGAAGGACGTTCTTCTGCTCGACGTTACCCCGCTTTCGCTCGGTATCGAGACCCTCGGCGGCGTGATGACCAAACTCATCGAGTCCAATACCACCATCCCGGCCCGCAAGTCGCAGGTCTTCTCCACGGCGGCCGACAACCAGCCTTCCGTTGAGATTCACGTCCTGCAGGGCGAGCGCCCGATGGCGAAGGATAACAAGGAGATCGGCCTGTTCCACCTGGACGGCATCGCTCCGGCCCCGCGCGGCGTCCCTCAGATCGAGGTGACCTTCGATATCGATGCCAACGGTATCCTCAATGTGTCCGCCAAGGACAAGGCGACCGGCAAGGAGCAGAACATCCGGATCGAGGCCTCCAGCGGACTGAGCGAGGCGGAAATCCAGCGGATGCGGGATGAGGCCAAGGCCAACGAGGCTGCCGACAAGGCCGAGAAAGAGCGTGTCGACAAGATCAACAACGCTGACGCCCTCTGCTTCCAGGCCGAGAAGTTCCTCAAAGAGAACGGCGACAAGGTGCCTGCCGACGTCAAGGGTGAGGTCGAGAGCAACGTCAACCTGCTGAAAGAGGCCGTGAAGGCGCAGAACCTGGCCGACATCGACCGCTACAGCGAGGCGCTCAACAAGGCCTTCGAGAAGATGTACCAGCAGACCCAGCAGCAGGCCGGACCTCAGCCCGGCGGTCCCCAGGGTCCTTTCCAGGGCGGCCCGCAGGGCCCTCAGAACGGCCCCGACGCTCCCGACGAGCAGTAAACCGCGATGCGCAAGTCGCTAATTTACAAATAGTTATCAAAAATGCTCTGCCTCAAAACAGGCAGAGCATTTTTCGTAAAGCCCTGATGTCTAGTGAGTTACACATCGCGCTCGCGGAAGTATTGCGGTGCTGTGCAGACAGGTGTCGCATAAGGACGATTGGGGCTTTTAGGCTGAGATTCATCTTTTCGTAATCTCTCTCGGCGATACCGTTAAAAGTCTAAAACGAATTGTCTGAAATACAGGAAGTTTGCGTTTCTGCCGGTCTGCACAGCTATGCGCATCGTCCGCTGCGGTTGTTTTATTTTCGTCGCGAGACATGACTGGAAGGTCTATATTTTACGTAATTTTTTGTAAATTCGCGGGACAAAAGCACATTTTGCTATGGATAGAAGATCATTCCTGCTTTCGGGAGCCGCCGCGCTCCTCGCATCCCAGCTGCCGGGCATCGCCGGTGTTCCGTCCGGCCTCCTTTCCGACCCTTCCGCCGGACCGCGTAAAAAGGGAAAGGCTGTCCCCGCCGACGAAGATTATATGAAGCGCATCGCGCGCGAGGTCAAGCCGCTTGCGCCGTTGAACGTCAAAGAGATCAATATCAAAGTCGGTGCGGACTCACCCTTCTCCGTCCTGCACCTGTCGGATACGCATATTGCCCGGGTCGACAACCGGGACGACGAACGGAAAATCCGTCTGGCGGCCAAACGGAACCGCTGGGCACTGTGGGGCGAGCACTACCTCGATGAGGCGATGCGCTATGCCGCCGAGCACGGGATGTACCTGATGCACACGGGGGACCTGTACGACTTCGTCTCCGAGGCCAACCTGGATATGACCGCCATTCACATGGGCACCGCAGACTGGTTTGTCAGCGCAGGCAATCACGAGTACTCCAAGTATGTCGGCGAGGCGAAGGAAGATGAAGCGTATAAGGCCGACAGCCGCGACAAAGTCCAGGGAGCCTTCCCCAACGACCTCACTTTTGCAAGCCGGATCATCAATGGGGTGAATTTCGTGTCCCTGGATGATGTATACTACAACATCACCGAGGCGCAGCATGCCCTGATGGAAGTGGAGATGAAGAAGGGGCTTCCGGTGGTGATGCTCTGTCACGTCCCGCTCTACACGCCGAAGCACTGCGACTACGAACTGGAGCATACGAAGGGCAAAGCCGCCTTCATGACCGGCGTTCCGCTGGAGATCACGTCGAATTATGACAAGGGCGTTACGTATACGCCCGAAAAAGAGTGGCGCAGACGGTCCCTTTCACAGAGGGCCGACAAGCCGACGCTGGATTTTGTCAACTGGTTGAAGGAACAGAAACTGCTTAAGGCCATCCTCTGCGGCCACCTGCATCACTTCTTCGAAGAGCCGTTCTCCAAGACCGCTGTCGAATACACCGTCGACGCCACCTTCCGCGGCGGCGTCCATGCCATCCATTTCCGCTAAATCGCCGGATGCTTCTCCCCGAAAAGGTGTTGCGGCAGGAAGATTTGGCCCTTTCCGCTGAAATTCGTATCTTTGAAAGCTAAAACGCTTTGTATGGGAAAAATCATTTTGACGGGCGACCGCCCGACCGGAAGGCTCCATCTTGGGCATTATGTGGGATCGCTCCGCAACCGTGTTCTGCTGCAGGAAGCCGGGGATTATGATAAAATGTTTGTGTTCATCGCCGATGTGCAGGCGCTGACGGACAATGCCGACAATCCCGAGAAGGTACGGCAGAATGTGCTGGAGGTGGCCCTGGACTATCTTTCCGTGGGGCTCGATCCGGAGAAGGTCACCATCTTCATCCAGTCGATGGTGCCGCAGCTGCACGAGATGACGCAGTATTTCTCCAACCTCGTGACCGTGGCACGTCTGCAGCGCAATCCGACCGTCAAGACGGAGATCAAGATGCGCGGCTTCGGCGAGGAGGGTCAGGAGCAGGCCTTCGGCAGCGGCGTTCCCGTCGGATTCTTCACCTATCCCATCAGCCAGGCGGCCGACATCTGCTTCTGCAAGGCGACGACGGTGCCGGTGGGGGAGGACCAGGAGCCGATGCTGGAGCAGTGCCGGGAGATTGTCCGCAGCTTCAACAATACCTACGGCGAAGTGCTGGTGGAGCCCGAAATCCTTCTGCCGTCCAATCTTGTGTGCCGGCGTCTGCCCGGGACCGACGGCAAGGCCAAGATGTCTAAGTCCCTCGGCAACTGCATCTATCTGAGCGACGATCCAGCCGAGGTCAAAAAGAAAGTGATGTCGATGTTCACCGACCCCGGGCATCTCAGGATTGAGGATCCCGGCAAGGTGGAAGGCAATACGGTTTTTACCTATCTCGACGCGTTCGTGGAAGAAGGCGATTTCGAGCGCTTCTGGCCCGATTACAAGAACCTCGATGAGGTGAAGGACCATTACCGCCGGGGCGGTCTCGGGGATGTGAAGTGCAAGAAATTCCTCCTCGCCGTGCTGAATGACCGTCTGGAACCCATCCGGGCGCGCCGTCACCAGTGGGAGCAGAATATCCCGGGTGTGTACGAGATGCTCCGGAAGGGGAGCGAGGAGGCCGCGAAGGTGGCCGCCGCGACGCTTCACGAGATGCGCGACGCCATGAAGATCAATTATTTCGATGATGCTGCGCTTATCGCAGAACAAGCCGCAAAATATGGCAAAGACTGTTAAACGGAATTTCCCCGTAACGGGAATGGGCTGCGCTGCCTGCGTGGCCCGTGTGCAGAGCCGCCTGGAAGAGCAGAAGGGCGTCCAGAGCGTGAACGTGAGTCTCGCATCCAATTCGGCGCAGGTCTCTTACGATCCGTCCGTCTGTACGCCGGAAGGGCTGCGGAAGGCCGTGCAGGACGCCGGCTATGACCTCATTGTCGAGGGGACGGAGGACGAGGCCGACGACGAGGCCGACCGACGGCACCGGGAAGACCGGGTCATTCTTCTCAGGCAGACGCTTGTCGCCGCTGTTACCGCCGCTGTCATGATGATCCTCGGGATGGGCTTCCGGCCTTTCCCGTACAAGGGATATATTCTCTGGGCCCTCGCGACCCTTGTCCTTGTCTATTGCGGACGGCGCTTCTTTGTCTCCGCCTGGAGGCAGCTTCTGCACGGAAGTGCCAATATGGATACCCTGGTGGCCCTTTCGGTCACGATTTCCTACGGATTCAGCGTGTTTAACCTGCTGTTTCCGCAGGTGCTCTCGGAGCAGGGACATCTCTACTTCGAATCCTCGGCGATGATTATCGCCTTCATCCTCCTGGGACGTCTCCTGGAGGAGCGGGCGAAGCAGGGAACGAAGGCGTCCATCCGCAAACTGATGGATCTGCAGCCCCGTACGGTGACGGTCCAGCGAGTGGAGGTCGAAGGCGGAATGCCGCTATACAAGGAGTACAGAATCCCGGTCGAGGAAGTGGCCCCGGGCGATATCGTCATCGTGAAGCCCGGCGACCGGATGAGCGTCGACGGCGTGGTGACCGACGGGGAATCTTACCTGGATGAAAGCCTGCTGACGGGCGAGAGCGTGGCCGTATGGAAGACCCGCGGCGCCAAGGTCTATGCCGGAACGGTCAATCAGAAGGGCTCCCTGTTCGTGCGAACGACGGGCGCAGGAAAAGATACCGTGCTGGCCTCCATCATCAAGATGGTGCGCGATGCGCAGGGTTCCAAGGCCCCGGTACAGCAGCTTGTCGACAAGGTCGCGGCGATATTTGTGCCTGTCATCATCGGCCTGTCGGTGGTTACGCTGGCCGTCTGGCTGCTGTGCGGCGGCCCGCTTCCCCTGGCCCTTACTTCGATGGTCTCGGTCCTGGTGATCGCCTGCCCGTGCTCGCTGGGGCTCGCGACGCCGACCGCCATCATCGCCGGCATCGGCAACGGCGCGGCGAAAGGCATTCTCATCAAGGATGCCGCTTCATTGCAGGTGGCGTCCAAAGTGACCGCCGTGGTGCTGGACAAGACCGGAACCGTAACGACGGGCAGGCCCGAAGTGGTCTCCGCCTGGTGGAATCCGGAATTCTCCGCCGATGCGAAGAGCATTCTTTATTCGCTGGAACTTCGTTCGGAGCATCCGCTGGCCGAGGCTGTCGTGACCGCTCTGGCGGAAGAAGCCCGGCACCTCAGCGTGCGCGGCTTTGAGAATATTCCCGGCAGGGGCGTGAAAGGGGAGATAGAGGGAATCACATACTATGCCGGCGGCCGTACACTGCTCCGGGAAGTGCTCCCGGATGCGGCTATGCCGGATGAAGGCGCCTCCGTGATGCTTTTTTCGGAAGCGGGACTGCTGGCCTCGCTGGTCGTGGCCGATGCGGTGAAGCCGTCCTCGGAGGAGGCGGTCAGGACGCTGTCCGGAATGGGAATCCGTGTCGTGATGCTGACGGGCGACAATGAAAAGACGGCTTCGGCCGTAGCGCAGGAAGCGGGCATTCAGGAATACCGTTCCGGGGTGCTTCCGGCCGACAAGGCGCGCTATGTGAAGTCTTTGCAGGAGCGCGGCGAGGTGGTGGCAATGGCCGGAGACGGGATTAATGATTCCGCGGCGCTGGCCACGGCTGACCTGGGCATTGCGATGGGAAAGGGCAGCGATATTGCCATCGACACGTCGATGGCGACCATCGTATCTTCTGATCTCGGCAAGATTTCTTCCCTGATCTCGCTCTCGAAGCGGACGGTCCGGATTATCAAGGAGAATCTGTTCTGGGCGTTTTTCTACAATCTGCTGGCCGTCCCCGTCGCAGCAGGGGTCTTGTATCCGGTCTGCGGCTTCCTCCTCAGCCCGATGATCGCCGCCGCCTGCATGGCTCTCTCCAGCATCTGCGTAGTCTCGAATTCGCTTCGGCTCAGGAACCAGTAGTATCCATTTCAGAGACATGGCCGCCCGTGGCCACTTGAACGGGAGGGGCCCACGTAGTGGGAGGGATGGAGGAGCGAAGCTCCGGAAGTCTCAGAAATGGATACTACTGGTTCCCGGGCCAGGTAGAGTAGGGGAATTTGGACAGATAGGAGTTGTAGTAGCGGCGGTCGCCGGTGACTTCGGCACCGAGCCATCCGGGGCGGTCGAAGGCCTCGTCCTCGCTGCCCAGCTCGATCTCCGCCATGATCAGTCCGCCGTTCTCTCCCAGAAACTCATCGATTTCCCAGAAACGCCGTCCCGCCGGAACGATATGCCGTACCTTCTCGATGCGGCCGCTCTTGGTGAGGCGCATGAGGTCTTCGGCGTCCTGCAGGGGAATTTCAATCTCCCATTCCGCCCGGCTCATGCCATTGGTGGGGCCCTTGACGGTCAGGATGCCCTTGTCATCGAGGATGCGGACACGGACGGTGTTGCCCCCGTCGTGGGCGATATACCCCTGGCTGATCCGGTGGCTCTCCGTTACAAATGCCCGGAACGCTTCGCTCTGTACCAAAAACTTTCTTTCTGTCTCTGTATGCATACGGTGTAAATTTTACATCAAAAGGCCGGATGCGTCGCGGCCGGCGGCAAGTGCTTCCCGGATTTCGGTGGAGGAAACGGTGACGAGCGGCGCGTCGATGAGTTCAATCTTATAGGATGGATCCTCCCGCATGAGCCGGGCCTTCAGATGGCCGCGGTGATACCCCTTCCGGGGAAATACGGCGATGCCGAATTCGCGCAGGATGGCATCGTGCTCCCGCCAGTGCGGGAAGCTTTCCAGGTTGTCGGCGCCGATAATCAGGGTAAAGTCATTCGAAGGCTCGCGGGTGCGCAGTGCCCGGAGGGTGCGGACGGTGTAGTGAGGCGGTTCCATCCCGAGTTCGATGTCGTCGACCCGGACCTTGCCGCCTAGTTCCGGATGCCGGGCGACGGCCTCCCGTGCGGCCTGCAGGCGCCCGGACGCGGTCGCATTCCCGGAAGCGTCCTTGAAGGGATTCTGCGGACTCACGACGAGATAGACGCCGTCAAAACGCTTCGCGAGCAGGCGCAGGATGGCCAGGTGCCCGATGTGAAGCGGATTGAACGACCCGGAATAAACGGCGATGTGCATGGCTATTCTGCCAGGAAAGCGGCCACCATTTTTTCGCTCTCGCGGAAGGCCTTTTCGAGGTCGTCGTTGATGAGGATCCTGTCGAACTGCGGGGCGTAAGTCATCTCCTCGGCCGCCTTGGCGACGCGCTCCTCGATGGCTTCGGGCGTGTCGGTTCCGCGGGCGACGAGGCGTTTACGGAGCTCCTCGACCGACGGGGCCTGGATGAAGACCGACAGCGCGGCGTCTCCGAAATATTTCTTGAGGTTGACGCCACCTTTGACGTCGACGTCGAAGGCGATGGCGTGCCCTTTGGCCCAGATGCGGTTGACTTCGCTCTTGAGGGTGCCGTAGAAGCGGTCCTCGTAGACTTCCTCGTATTCGACGAATTTGTCGTCCCGCACCAGCAGCCGGAAGATGTCCGCGCTGAAGAAGAGGTATTCCACTCCGTCCTTCTCTTCGCCCCGGGGCGGGCGGGACGTCGCCGAGACGGAGAATTCCACGTCGTCGCGCTTGCGGAGAATGTTGCCTACGATGGTGCTCTTGCCGGATCCGGACGGCGCCGAGAAAATCAGAACTTTGCCTGCCATAAGCGTTGGGTGTTATTTCTGACAAAGATAATAAAGATTTCCCGACTATTTGAAAATTCTTTAAAAATGATTAAATTTGCGACGCTCAAGTGGAAAACTTATTTTATTTAATATTATCGTTATGATATCCTACAAAGATTTAGGCCTTGTCAACACCCGCGAGATGTTCGCCAAGGCAGTCGCAGGCGGCTATGCCATCCCTGCTTTCAATTTCAACAATATGGAGCAGCTCCAGGCCATCATCCAGGCCAGCGCCGAGACCAAGTCTCCCGTGATTCTCCAGGTCTCCAAGGGTGCCCGCAACTATGCGAACCAGACGCTTCTCCGCTATATGGCCGAGGGTGCCGTCGAGTACGCCAAGGAACTGGGCTGGGAGCATCCCCAGATCGTCCTCCATCTGGACCACGGCGACAGCTTCGAGCTTTGCAAGAGCTGCGTGGATATGGGCTTCTCCTCTGTGATGATTGACGCTTCTTCCCTCCCTTATGAGGAGAACATCGCTCTCACCAAGAAGGTCGTCGATTATGCGCATCAGTACGATGTGACCGTCGAGGCCGAGCTCGGTGTCCTGGCCGGCGTCGAAGATGAGGTTTCCGCCGCGGAATCCCATTACACCAAGCCCGAGGAGGTGATCGACTTTGCGACCCGTACCGGCTGCGACAGCCTCGCCATCTCCATCGGTACCAGCCACGGTGCTTACAAATTCACTCCTGAGCAGTGCACCCGCGACCCCAAGACCGGCCGCCTGGTCCCTCCGCCGCTCGCCTTCGACGTGCTGCACGAGATTGAGAAGAAGCTGCCCGGCTTCCCGATCGTTCTCCACGGCTCTTCCTCCGTTCCGCAGGAATATGTCGACATCATCAATGAATTCGGCGGCAAACTGCCCGATGCAGTGGGTATCCCCGAGGAGCAGCTCCGCGAGGCCTCCAAGAGCGCCGTCTGCAAGATCAACATTGACTCCGACAGCCGTCTCGCGATGACCGCCGCCGTCCGCAAGGTCTTCCACGACAAGCCTGGTGAGTTTGACCCGCGCAAATACCTCGGCCCCGCTCGAGACGAGATGAAGAAGCTCTATATCCACAAGATCGTCAACGTCCTCGGTTCCGACGGCAAGGCGCTGTAATTTTACGCGATGCGTAAATAATTGATCGTAAGCATTTTACGACAAACCCTCTACCCTGAAAAGGATAGAGGGTTTTTGTTAAGTGTTTGAATGTGAGGGATTTGCTCATCGCGCGAAAAGAAGAGAACGTCTGCGTTTGTAGAAGACGGCTGTTTTCGTTATCTTTGCACCTGGACGACGGAGGGAAACCCGGTGCGGATCCGGGACTGTGCCCGCAACTGTAACTTCCACATGGGAGAAGCCAGAATACCGGCCGCCGTCAAGTTATGCATCGGACTCGGGGACAAGCCCGGGCGGAAACGTAAAATTCAATTCATTATGAAAAAAGCTTTCCTGCTTTTGCTGTGCGGCGCGCTTGCATTCTCGGCGTGCGACAAAAACAATCCGGAGGGCGGGGTCAAGGAGTCCGACCTGACGGGGGAGACGGTGGACCTCTCGGAGTTCGGTTATACCGGTCCCCGGAAAATCTTTATCCTCAACGAGGGCCAGAAGGGCGCCAACAATGCCAGTCTGGATGTCATCCGTTTCTCGGACAAACAGTACCTCTCCGGTGTCTTCAAGAAAGTCAATCCCGGAGCCGGCGGCCTCGGAGATGTGGGCAACGACATCGCGGTAATCGGGGACGAAGTATGGATTGTGGTGAACAATTCCGGCATCGTGGAGGTGATTTCCGCCGAGGATGAGAAGGAAATCGCCGCGATCAAGGTCCCGACGCCCCGCCGGATCGCCTATGACGACGACTATGTGTATGTCACGTCCTGGTCCGGCGCTTTCGTGGACGGGCACTATGACGAAAGCAATCATTACGTCGTTACCGACAGCGCCAACCCCAAGGGACAGGTGTACCGGATCGACCGCAAGACCAAGAAGGTGAAAGGCTCCGTCGAGGTGGGCTATCAGCCGGAAGGCATCGGCCTCCTGGACGGGAAACTGTATGTGGCCAATTCCGGCGGCATCTCCAGCCAGATCGCTCCCGATTACGCATATGATCATACGATCAGCGTCATCGATGCGGCGTCCTTCACGGTATCGGAGACCATCGACGTGGTCGATGTGGAGGGCGGCACCAGGCGGGTTGTCAACCTTAAGGACGTGTATGTCGAACCCTTCAGCAAAAAAATCTATTTCACCGCCCTGGGCGATTATGGCGGCAATCATTCCGGTCTGTATTACATTCAGAATGATGGGAAAATCTACCTCGCCTCCCATTACGTGAGCGTATCGGCACGGTATTTCAATGAAATATATTGCATCGGAACCGAGCAGGAGTTCGACTGGAGCGCCACGTCCAAAGACTGGAGCGCCTGGAGTTGGAGCGGGAACCACAAAGTCCCTCTTTTTTACTCTTTCCTGAAGGATATGGCGGTGCCCTACGGGCTTTGCCTGTATAATGACAGGATTCTCTTCCTCTCCGATGCGGGGGATTATTTCAATCCCGGTACCGTGACGATGATTGCAAACGGCGAGAAAGTCTGGACGGTGACGGCGGGCGTCTGCCCCGGTCATTTCGCCATCTGGTAATAGTGCGCCGCGGTATTACCGCTCTGATTATTCTGTTTTCCGTTTCCTGGAGCCTGCGGGCCCAGGAGGCGGATACGCTGTCCGCGGCTTCCGTCGTCTCGGAACGGGAGCGTCCGGTGCTGCGGCCTTCCGAGGAAGTCCGGCTGGATGCGCAGGCGGCCGTCCCGCAGCAGGTCGCGGACGTACTGAACCGCTTTACGGGAGTGCAGGTAAAGGATTACGGCGGCGCCGGCGGGCTCAAGACGGTCAATGTCCGGAGTCTCGGCAGCGAACATGTGGGCGTCTTCCTGGACGGAATCCAGATTGACAATGCGCAGAATATGCAGGTCGACCTGGGGCGGTTCTCCACGGACGGGCTGCAGTCGGTCAGTCTGTATAACGGGCAGAAGACGGGCCGTCTGCAGACGGCGAAGGAATACGCTTCCGGGGCGGCGGTCCACCTGCGGACGGCGCAGCCGGTCCATCCGGACGGCAGCGGCGGCCGGGTGCGTCTCCGGGGCGGGACGCTGGGGACGGTGAACCCCTCCGTCCAGTGGGACAAGGACCTGCTTCCCGGGCTCACGCTCCGTACTTCGGCGGAATTCCTGTATAGCAGCGGGCGCTACCGCTTCCCGTATTTTGATACGACGCTTGTTCGTGAGAACGGCGATATCCGGAGCCTCCGCGCCGAGATGATGCTTCTGGGCCGTCATAAAGGAGGCGACTGGCGGCTGCACATCTATTCCTACGGCTCGGAGCGTGGCTTCCCGGGGCCGGTCATCCGCCGCGCCCTCGGCTTTCCTTTCAGCGCTGAGCGGCAGGCTGATCAGGATATCTTCGTCCAAGGGAGCTGGAACCAGGAATGGAACCGGCGCTATGCGACCGCTCTCCGGCTGAAATACGCCAACAATTACACCCACTACTGCACCCACGCGGAGAAGGATCCGATGGCGTTCCCGTACGACCTGCACTACCGCCAGCAGTCGGGCTATGCTTCGCTGGCCCAGTCCGTTACCATTATGGACTGGTGGACGGCCGATCTGAGTACCGATGTTCAGTACAACACCCTTGCGTCGGATGTGGGCCAGTTCGTATCCCCGCGCCGGACGACCTTTACGGGGGCGCTGGCGACCCGTTTTGTCCGGGAGAAATTCCGGGCGGCGGCGCATATCGCCTATCTCGGCGCGTGGGATGTGTTCAGGACGCCGGATGCCGGCGGCTGGAGCCGGCAGAACGCCTGGCGCGATGCCTGGATGCCGTCCGTGAGCCTTTCCTGGCAGCCTTTCCCGTTCCTGGAACTGGATGCCTTCTGCAAGCGAACATTCCGCCTGCCGTCCTTCAATGACCTGTATTACAGCCTGATGGGGAATTCTTCCCTCAAGCCGGAGTCGGCCCTGCAGTGCGGAGGAGATGTCCGGTTCGCCCGGGAATGGGGGAACTGGCAGGTTGAGGCGAGGGTCTCGCCATACTATAACCGGGTGAACAACAAGATTGTCGCCATCCCCACAGCGTCGCAGTTCCGCTGGACAATGCTCAATGTGGGGCTCGCCGACATCACGGGCGTTGAGGTCAAGGCGGAGGCAGGATGGTCCGCCGGGCAGTGGGACCTTCGCCTGACCGGGCGCTACTGTTTCCAGCAGGCGCTGGACCACAGCACGGAAGGCAGCCGGACATACGGCAATCAGATTCCCTACATTCCCCTGCATAGCGGGAACCTGTCCCTGCAGGTCCGCTGGCGGCAGTGGGCGCTCGGCTGGGACAGCGCCTTCACCGGCGAGCGGTGGTCCCGGACGGCCAACATCGCGGATTATCGCATCGATCCCTGGAGCATAACCGATGTTTCCCTGCAGCGGACCGTCACGCTGCCGCCTTTGCGTCGGCGCACCGTGCCGCCGTCCCTTGTCTTCAGCATCCGCTGCAACAACCTTTTCAACTGCCATTACCAGATTGTGCAGGGTTATCCGATGCCCGGCATCAACGGCGTCGCCGCGGCTACATTCCTTTGGTAATCTGCTATTAATTCATTATCTTTGCGAGATAAATCAACAGGGATTCAAAATGGATAAAACTAGCTATGCGGTCGGTTTGAGCATTGCCCAGAATATGCTCCAGTCGGGTGTCAGGGACCTGACCATCGAAGATTTCATCGCCGGTGTCAAGGACACCCTGGCAAATGCAGAACCCAAGGTCTCTTTTGAAGAGGCCGACAAACTGCTCCAGGCTTATTTCCGCCGGATCGACGAAGAGCGCAAGGCCGAGCAGGCCGCCATCGGCGATGCCTTCAAGAAAGAAGGTGAAGAGTTTCTTGCCGCCAATGCCGCCAAGCCCGGCGTCGTTTCGCTCGCCAGCGGACTCCAGTACAAGGTGCTCGTCGAGGGCAAGGGCCGCAAACCGGAGGCCATCTCCCAGGTCCGCTGCCATTATGAAGGCCGTTTCACCGACGGGACCGTCTTCGACAGTTCCTACAAGCGGGGCGAGCCGGCCGTCTTCGGGCTGGGACAGGTGATCCGCGGCTGGACGGAAGGCCTTCAGCTGATGTCCGAAGGCTCCAAGTACGAGCTTTATATCCCGTATTATCTCGCTTATGGCGAAGAGGGTGCCCACGGCGCGATTCCGCCCTGCGCGGCCCTGGTCTTCACCGTCGAGCTGCTGGACGTTCTGTAGTTGGACTGGAAATCGGCATTCGAGATCTTCTGCCTGGTGACAGGCGTCGTGTATCTTCTGCTCGAGATCGGGCAGAAGAATGCGATGTGGTATGTCGGTATCGTGACCGGCGCGGCCTGCGCCCTGGTCTTCGGCTTTGAGCGGCTGTATGCCTCGATGGGATTGAACATCTATTATGTCGGGGTGTCATTCTACGGGCTGTGGCAGTGGAAGAAAGACGCTTCGGCCCTGGCAGCCGGAAAAGGAGCGGAAACTTCGCAGGCCATCCATCTGCGCCGTCCGTCCGCGACCGAACTCGGACTGAGCGTCCTCCTTCTTGCGGGAGGAACGGCGTTGCTCTGGTGGATCCTGCGCCTGACGGGTGACTCGCAGTCGCTGCTCGATGCCGGCGTAACGGTCCTGAGCGCCATCGCGACCTGGTGGCTCAGCCGGAGTATCCCGCACCAGTGGCTTCTGTGGATCGTGGCCGACACGTTCACGGCCTGGATGTGCGCCCGGCAGGGAATGGGCTGGATGACGGCCCTTTATGCCGCCTATGCGGCCTCGGCCGTGTATGGCTGGTATCATTGGAAAAAGAAAGGAAGCTATGTATAACGAGAAATACCCGTCCAGACTCCTGGAAGAAGCGGTGGATGCCATTGCGATGCTCCCCGGCGTGGGACGCCGCGGGGCGCTTCGCCTTGCGCTTCATCTGCTCCGGCAGCCCGCGGAGAATGTCCACCATTTTACCGGTGCGGTCAATGCCCTCCGCGACGAAGTGCAGTATTGCCGGGAGTGCAACATGATCTCGGACGGGGAAGTCTGTTCGATCTGCGCAGACCGGACGCGGGACCACCATACAATCTGCGTGGTAGAGAGCATCCGCGACGTGATGAGCATCGAGAATACCGGCCAGTACCGCGGTGTATACCATGTTCTGGGCGGCATCATTTCGCCCATCGCGGGCATCGGCCCCTCCGACCTGGCGATTCCGCAGCTCAAACAGCGGCTGGAGGCCCTTCTCGCAGAAGGCGTTCCTGCCTCCGGGATCGAGGTGATCCTGGCGCTCAGCGGTGACGTGGAAGGGGAGACAACGTCGTTCTATCTCTACCGGCAGATCGAGTCCACCGGCGTCAAGGTCTCGTCTCTCGCACGCGGCCTCGGCTTCGGCGACGATCTCGAATACGCCGATGCCCTCACCCTCGGCCGCTCCATCCAGAACCGCCAGATTTTCAAACCGTAGTTTCCATATTCTTGGAGTTAAGCCGTCCGTGTTGCGAAATTCGGTAAATGTTTTTACCTTTGCAGACTGGAAGCAATCCGTAACAATCTGATCCGTCACGAACTATGCTGAGCGTTTTCTACAAAGATAATGGCAAGATTCTCGTCAAGACGGGGGGGAAGTGTCTCAAGGCGCTTGCCCTGGAGGATGTTATCTGGATCGACCTGATCGACCCGTCCGGGGATGAGAAGCGGGCGGTGGAGGCTTTCCTCGGTACCGAAATCCAGAGCCGCGCGCAGGCCGAGGAGATTGAGAGCTCCTCCCGGTACTTCGAGACGGACGAAGTCATCTTTGCCAACACGAACTTCCTGACGCCGGGCGCGGATGAATACATGATGCAGCCGGTGTCGTTCACCCTCGTGGAGAAATCCCTCACGACCCTGCGCGAAGTTCCGCTCCGCAGTTTCTCCGAACTCCAGCGGCGGATGCAGGTCAACCCGAAGCAGTATCCTACCGGATTCTCGGTATTCGCCAGCATCCTCGACCAGCGCGTCGACCTGGATGCGGATATGATCGAGATCCTCTCGAAGGAAATTTCGCAGTATGCCAAGCGCATCAACCAGCAGGAAGACATCAACGAAGACCTCCTGCTGGATATCAACCAGCTCCAGGAAAACAGCATGATCGTCCGCGAGAACGTGGTCGACAAGCAGCGCCTCATCTCCAACCTGATGAAGAGCACCAAGTATCCCAAGAGCCTGGAGAGCCGCCTCAATGTCCTTCTGCAGGATATCTCTTCACTGATCAACCATACCAACTTCATCTTCGAAAGGCTCGAGTATCTGCAGGATACCGTCGTCGGTCTCATCAACCTCGACCAGAACCGGATCATGAAGGTATTTACCCTGATCTCGCTCCTGCTGATGCCGCCGACCCTGATCGCCAGCTTCTACGGCATGAATGTCCGCCTGCCGATGATCGGTGCCGACGACCCCAATGCCGTCATCTGGAACTGGGTCATTATCATCGCCGTGATGCTTCTTTCCGTCATCGGCGTATGGTTTATCTTCAAAAGGAAGAATCTTTTGTAAGGTTTTTGGGAAAAATATTTTTGAAGAACCGTTTTTTTGTTTATCTTTGCACGCTTTTTCGGAGGCGTGCATTTTTATTGCCCCCGGAAAGCACAAAAAATAATGTTAAACTACTAGTTATTGTTCAATTAAAATTATGGAAGAAAACAAGACTGTACTCAATGCCTCCGTCGCTCCCGAGGAGTTCGACTGGGCAGCGTTCGAGAATGACGGCGTTCAGCAGGAAGAGCGTGCAAACGATGCCGCCCTTTACGACCAGACCCTTTCCAAGGTCGTCGAAAACGAGGTCGTGGAAGGCACCGTTACCGCTATCGGCAAGCGCGAAGTCATCGTGAACATCGGCTACAAGAGCGAAGGCGTCATCTCCGCTCCCGAGTTCCGTTACAACCCTGACCTCAAGGTCGGTGACAAGGTCGACGTCTATGTCGAGTCTGCCGAAGACCGCAAAGGCCAGCTCATCCTTTCCCACAAGAAAGCACGCGCCCGCATGGCTTGGGATATGGTCAATGCAGCATATGACAACAACGAAATCGTCAAGGGCTTCATCAAGACCCGCACGAAAGGCGGCATGATCGTCGACGTGTTCGGCATCGAGGCTTTCCTCCCCGGCAGCCAGATCGACATCAAGCCCATCCGTGACTATGACGTTTTCGTAGGCACCACGATGGATTTCAAGATCGTCAAGATCAACCAGGAGTTCCGCAATGTCGTCGTCTCCCACAAGGCCCTTCTCGAGGCCGAGCAGGAGCAGCGCCGCGCCGAGCTCATCTCCAAGCTGGAGAAGGGCCAGGTTCTCGAAGGAACTGTCAAGAACATCACCAACTACGGTGTGTTCGTCGACCTGGGCGGCGTGGACGGTCTCATCCACATCACCGACCTCAGTTGGGGCCGCATCTCCCATCCGGAAGAGGTGGTTACCCTTGGCGAGGAGATCAAGGTCGTCGTCCTTGACTTCAACGATCAGCAGAAACGCATCGCCCTCGGTCTGAAGCAGCTCAGCGCCCATCCTTGGGACAACCTGAGCGCCGACGTCAAGGTGGGCGACACCGTGAAGGGCAAGGTCGTGGCCGTCGCCGATTACGGCGCCTTCGTAGAGGTCGAACCCGGTGTCGAGGGTCTCATCCACGTCAGCGAGATGTCCTGGTCGCCCAGGCTTCACAGCGCGCAGGAATTCCTTACCCTCGGTCAGGAGGTGGAGGCTGTCGTCCTCACCCTCGACCGTGAGGCCCGCAAGATGTCCCTGGGTCTGAAGCAGCTCACTGCCAACCCTTGGGACAGCATCCGCGAGAAGTATCCTGTCGGCAGCCAGCAGAAGGCCACCGTCCGCAACATCACCAACTTCGGTGTCTTCGCCGAGCTTGAGGATGGTGTCGAGGGCCTGATCCATATCAGCGATCTCAGCTGGAACAAGATCAAGCATCCTTCAGAGATGGTCCAGAGCGGCGATACGATCGACGTCATCATCCTTGACTTCGACGAGCAGAGCCACAAGCTCAGCCTCGGCCACAAGCAGCTTACTCCCAATCCTTGGGATGAGCTCGAGGCCAAGTATCCCGTCGGCAGCACCGTCGAGGCCACTGTGGCCACTGTCGGTGACAAGGGCGCTACCATCACCCTCGAGGACGGTACCGAGGCTTTCGCCTTCCTCCGCGACATCGTCAAGGAAGACGGCAAGCAGGCACTCGCCGGTGAGAAGCTCCCGTTCAAGATTGTCGAGCTCCGTCGCAGCACCCGCCGCATCCTCGTTTCCCATCTCCGCACTTATCAGGAGGTGAAGGAGGCGAAGGTTGCCGCCGAGGCCGAGAGCACCAAGAAGGCGGTCAAGAAGATTCAGAGCAATGTCGAGAAGGCTACCCTTGGCGACATCTCCGAGCTCGCCGCCCTGAAGGACAAACTCGAGAAGGGTGAGTAATCCTCAAAATCTTTTCTCGGTCACCATGCTGGGTACGGCTTCGGCCATGCCCGTATCGGACCGGAACCCCAGCGCCCAGGCACTTTGTGTGCGTGGGCGCTTTTTCCTTGTCGACTGCGGGGAAGGCGCCCAGCGGGCGATGGTACGGTATGGCTTCCCGCTTCAGCGGATCGAAGCCATCTTCATCACGCACGTCCACGGCGATCACGTGTACGGCCTGGAGGGCCTCCTGTCGACGATGGGCATGGGCGGCCGCCTGGCTCCGCTGGATATCTACGGTCCGCTCAACCTCGGGCCGATGCTCCGCTTCTTCCTTTCTTATAACGAGTGGCTCGGCTTTGAGATCCGTTTCCATCCCCTCGGGATGAAGGAGCCGGAAGTCATCCGCGAGAGCAAGACCATCGAGGTCGTCGCATTTCCGCTCCGGCACGGCATCGAGACGTTCGGCTATGTGTTCCGGGAGAAAGACCCGCAGTGGAACGTTGTCAAGGATGCCGTCGAAAGGTACCGGCTCTCGCTGACCGAAATCGGCACGCTCAAGCGGGGCGAAGACGTCGTCCGGGAGGACGGGAGCGTCCTCCGTGTGGCAGACATCTGCTATAAGCCTTACGAGCCGCGCAGCTATGCGTATGTCGCCGATACCGAGCCCTTCCCCGAAGAAGCCGGCTGGCTCAGGGGAACCGGCGTGATCTACCACGAGGCGACCTTCGTGGAGGAATTCCGTGACAAGGCGGTCGCCCGTCATCACAGTACCACGCTGGACGCCGCGCGGGTGGCCCTGGAAGCCGGTGCCCGGAAACTCATCATCGCCCATTTCTCTTCCCGGTGCCGCGACGTGGCCCGCTACGAGGCCGAATGCCGGACGGTTTTCCCCGAAACCTATGCGGCTTCTGACGGCGATGTCTTTGAAATCTGAAACCTTTTGTGTAAATTAGCCGTCGTATGAAACGACTGGTTTTAATATGGGGGGGTCTGGCCCTGATGCTCTCCGCCGTGGCCGCCGACGCGCCCGGGACGCCGGAGCAATATATCAAACAGTATTCCGCTACGGCCGTCTCCGAGATGATCCGCAGCGGTGTTCCGGCCAGCATCACGCTGGCCCAGGGCCTGCTCGAATCCGGCGCCGGCACTTCTTCCCTCGCCGTCAACGCCAACAACCATTTCGGTATCAAGTGCGGTTCGCTCTGGAAAGGGCCCACCACGCTGGCCGACGACGACCGCAAGAACGAATGCTTCCGCGTCTATGATTCGGCGGAAGCCTCCTTCCGGGACCATTCCGACTTCCTCCGCTACAGCGACCGCTATAAATTCCTCTTCGACCTTGCGGAAGGCGATTACAAGGGATGGGCGCACGGGCTCAAGAAGGCCGGTTATGCGACCGATCCCGCCTATCCGCGCAAGCTGATCGAGCTGATTGAGCGCTACGGGCTTACGTCCTATGACACGCTCGATCAGGGGGAGGTGCTGCCCACCGCTCCCGACGAGATCGAACGCCCCAGGCCGCTGGAAGAAGGGGAGAAGATGCGCTTCAGCCTTTTGCGGGAAGCGTATTCCCGTAACGGCGTACCGTTCATCCTGGCGGCGGAAGGGGAGAGTTATGCCTCCATTGCCAAAGCCTATCATCTCTTCAAAGGCGAGATTCTCCGTTTCAACGATGCCGGTAAGGACGATACACTGCTTCCCGGCGACATCGTCTACCTGCAGCCCAAGAAGAAAAAGGCACCCAAAGGCCTCGACAAGTATATCGCGGAAGGCGGTGAATCGCTGCGCGATGTCTCCCGGCGCTTTGCCGTCCGCCTTTCATCCTTATGTAAAAAGAATGCCCTTGACGCCGCTTATGTGGCGGCGCCCGGGGATGAAATCCTTCTCAGATAATGGCCAAGAAAAAGAAATCCTCCGGCAGTCTCGTCCTGACGCTCCTCGTGCTGATGGCCGTCGTCGGCGTGCTGCTCATGTTTACCGGACGCCTCTACAAGGATTACCGGGGCCGGGCGTTCTCCCGGCAGTTCGAGCTCTGCGTGACGCCCGACATGTCTCCCGAGACCGTCCTCGACAGTATTTTCGCCCTTGGCTATGCCCGGGACGAAGCCAGTATCCGCCGTTCTTTCTCGCGGGTCGGTGCCGATAAAGCCGTAAAGCCCGGTCACTATACCTTTGACACCCGTTCCTCGGCCATTTATGCAGCCAGGATGCTCTCGCGGGGCTGGCAGACGCCCGTCAACCTTGTTCTTTCCGGGACCATCCGGACCAAGCAGGGGCTCGCCCGCAAGATTGCCAATCAGATGATGGTGGATTCGATTTCGGTGCTGGAGGCGCTCCGCTCGAATGAATTCCTCTCCGCCTACGGGACCGACACCTCAAATGTGTTCGCCTCGATTATCCCCGATACGTACCAGCTATACTGGACGGCATCGCTGGAGGATATTTTCGCGAAGTTCAAGCAGGGATACGACGCCTTCTGGACGCCGGAACGCGACGCCAAGGCGGAAGAAATCGGCCTGTCGCGCCTCGAGGTCTCGACCCTCGCCTCCATCGTGGACGGCGAGTCCCGCTATCAGCCGGAGCAGCCCGCCATCGCCGGGGTGTATCTCAACCGCCTCCGCAAAGGGATGAAGCTGCAGGCCGACCCGACCGTCGCCTATTGCTTCGGCTATTCGCTGAACCGGATCCTGACGGCCCACCTCAGCGTGGATTCCCCGTATAATACCTATCGCTATGCGGGGCTCCCTCCGGGGCCGATCTCCTGTCCGCCCAAGAACTGCCTGGACGCCGTGCTCAATGCCGAACGTCACAATTACCTGTTCTTCTGTGCGGATGCCTCCCTCAACGGCTCCCACGTGTTCGCGGAGACTTATCCGGAGCATCTCGTCAATGCAAAGGCCTTCCAGAAGGCCCTCACGGAACGCCTGAAAGCCAAAGGCAACAAATAAATGGAACCTGTATTCGACAATTATTCGCCCGAAGGTCAGGCGCTTATCCGCCGGGCCTATGCGGTGGCTGACGCTGCGCTGAAAGACAAACTGCGCAGCGACGGGACGCCGTTTATCGGTCATGCGACCGGCGTGGCTAAGATTGTCGCCGACGAAATCGGCCTTCCGCCGGAATGTGTCGCGGCTGTGTATCTCCACGAAACGATGCGGATGGACGGCGGTCCGGTCGATCTCAAAAAACTCGGTTTTGACGAAAGCGTCGAAGCCATGGTGGACGGTCTCAACAAGATTTCGACCATCAAGCCGAAGGACACCCGCCTCGAAGCGGAGAATTACAAGAAACTCATCATCCAGTATTCCCGCGACCCGCGCGTGACGGTGCTCAAACTGGCCGACCGGCTGGAGGTGATGCGCAACCTGCAGATATTCCCGAAGACCTCCCGCGAGCAGAAGATCCTCGAGACCCTGATGCTGTATATTCCGCTGGCGCACCAGCTCGGGCTTTACAACATCAAGCGGGAGATGGAGGATATTTACCTCAGGTATGCCGAGCCCGAGAAGTACCGCCTGATCACCAATAAACTCAAGGCGACGGAGCGCGACCGCAACAAACTGATGGCGGAATTCATCGAACCGCTCAAGGTGCGGCTCGATGAAGCAGGCATCCGGTATAAGCTCAAGATCCGCACCAAGGCGGCATATTCGATCTGGGCCAAGATGGAGAAACAGAAGGTCCCCTTCGAGGGAGTCTATGACGTCTTCGCCATCCGCTTCATCATCGACTGCGAGGAGGACCCGAAGGTCGAAAAGGACCTCTGCTGGCAGGTGTATTCCTTCGTGACGGAAGAATACGAGCCCGATACGTCCCGTCTCCGCGACTGGATCACCAATCCCAAGCCGAACGGTTACGAGAGCCTCCATATTACCGTCAAGAACCGCGAGGGCGCATACCTCGAGGTGCAGATCCGCACCCGCCGGATGGATGACGTGGCCGAGAACGGCTTTGCGTCGCACTGGTCCTATAAGGGCATCAAGCGCGAAGAGACGATGGACAAGTGGCTTACGGCCGTCCGTTATGCGCTCGAGCATCCCGACAACGATTCGCCCGAAGACCTTCCGCAGCCGCCCTCCCGGGAAATATTCGTCTTTACGCCCACCGGCGAGCTCCGGATCCTTCCGACTGGGGCGACGGTGCTTGATTTTGCCTTCGGCATCCACTCCAAACTCGGTGTACGCTGCCTGGGCGGGAAGGTCAACGGGAAGGCCGTATCCATCCGGGAAAAACTCACGACCGGCGACGTCGTCGAAATCCTGACCGGCAAGAACCAGCATCCGTCTGCGGACTGGGTCAATTATGTGGTGACCTCCAAGGCCCGGACCAAGATCCGCCAGGCACTCAGCGAGATGGAATTCGCCAAGGCGTCGGACGGCAAGGAACTGCTCCTGCGCCGCCTGAAGAACTGGAAGCTCGAATTCCCCAACGAAATGCTGTCGGAGTTCATGAAACAGCATCACTTCTCCACCGTCAACGGCTTTTTCGCGGCGATCGGAGCGGGGACGCTGGACGTGAACGTCATCAAGGATTACATCCTGTCGGAGGAACGCCGGCACGCCGAAGCCGTCGAAGCGGCCAAAGCGGCGGAAGCGGCCAAGGTCAAGCACGGTATCTCCGAGAGCCATGACGACATCCTCGTCCTCAGCGCCAAGGGCGTCAAGGGGCTCGACTACAAGATGGCGCGCTGCTGCCATCCGGTGTTCGGTGACGATGTCTTCGGTTTCGTGACGCGGGATGCGGGGATCAAGATCCACCGGATGTCGTGCCCGAACGCCGCCCGCCTGATCGAGCAGTATCCTTACCGTATCCAGAAGGTCAAGTGGGCCGACGCTCCCTCGAGCGGCAACTTCCAGGCGACCGTCAAGGTGACGGTCGACCTCGAGGCGGGGACCCCGGGACGGGTCATGGACATCGTGAATTCTTTCAAGGCATCGATCCGTACCTTCAACGTGACCGAAAACAGCCGGGCCGGGACGTACGAGATCGCGATGAAGATCGCCGTTCCCTCCAACCTGGAGCTCGACAAAGTCGTGTCCAGGATCAAACAGCTGAAAGGCGTTCAGAAGATTACGCGGATCTGACCGCTACGCTTTCCACACCTTGAGATATTGCTCCAGTGCCCACATCTCGTCGCGGTAGCGTGCCGCGGCGGAGAAGTCGAGCGCGGCGGCGGCCTTCTGCATCTTGCGTTTGGCCTCCGCGGCCGTTTTCTCCACCTGTTCCCGTGACATCGAACGGATGACCGGGTCCTGCAGGACGGCGGCGAGGTCGGCCGTGATGTAGCCGTCGACGTAGGCGGAACCCGGCTCGCGGACGGCGTCGTGGCCGAACCCGACCGTGATCTTGCCCTTGCCGAGCTCGGAAGGGGAAGGGATGTACGTCGGGTCCGAGACGGAGTCCTTCGCGCTGACGAAGCCGCTGATGTGGGTTGTGTCTTCTTTGGCATTGACCAGCTCGCTGACGAGGATGTTGGACTTGGTGCCGACCTGGGTAGGGGTGATGTTGTGCAGTTTATTGTATTCCTGCTGTTTGCGCCGGCGGCGTTCCGTTTCGCGGATGGTCTCGTCCATGCTCTGGGTGATGGTGTCGGCGTACATGATGACGAGGCCGTTGAGGTTCCGGGCCGCCCGGCCCGCCGTCTGGGTCAGGGCCCTCGTCGAGCGGAGGAAGCCTTCCTTGTCGGCGTCCAGGATGGCCACCAGCGAGACGCTCGGGATATCCAGGCCTTCCCGGAGCAGGTTGACGCCGATCAGGACGTCGAAAAGCCCGTTCTTGAAGTCTTCGATGATTTCTACGCGTTCGGCCGTATCGACATCCGAATGGATATAGCGGCAGCGGACGCCCGTCTTGCGGAAATAGGAGTCAAGTTCCTCGGCCATCCGCTTGGTAAGCGTCGTGACGAGCACCCGCTCATCCCTTTCGGCTCGGATGCGGATCTCTTCCATCAGGTCGTCGACCTGGTTTTTGGTGGGACGGATTTCAATCGGAGGGTCCAGCAGGCCTGTCGGCCGGACGATCTGCTCGACGACGAGTCCGTCCGAGCGCTCCAGCTCGTATTCGGCCGGCGTCGCACTCACATAGACCGTCTGGCCGGTGACTTCCTCGAATTCGTTGAAAGTGAGCGGCCGGTTGTCCGCTGCGGCCGGAAGCCGGAATCCGTATTCGATCAGGGTGGATTTGCGGGAATGGTCTCCGCCGAACATGGCGCGGATCTGCGGCAGGGTGACGTGGCTCTCGTCGATGAAGGTGATGAAATCCTTCGGGAAATAGTCGATGAGGGTGAAGGGACGCTGCCCGGGCTTCCGGCCGTCGAAGTAACGGGAATAGTTCTCTACGCCGGGACAGTAGCCCATTTCCTTGATCATTTCGATGTCGTATTCGACGCGCTGTTTGAGCCGGCGGGCTTCGAGGCCCTTGTCGACGGATTCGAAATATTCGAGCTGTTTCACCAGGTCGTCCTGGATCTGGCTGACCGCCTTCGCGCCCTTTTCCTTGGAGGTGACGAAGTTCTTGGCGGGGTAGAGGAGGATTTCGTCCAGTTTCTCGAAGGTCGCGCCCGTGACGGGGTCGATGAGCGAGATGGCGTCGACTTCGTCGCCGAAGAATTCGATGCGGGCCGCGTAGTCGGCGCCGCCGAGGAAGATGTCGACGGTATCGCCTCTGACGCGGAAAGATCCCCGCTTGAAATCGGTCTCGGTCCGGTAATAGAGGGCATCCACGATGCGGTACAGGAGGCGGGTCATCGACATCTTTTCTCCTTTGCGCACCTTGACGGTCTGGTCGTGGAAGTCATCCGGATTGCCGATGCCGTAGAGACACGATACGCTGGAGACGACGATGACGTCGCGCCGGCCCGACATGAGGGCAGAGGCCGCACTGACGCGGAGTTCGTCGATTTTCTCGTTGATACTGAGGTCCTTTTCTATGTAAGTATCCGTCACCGGAATATAGGCCTCCGGCTGGTAATAATCATAGTAGGATACAAAATATTCGACCGCGTTGTCGGGGAAGAAGGACTTGAATTCGCCGTATAGCTGGGCTGCCAGGGTCTTGTTGTGGCTCAGAATGAGCGCCGGCCGCTGGAGCCGCTCGATGACGCCCGCCATCGTAAAGGTCTTTCCGGACCCCGTCACACCCAGGAGGGTTACATCGTCAACACCCTCTGAGAGAGCCTTGCAGAGTGCATCGATGGCTTCGGGCTGGTCGCCCGACGGAGCATAGGGGGATTGGAGCCGGAATTTCATGTTGCTGTGTTTTGGTTTGTAAAGATACTAAAACGCGCGGATATCTTTTGGGGAAGCCACAAAAAAATGAAAATATTTTTAAAAAGTTTTGCAGATATCATTTTTATCCTTAAATTTGTGAGTTGAAAGGGGTATGGTATATCCCGCAAATAAGTAGAATGCAAATTTAATTATTGTATAACTAGTTATTATGAAAGGTTTTAAAACAATTCTCGGAGCTATCGCTGTTGCAGCGATGCTCTCCGTCTCTTTCAGCGCCTCCGCCCAGGAGAACGCCAATCGTGACGAGAACGGCAAGATCGTCCGTGGTGCTTATGAGACCAACGGATTCTGGTCGAACTGGTTCATCGGCCTCGGTGGTGGTGTCAACACCTACTGGGACAAGGGTCAGGAAGGACTCAACATCGGCATCGCCGGTGAAGGTTTTGTCGGTAAGTGGTTTACTCCCTGCGTCGGTACCCGTATCGGCTACAAGGGCGTGACTGACCGTAAACCGATTCCCATCCCCGGTAACACTGATGAGAAGAACCGCTGGTTTGCTCATTCTGTCAATGCCGACGTTCTCTGGAACATCTCCAACACCATCGGTGGCTACAAGGAGACCCGTTTCTGGGAGTTCGTTCCTTACTTCACCTCTGTGTTCTATGATCATGTATATGACACCGGTGGAGAGAAGAAGATGAACAATCTTGAGTTCGGCCTCGGTTTCGGTCTCCTCAATGACCTCCGTCTCTCGAAGCATGTCGACCTCTACCTGCAGATCCAGGCTGTTATGGTGCGCAACGCCGCCCTTAACGCCAACCCTGAGATCTTCCTCTCCCTCCTTCCGAGCGCAACCCTCGGTCTGATGTTCAACCTTGGCAAGAGCAACTGGGACCGTCACACCAGCATTACGCCGGTCGTTATCCCTGTTCCTTTCACCACCGATCAGTACAACGCCCTCAAGAAGCGTTGCGAAGAGCTCGAGGCTGAGAACGCCGCTCTTAAGGATCGTATCGCCGAGCTTGAGGCTGAGAACGCCAAGTACAAAGGCCTGAAGGATGGTCAGACTTACATCTACAAGGATGGTGAGTTCATCGAGGTCAACTGCGAAGGCAAGAAGAGCGGTCCTGGCATTGTCTACTTCGACATTGACAAGTCCACCCTCTCCAGCCGTGAGAAAGCGCATCTCGAGTACTTCGCCGGTGATGCTCTCAACAAGGACAGCAAGGTCGTCCTCGTCGGTTCCGCCGACAAGCAGACCGGTACCGCTGCCTACAACCAGAAGCTGACCGAGCGTCGTGCCGAGACTGTCAAGAAGCTCCTCATCGACAAGTATGGCCTGAGCGAGGACAACATTGAGATCAAGGCTGAAGGTGCCTCCAACAACATCTTCGACACTCCTGCGAAGAACCGTTGCGTCACCATCACCCTCAAGTAGTCAGAGACTCTTGCAGAATTGTAAGGGATGTCCTTCGGGGCATCCCTTTTTTGTTATGCCGGGCCTTTCTCCGTTGTCATTCCGGGCTTGTCCCGGAATCTATTTTTTTTTATATTTGTAAGTTATAATTATTGGAATAAGATGCGACTACCTGCCGAATGGGAAAAACAGTCCGGTGTGCAGTTGACCTGGCCGGATGAAAGTACTCCTTGGTATGAATTGCCGGAGGTCCAGCGGTGTTACGCGCGGATTGCCGAAGCAATCCTGCGCCGGGAACGGCTCCTGATCGTTACGGCGGACGTGGCGGTCTGCAAGGCCCGTCTCGCGGAGATCGTCCGGTCAGACGGCCTGGATCTGGACGTGGAGAAGATTCAGTTTCAAGTCGCTCCGCTCAATGATACCTGGGCACGGGATCATGGCGGTATCGCCGTCTGGGGAGATCAGGGTGAGCCGTATCTGTACGACTTTGTCTTCAATGGCTGGGGCTTGAAGTTCGCTTCCAACCTTGATAATCTGATTACCCGTACTATCTTCTTCCAGCATGCTTTCCGGCCGGAGGTCATGTGTGTGGATATGCGTCCGTTCGTCCTGGAAGGGGGAAGTATTGACTGCGACGGAAAGGGGACCCTGATGGCGACTTCGGAGTGCCTGCTGTCTGACAATCGCAACGAATATCTGGAGCAGGAGGAAATTGAAGCCGAATTGAAGCAGGCGTTCGGCCTGCAGCGGGTGCTCTGGCTGGATCATGGCGGTATTGCCGGAGACGATACGGATTCCCACATCGACATCCTGGCCCGCTTTGCGCCGGATGATACGATTCTCTATACGGCCTGCGACGATCCTTCGGACGAGAATTACGCACCCCTGAAGGCGATGGAAAAGGACCTGCGGGCTTTCCGGACGCTGGACGGCAAACCATACCGGCTGCTGCCGCTGCCGCTTCCGGAGCCGATGTATCTGGAGGATTACCGTCTTCCCGCGTCCTATGCCAATTTCCTCGTCGTAAACGGGGCCGTGCTGGTCCCGGGGGCGGGGAGTGCTTTGGACAAAGTTGCGGCAGAACAGATTGCGAAAGCCTTCCCCGGGCGGGATGTCGAGGTAATCGACTGCCGTCCGCTGCTTTCCGGCCACGGCGGCCTCCACTGCGTCACAATGAATTTCCCGGAAGGATATATGTAATATTAAAGCTTAATAACCTATGATGAGAAAATTATTTCTGAGGAGTGCGATGATGATGTTGCTGGTGACGGTTGCCTGCCACAAGCAGCCAAAACCCGCTCCCGACCCGGGGCCCGGCCCCGATCCCGTTCCACCCGTTGAGACCGTCATTCCGGCGGATCAGTCCAAGTTCTATATGACTGCCGCCGAGGATCTTGAAGGAAAGGTATCCGACAATACGGCGGGCCTCAAGGTCCTTCTTCAGGACAGCAAGTATTATGCGGTGGATGAGCGCGTCCTGTCTGTCAGTTACACGGCCGACAAGGATATCGTCGGCACCGTCAAGGACGGCGATGTTACCGGCGGCGGCCATACCGTCACGATGACCTGGGCATCGCAGGATCCCGTTCACCGTCCTGCCGTACTGCATGCGCCCGATGCCGGAGAATTCGGTATCCTGTGCCTTCCCGGGACCTATGACGGCAAGTTTACCGTCACGACCTCGCGCTATACCTACCAGTTCACCGGGACGGTGACGGCAGAGGCGGGCCGGACGGTTGCAGTAACGCTGGATTTTGCGTCGCCTGACGAGCAGCCTACCCGCAAGGTCGGCATCATCGGCGACTCTATCTCCACCTTCGACGGAACGATGTGCAGCCCCGAATATACCGCTTTCTATCCGGCAAACGACCCGAATGTGGGCAACGCCGACGCAACGCTTGCGGCCAAGGCGGTAGACAGCAAGGAGAAGACCTGGTGGTGGCGCGTTATCTACGACAATATGCAGCACGGGACGCTGGACGTAAACAATTCCTGGTCCGGCACCCGCGTAGTCCATGAAGTCAAGAACGGCCGTTCAAGCGGTCAGCCTACGCCTGCCGGGTTCGTGGACAGGGCCTATGCCTTCGTCGATCCCGACATCATCATCATCCACGGCGGCACTAACGACCGCAACCAGAGTTCCCCCCTGGGCTCCTACGACTGGGATCTTCCGATCGGACAGCTTGATGCAAACAGCTACCGGAGCGCGATGATCCTGCTGGTGAAGATGCTACAGAACCGCTATGAGGGCGTGCAGATCATTATGCTGATCGGTGACCGCCTGACAGCCGACTACGAGGCGGCCAACAAGGCCGTTGCCGAGCACTTCGGCCTGCCGTACGTCAACTTCGTCGGAGATTCCATCGAGAAGTGCAGCGGCAGTCATCCTACCGCTCCCGCCTTCAAGAAGATGGCGGACAAGATTTACGACACTTGCAAGGACTATTTACCGTAGAGCGCTATGAAAAAGACATTGTTCATGCTTGGCATCGCCGTCCTGATGGCGGCCGCCTGCGCCCAGGAAAACGCCACCGAGGCATCCGTGGCGCTTAAAAAGGCCTACAAGGCCGGCGAGACCGTACAGATTACGGCCACCCTGCCGGAAGTGGAAAAGATCGATACCCGCGTATCGCTTTCCGATAACGGGAAAGGCGGATTCGCCCCTTCCTGGCAGGAGGGCGACCAGATTTGTATCGGTGATGAATTCTTCACGCTGGTTTCCTCTCAGGGAACGAAGGGCGTTTTCGAAGGGAAGGCGCCCTCCGGCGACCGTTTCAATATCACGACGTCCGTCCTGGATTATATGACGGAGACAATTGTTCAGAAGTCGGACGGCGATTTCTCGCACCTCCATTATGACGCAACGCTGACGGGTGTCGACAGTTTCGAGGACATCCATTTCAGCTATGGTTGGGCAGCGGAACACGGCGGGACCTTCTCGCAGTCGGGCTGCCTCTGTCTGGTCCTCAACCTGCCTGCGACGGCATCTGCCATCGCCTCGGTCTCTTTCGCCGGCGAGGGTATTGACGAACGCCGTATCGAAGTGGAGGACGGCACTCTGGCCGGCCTGGGCTTCACAGCATATCTTCCCGCCGGGGAAATTGTTCTCTCCGCGGATAAGAAAGTGACCATTACCGTGACGACAGTCTCCGGAGATGTTTATACGGACACGTTCCTCCCCGGTCCTCAGACTTTGTACCAGGGTTATGTGCACCGCCTGGTTACGTCGCCGGCATCCTGGAACCGGGAACTGTCCGGCAAAGGAAGCGAGAGCGATCCCTATCTGATCGGGTCCGTCGAGGATTTCAACAACATCCGCAACTTGATCGAGGAGAATGCCTATACATGGTTCCGCCAGATAGCGGATATCGATTTCTCGGGCGTGGAGAACTGGCTTCCCCTGAACGACGAAAACAAGGCTTTCGGCATTATGTATGACGGGCAGAACCACAAGATCACGCATTTTCACTGCACGGCATCCAGCCGCGCGAGCCTGTTCGGTATCCTGCACGGCGAGGTGAAGAACCTGACGGTGGAGGATTCGGAGGTCGTGACCACCGCTAGTTCTCCCTGCGGCATCGTCGCCGCGTGGGTGGGAAATCTGGAGAGCACCCTGCAGGGCCGTCTGGAGAATGTGCACGTGGTCCGCGGGAAGGTGTCCACTTCCGCCTCTACGAATATCGGAGGCCTGACTGGTCGCGCGGGAGGAGGAGAATTCGTGGACTGCTCTTTTGACGGTATCGTCGAGCGGACGTCGGCGGGCGCTTATTCTTCCACCTATTATGCTGTCGGAGGCATTCTCGGGGAGGCACGGGAAGGCGTGTCCATCACGCGCTGCACCACGTCCGGAACGATGACGACAAGGAGCGGCCGCGCCTGCGGCGGCATCCTGGGCCAGTGCGCCACCAAACTCGACATCACCGACTGCAGCAGCACGATGAATATCACCGCGCGGGACGACGTGGCGGGCGGCATCGTCGGCTACTATGGCAACGGAACCATCTCCGGATGCACCGTCGCCGCGAATATTACCGTAACGGACGAGGCCTCCGGAACCACCAGCAGTTACATAGGTGGCATCGCTGCCCATACCGCCGGCGAAGTTACCATCGAAAAATGTACCTATACGGGCAATCTGACCGGCGCCGACGGCCTTGTCGCGGGCATCCTCGGCCAGTGCAACGCCTCCACGGGCAGCGGCGCGACCATCCGGCAATGCACGTCTTCCGGTAAGCTCATCGGAGCGGCGGTTGTCGGCGGCATCGTCGGCCGTTCGACCAATAACGGACTCAGCGTCAGCGATTGCGGATCTGCGATGGAAATTGCCGGGACCGGCTCTTATACGGGCGGCCTGGCGGGCGACCTGCCCAAGAATTCAACCATCCGCAATTGTTATGCGACGGGCCCTGTAGCCGGCGTCTATGCCGTGGGCGGTCTCATCGGCCGCGCTTATGGCCGGCAGGGATCGTCCTCCGGCCTCGACTTGGATGTCAATACGACCGTTGAGAATTGCATCGCTTTTAATCCTTCCGTAAAAACGATCACTTCCGGAGGGGAGAATCCGGCCAGTCACTACAGCGGGGGCGCCGTCATCGGTTGCTCCTCGAGGCCCAACACGCTCAAGAACTGTTGGCGGAATCCGGATATGGCCCTCGAATTCTACAGCGACGCTTCGCTCAACGTGCTTTTTGACCATGCGGACAGTTCGCCTTCCAGCCCGCTCGCGCAGCCGGCCGGTTCGGCAAAATGGTTCAGCCCGTATCACGGGAAGGCCGCGGCTGCCGGTTCGACGGTATCGTCCGTCGCCCGCACGCTCGGCTGGTCCGAGACGGTCTGGGACCTCTCGGGAGCCGTTCCTGTGCTTAAGTAGTATAAACTAAGTAAAGAAAGATGAGAAACATTAAGATTGGTTTGGTGCAGCAGCGCTGCGGAGCGGACATCGAAGCGAATGTCCGGAAACTGGAGGAGAATATCCGGAGGGCGGCGGCTTGTGGCGCACAGCTCGTGGCGCTGCAGGAACTCCACAACAGCGTGTATTTCTGCCAGACGGAGGATGCCGCGCTCTGCGATCTTGCAGAGCCCATTCCGGGGCCTTCCACCGAGCGTTTCGGCGCCCTGGCGAAGGAGCTCGGCATCGTGCTGGTGCTCTCCCTCTTTGAGCGCCGGGCTCCGGGCCTGTATCACAATACCGCCGTCGTCCTGGAGAAGGACGGGACGATCGCCGGGAAGTACCGCAAGATGCACATCCCCGACGATCCGGGATACTACGAGAAGTTTTACTTCACGCCCGGGGATCTCGGATTCAAACCGGTCAAGACATCGCTGGGGACGCTCGGCGTGCTGGTGTGCTGGGATCAGTGGTATCCGGAGGCGGCCCGTCTGATGGCCCTCGCCGGGGCGGAACTCCTGATTTACCCGACGGCGATCGGCGGCGTCGCGACGGACGCCAAAGAGGAACAGGCGGTCCAGCGGCAGGCCTGGCAGCTTGTCCAGCGCGGTCACAGCGTGGCGAACGGCCTTCCGGTGATCACCGTCAACCGTACCGGCGTCGAGCCCGATCCGTCGGGACATACGCCCGGTCTGGATTTCTGGGGACACTCCTTCGCCACCGGCCCGCAGGGTGAGATCCTCTCCGAGTTCGGATACGATGAAGAGGGGGTTAAGGTGGTCGAAATCGACCTCGACCGCACGGAATACGTCCGCAAGGGATGGCCCTTCCTCCGCGACCGCCGGATTGATGCCTATAGCGAACTGACAAAAAGATTTCTGAAATAATTTGCATATATCATTTATTTACCATACCTTTGCAGTGTACTATTAAACTAATACACTATTTAAGGTCCTTATGAAAAGATTATTGTTGGTGTGTCTGGCCCTGATCCCCGCGGGCCTGTTTGCACAGAACCGGGCGACAGGCCGCCTGGTTGACGGGAATACGTCCGCCCCCGAGACCGGTGCGGTCGTGCAACTCCTGGAAGGGGAGTCCGTACGTGCATACGCCATCAGCGACTCGCTTGGCGTCTTTACCCTGGAAGGGAAGTCCATACAGAATGGTACTCCCTATACTTTGCTTATCGAGAATATGGGCCGCAAGAGTATCCGCCGCGAGCTTACGATGGACGGGACGCCCGTGGATCTGGGAGATATCCCCCTGGAGGATGACTTGCAGGCGCTGGAGAGTTCGAAAGTCGTGTCGGCCCGTAAACTTATCAAGATGGATGTCGACAAGGTGACATATGACGTGTCCGAGGATGTGGATGCCAAGGCGACGACGGTCCTGGATATGCTCCGCAAGGTCCCGATGGTCACGGTGGACGGCCAGGACAACATCACGGTCAACGGCAGCTCCAGCTTCAAGGTTTATGTCGACGGCAAGCCCAACGAGATGCTTTCGGCCAATCCCTCCAAGGTATTCAAGGCGATGCCGGCCACGGCCGTCAAGAATATTGAAGTCATCACCAATCCCGGCGCGAAGTATGACGCCGAGGGGACGGGCGGCGTCCTGAATCTCGTCACGGTACGTAACAGCGACGGATCCAGCGCCATTCCCGACGGCGTCAGCGGATCCCTGAACATCGGCGCCAACTCGCAGTGGAGCGTTGACGGCGGCCTCTTCTTACAGGCCCGCAAGAAGAAATTTTCCTTCGGGATGAATCTCAACAGCGCTTACCAGGATGTCCGCGGCGCTTCTTCCGAATCGACGCAGACGAACGGAGATATCTCGATTCTTTCGACAGCCGGTCCGGTGAGGCAACAGGTTCCCTTCACGTTTGCCCAGGTCAACGCCAGTTATGAAGCGGATACGCTCAATCTCGTAAGCGCCTCGCTCGGATTCGATTACTGGGCCTATAAGTCTGCTGCGCCCGGAATGCTTACAGCCCTTCAGGCAGAGGCTCCGCTCTACAGTTATGACTCATATTCGTCACAGACAGGTGTCTACTATGGCATCAATGCCGGGCTGGACTACCAGCACACCTTCCGCTCCGATAGCCAGCGCATGCTGACGCTTTCTTACCGTTTCGGCATCGATCCCGAGAAGGGGAATTCCTTCTCCGAGTATAGCAATGTCATAGGGACGGCCCTGCATCCCCGCCGGGTGCTGACGAACGACCGCAGTTCCTCGCATACTTTCCAGGCAGACTTTACGACGCCGATCGTCAATTCCAAGCATACCCTTTCCACCGGAGTCAAGTTCATCTATCGCTTCAACAAGGCCGACGATCTTTACCGGCAATTTGACGAAACGGCCGCCGAAGAGACGGTCCTCAGCGAGAATAAGGTCAATTACCGGCACTACAACTACATTGCTGCGGCTTACGCCGAATATGCCGGAACCGTCGGAAAGTTCGGTCTCAAGGCCGGTCTCCGCTATGAGCACACCATCCAGAAGGCCGTCGAGAACGGGACCCGCTGGCCGCTGATCCATTACCCTTCGGTGGTGCCGAATGCCAGCGTCCAGTGGAATTTCGCGGCGACGCAGAATATCGGCCTGGCGTACAATATGCGCATCCGCCGGCCTGGTATCAGCTATCTCTCTCCGTTCATCAACCGGAGCAGCACCACGTCCATTTCCTACGGAAATCCCGACCTGAAACCTTCCCTGGACCATTCCCTCAAGCTCGAATACCATTACTTCTCGCAGAAAGTGGTCGTCAATGCAGGGGCAAGTTACCATTACGGCCAGGGCGGCATCTCGCAATACAGTTTCTACGGAGAGGACCCGGAAGATGCCTCCGTGATGATCCTTCAGAATACCTATGGCAATATCGTCGATTCCCACCAGGCGGGCCTCAATTATTTTGTGAGCTGGAATCCCTGGAAGGATACGCGGATCTATTCCCGCGGCGAGGGCGGCTATCAGACCTTCCGCGCCAAGGAACTTGACCAGTCAAACCATGGCCTGACAGGCTTCCTGATGGTGGGTGCGCAGCAGACGATTCCGTGGGATATCCGTCTCAGCGCCAATTTCTTCGCCTCTTCCCGGCGCCATTCGCTCCAAGGCTGGAACGGCGGATTCATGGGGCTTTCGATGGCCATTTCCAAGAGTTTCCTCGACGACCGGCTGAGCATTACCCTGCAAGGTTTCACCAACCTCAACAAGGGCCCGGCACGCTTCCGGAACCATTCTGCGGGCAAGGATTTCACGCTCGACGGGCTGATGCGGTTCCCGATCCGCAGCATCGGTCTTAACCTGGCCTGGAACTTCGGCAAGAAGGGGATTCAGACGGCCTCCGTCAAGCATACCATCACCAACGATGACGTGATGAGCGGCGAACGATCCGGCTCCCAGACTTCGGCGGCCCAGGGCGGAATGTAGAAATGTTATTATCGATATTCATATGAGAAAGGTTTTACTGGTGATTGTATCGGCCTTGCTGGCGCTCCCGGTGTCCGCACAGTTCATTGCGAGCCGCGAGATGTTGCTGGAGCCGACGGAAACCCGTCTTTTTGCCCACAGGGACACCTGCGACCTGTATCTGGATATGTATGCCCCGGCACCGGGGATGGACATCCTGCCGGACGGGCGCCATAAACCGACCGTGCTGTATGTCTTCGGCGGCGGCTTCGTCACGGGCCGGCGGAACGATCCGTTCTGCTTCCCCTGGTTCGACCAGCTCCTGAAGGACGGCTACCGCATTGTCAGCGTCGATTACCGGCTGGGGCTCAAGGGTGTCGAGATGCGCTTTGACCTGGCGCATCTGATCGACGCGGCCAAAAAGACGAAACGGGCGGTGGACATGGGCGTAGAGGATGTTTTCTCGGCCATTACTTATCTTGCGGCGCATCCCGAACTCGGCGTAGAAATGGATAATATCGTTGTTTCAGGCAGTTCTGCCGGAGCGATGATCTCGCTTTCTGCGGTATGTGAATCCTGCAACCGGCGCGCGCTGTCGAAGCAGCTTCCGGAAGGCTTCCACTTCAAGGGCGTGATGTCCTTTGCGGGGGCCATCGTGACGGATACCGGCAAGCCCTCCTATGAGGATGTCCCCTGTCCGCACCTGCTATTCCACGGTACCGATGACGGGGCTGTGGAGTATGATAAGACGGCCTTCGGCAAGCGCGGGATGTATGGCAGCAGTTCGCTGGTCGGTATCCTTGCCAAGACAGGGTGCTCCTATCAGATTTACCGCTATCTCGGACATTCGCATGATATGGCGGCCAATATGGAAGAGACCTGGCCGGAACAGAAACGCTTCCTGGAGCACAGCGTCATCGCGGGTGAGCCGCTCATCATCGACGCAACCCTCGACGACCCATCCATGACGGTCCGCCAGACCATCACCCTGAAAGACATTTACTAGCAGTATGAGCAAATTTACAGACAGGATCAGGGCCCTGGGAGCGGGGGTGGTCCGCAGTTTCCGGGAGTTCCCGATGGAGGCGCTGCTGGGCGTGACGTTTTTTGTCTTGTCCATCCTCACCGACCTGGAAGTCATGGCGGGGGTTCCTTTCCTTTATTTCCTTCCGCTGTATATCCTGACATTCTGCCTGCACCGTTTTGCGCGGCAATGCCGGAAGGTGGTCTGGACGGCGCTCTATATCGCATCGTGGGCGCTCTGGATTCCCGTCTGGCTCCTGTGCCCCGACGAGCCCGGAAAAGCCATTACGATTGTGATCTATCTGGTGGCTTTTATCGTGCTCTTTGCCGGATGCTCCGCCAAGGATAACGAGTCTTACGGCAGCGGGATCATCCATGCGCTCTTCAAGGGAATCGAAGCCTGCCTGATCGGAGGCTTGCTCTCCGGCGTTATTTCAGCCATCATCGCATCCGTCAGTTTCCTGTTCCTTTCCGGACATATCCATGAGCGGTGGTATGTCTATCCGAATCTCCTGATCTGGCTGGTGCTGGTCCCGCTCCTTTGCTGTCTCTTTATCTCCGAGAAGACGCAAACGCAGAAAGGGAATAAAATCCTGACCATCCTGGTGGATTATATCCTTTCGCCCGGCCTGCTGATTTATTCCGTTATTCTGTATCTGTACATCCTCCGTATCCTGTTCCAATGGCGGCTTCCGGATGGCGGCGTCGCCTATCTGGTGGGCAGTTTCATTGGCGTGGCCCTCGTCTGCCGGCTGCTGCAAGAACTCCTGGAAGTACGGCATTTTGACTGGTATTACAAATATTTCCCTTATATGGCCATCGCACCGCTCCTGCTGCTGTGGATCGGCGTGTTCCGCCGGGTCGGGGAGTACGGACTGACCGAGCAGCGGTTTTATCTGATTGCGGCCGCCCTGCTGCTGACGCTGTTTACCGCCTTCCTCTTGTTCCCGAAGATGCGCTCTTTCCAGCGGATGAGCCTGATCGTGGGCGGGGCGGCCATCCTGATTACTTTCATCCCGGGTATCCGGGCGAAGGACTTCGGCATCCGGAGCCAGCAGACGCGGCTGGAGAAGATGCTCCCGCTACTGCTGACTGACGGTAAGCTGCCTTCTCAGACGCCTTATCGCGAGATAGCGGCTTCGCCGGAATTGGAAAAGGCCTGGAAGGCCGCCTACGGTGCCTGGTGGTATCTTGAGCGGGAGATGGGGAACGCCGCCTTCGAGGCCCGTTACGGACAATATGGGACCCTGATGTTTGATGAATGGCGTCTCCGGGAAGAGAAAGGCCGGGTGACGGATCCCCCGGTTCTGGAAGAAGGAGAGATGAAGTCGCATTTTCTGAGCGGCCATGTCGAACTGGGGGACTATACCCGTTATCTGGATTCCGGAGAATACCACTACTATGAGGATTCCTCCGTAGCCATTTTCTATGCAGACGAAACCCGGACGACCGAACTGCTCCGGTGCGAGATCGTCAGCCGTCTTGAGGCCCTTGACCAGGCCGATGATCCGGCTGCGCAGGCCGACTCGGCTCTTCTTGTCTATCGCAATGACCAATATCTGGCGATTTTTGAGCAGATCACGGATTATCGCACCGTCAGGGACAGTCCGCTGTTTTTCACGACCGGCCGGCGGATGCTTTTTACCAGGCCTTAACTTGTTTTTATGAACTTTTGGCATTCTCTTGCGGAATGCCAATTTTTTTTATTATATTTGCACCACAGTGTACCACAGTAACAGTGGTGCCCGGAATGACGGAAGAGATCAATTCAAAGTATTTATAAAATAATTTGCCATGCAGAAAAGTCTTAAAACCAGAAAGCCGAAGGCGGGATTGCTGTTGATAGCTTCGCCGCGGTTCAAGAACCTCTACGGCCCCAAGCGGGGAACCTATGGTGAGCGCAAGGATATCGCCGTGAAGGAGATCAAGGCCACGATGGATTTCCTGGACCTGGTAGATCCCGGGATTGTCTATGAACGGGAGGACGCCGAACGGGCGATGAACCTGTTCTTCAATGAAAAGGTCGACTTCGTCTACGCCGAATTCCTGAGCTGGAGCGAGGATTTCGCCTGGATCCGGTTCCTCCGCGACTGCCCGGAGATGCCGATTATCTTCTGCAATGTCGCCAAGCCCCGGATGACTTTCGAGACGACCCTCGATGAGGATGACTTCGTGGATTACCTCTGCGCCGGCACGCTGGTCGGTTCGCTGGAGGGCTCCGGCAGCGTCGCCCGTATCGGGCGGGAGAATGTCAAGACCGTGATGGGCAATCGGGAGGAGATTACGGAGAAGGTCCGCATCTTTGCCGACGCCGCCCGCACCCGTGCTATTCTGAGGCATTCCAACGTAGGCCTGATGGCCAATATGAACGAGGCGATGTGGTCCACCTATATCGACAACTACGACCTGTTTTCCAAGATCGGCCCGGAGATTCACTATCTTCCCTACAGCGACTACGGCACCGAGATCGAGAACCTCACCGACGAGGAAGTCAAGGCGTATGCCGACGAGCTTACCTCCAAATACAAGATGATGGATGACGTGGAGTATGATAAATTCATCGGCTGCGTCAAGGCAACCCTCGGTATCAAGAAACTCGCCGAGAAGAACGACATCGACTGCTATGTCTACAACGACATCGACCAGGCGACCTTCCGCACCGCCGGCTGCCGTGCGGGCTTCTATCCGCAGTGGTTCAATGAGAACGTCAGCGTCCTCGTGCCGGAGGCCGACATCGGCGCGGGCCTGATTACCTACATCCTCAAACTCCTGAGCGGGAAGAACGTCAACTTCATCGAGCCGTTCCACATCGAGGATGACTTCGGTACCTTCGCGGGCGGTCACGCCGGTCCGAACGACCATAATGACCCTGCCTGGCAGGACAACGTCATCATTTCCCG
>CAMUZW010000003.1 GCA_947165305.1 uncultured Bacteroidales bacterium
TATCCGGCCGTTTCGGCGGCCTGGGTGGCATCGGAAGAAGCCTTCCTCAAGAATTCCCCGGTCGTTCAGTTACTGAAGGTGAGGGCCTCGGCGGGCCTTTCCGGGGCGTCCGACAGCAACGCCACCAGCGTGCTGAACGACTTCGGCTCCAACGGCCGCTACCTCTACAAGAGCTATTTCACGTACAGCTATATCGGCTCGTTCTACACGGGTTCCGGGACGCCGGAATGGCAGAACACCCTCGTCCCGATGTTCGTACCCAACGGGGATATTCGTCCCGAGAAGAGCCTGAAGCTCAATCTCGGCGTGGATGCTGATCTCTTCGGCGGACTTCACCTCAGCGCGGATGCCTTCCTCGACAACCGGACCGATATCCTCACGCTGGACCACTCCCGGATGGGGTATTACGGCAAACAGTACGTGTTCTCCAACATCGGCCGGATGCTCAGTTACGGCGCCGAACTGTCGGCCTCCTATGGCGGGAAGTCCGGAGACTGGTCCTGGAATATCGGCGGCACCCTCGCGTGGACCAGCAACATTGTCCGCGAAATGGGCGAGGTGCCGCCCGCGTACCCGTTCAATGCCGCCACCGGCCGTCCTTACGGGACGTATATCGGCCTCGTGGCCGACGGCTTCTATGACATCCAGGACTTCGACGACGACGGAAGGCTGAAGGCGTCTTTGCCTGTTCCGGCCTTCGGGGCGGTGCAGCCCGGCGACGTCAAATATCTCGACCTGGACAAGAACGGCGTCGTCGACCAGAACGACGTGACCCGGATCGGCCGCAGCTGGGTGCCTGAATGGACCTTCACCCTGGGCGGGAAGGTGTGCTGGAAAGGGCTCGACCTGGAGATCGCCTTCCAGGGCGTCGCCGGCGTCAGCGCCTATCTCCTCGACAACTGGAACCAGAACGTGGCCTTCGTCAACAACGGCAACGCATACGGGATCGCCCGCGGTGCCTGGGCCTATTATCCTGTCGAGGGAATCGACAACCGTGCCGGTGCGACGTATCCCCGCCTGACCACCCGGAGCAACGAGAACAATTACCGCGTCAGTTCCCTCTGGGTCAAGGACGCTTCGTTCCTGAAGCTCCGCAACCTCGAGGTCGGCTATACCTGGAAAGACCGTTTCCGCGTCTTTGTCAACGGGCAGAATCTTTTCACGGTCAGCCCGTTCCAGAAAACCTATAACCTGGATCCGGAGAATGTCAAGGGTCTGTATCCCCAGCTCAGGACGTTCAACACCGGTATTTCCGTCAACTTCTAACAGCTTCCCGAGATGAAAACAAGAAAACACCTTCTGATTGTCCTTCTTTCCGTTTCTGTCCTTGCGGGAGCTTGCAGCAAGTTCCTTGACACGGGACTGGACATCCGGTCCACTTCCGAGACGCTGGAGACCAACCGCGGAACCATCTGGAGCTTCGCGAACGCTTTCTACTCCCCGATGATCTACGGTTATTCCGTGATCGACGGCAACCTGTTTGCATCCGCTTCCGACGAAGCGGAGCAGACGTCCGCCGCCTCCAACGTGATCTATTTCAACAAAGGCATCCTCAACAGCAGCGTCAATCCTCTCTGGACTTATTATAACAACTGCTACGAGGGCATCCGGGCTGCCAATTTCTTCCTCGACTATGTCGCCGACGGTAAGGGCATCGCCCTCCTGGAGCAGAACCGGAACCTCATCACGGATGCCGTCAACTATGCGCGCGACGTCAATTCCCTGAACTGGTATATCGCCGAGGCGCACGTGGCCCGGGCCTATTATTATGCCGAGCTGATCAAGATGTACGGCGGCGTTCCGATCGTGGAACAGACGCAGGAAGCCTCCGGCGGCAAGATGATTTCCCGCTCTACGTATGATGAATGCGTGGAATATATCGTGAAGGAAATCGACGACTGGAGCCCGTCCATGTCGGATTCGTGGAAGGATTATGCCACGTACGAAGGGCGTCTTACCCGCGGTGCGGCGCTCGCCATCAAGGCGCGCGTGCTCCTGTACGCCGCCAGCCCGCTGCACAATCCGTCGAATGACCCGTCGAAGTGGGAGCGGGCCGCCCGCGCGGCCGCGGACCTGCTGTCGGACCCGGCCTTCACGTATTCGCTCGACCCCAATTACGGTACCTATTTCACCGGCGCCAATTCCCTCAAGTCGCCGGAATCCATCTATGTCGTCCGCCGCGCCACCTCCAACACCCTGGAGCGGAACAATTATCCGATCGCTACGTCCGGCGGTAAAAGCGGGGTCTGCCCGACGCACAACCTGGTGAGCGCATACGAGTACATCGGCGCCCCGAATCCGGATAATCCGTATGCCAACCGCGATCCCCGCCTGGAATACTCCGTGGTGGTGAACGGCAGTTCCTGGAACGGCCGCGTCATCGCCCAGGCACCCGGCGAAGCGGATGACATGGCGGCGGCCAATGCCAGCAAGACAGGTTACTACCTCAAGAAATTCCTGACCGACGAACTGAACCTCACCCAGGACCAGAAGGCGCAGCACAACTGGGTTGCGTACCGCTGGGGCGAAGTACTGCTGAACTATGCCGAGGCGATGAACGAGGCCTTCGGCCCGGGTTCGGCTCCCGCGGGCTATCCGATGACGGCCCGGGCAGCCCTGCAGCTGGTCCGCGACCGGGCCAGCGTGAGCCTCCCGCCCGTGACGGCCGGCACCGTGGAGTCCTTCCGCGAGGCGGTCCGGCACGAACGCCGCATCGAGCTCGCCTTTGAGGATCACCGCTACTGGGATCTCCTCCGCTGGAAGGAAGCGATGACCGTTCTGAACGAGCCGGTCAAGGGCGTACGGATCACCCGCGCCGGCGATACGTACAATTATCAGGTCGTCGACGTGGCGGCGCGCAAATTCACGCCCGCCAACTATTATCTGCCGTTCATGCGCTCCGAGATCGAGAATTCGGCGCAGACCCTGACACAGAATCCCGGCTATTGATGAAACGTACGCTCCTCATATTCGGACTGCTCTGCATGGTCCTGCCGCTGCCGGCGCAGATTCTCGGCCAGGAGGTCGGGAAGGCGCGCCAGTGGGAGCGTGTTGACTTTACCATCCGTCTCTGCGGGCAGTGGGAGAACCCTTATCTGCAGGAGGATGTTTCGCTGGATCTCGTCCTCACGGCACCCTCCGGCAAGACCCTTTCCGTCCCGTGCTTCTTCGTCGAAGGCGCTGCCGGGGCGGAGAGTACCTGGGCGGCCCGCTTCCTGCCGCAGGAGAAGGGCCTTTATTCGTACCGGTTTGCCTACAGCGAGCGGGGCGTCCGGATTCCGGACGCCGCGGGCGGAGCTTTCCGCGTACGCGCGCCCCGGCGCGGAAGCCACGGTATCCTGCACCCGGACGGCAACTGGACGTTCCGGGCCGATGACGGTACGCCTTTCCGGGGCATTGGCGAAAACATCTGCTGGGAATCGCGGGAAAACGATGATTCCCGGTTCTTCAAGGCGCTCCACGAGCGGCACGACCGCTACAATTACGATGTGATGCTGCCGCTTCTGGCCGCCAACGGCGGGAATTTCTGCCGGATGTGGATGTGCTCCTGGAATTTCCCCATCGACCGGCCGGCCGGCTTCAACAATGCCCGGTACACGGCTTCGGACGAATATTTCAATCCCAGCGCCGTCGGCCGGCTCGACCACGTGCTCTCGCTGGCGGAGTCGCTCGGCATCCGGATCATGCTCTGCATGGGTCCCGGGGATGTGACGGCTGACCGGGATTTCTTCGTGTCGGATCCGGCAAAGACCCGGTACCGCAATTATCTCCGTTATATCGTCGCCCGCTGGGGTTACAGCCCTTCCATCGGCGCATGGGAGTTCTTCAACGAGATCGACAACGTACAGTTCGCCGACCCGGCGAATCCCATTCCGGCCGAAGACATCGTGGCCTGGCACGGGGAGATGGCGTCGTATCTCAAGTCTCTCGACCCTTACGGCCACATCGTGACGACCTCCATTTCGCACCGTGACCTGGAGGGTCTCAACGACCTTCCGGACATCGACGTCAACCAGAAGCATATCTACTGCGCCACGGCAGCCATCCCCGGCACGATTGCCGATTATGAGAGCCGTTACGGCAAGCCCTATGTCATCGGAGAGTTCGGTTATGAGTGGGACTGGTCCAAAAATTTTGATACATTTGCAAAAGAGATGGAGGCGGATTTCCGCCGGGGGCTGTGGTACGGACTTTTCTCGCCGACGCCCGTCACGCCGATGAGCTGGTGGTGGGAATGGTTCGACAACCGCGGGATGACCGGCTATTTCCGCAATGTGCGGAAGGTCAGCGACCGGATGCTGGCGGCCGGGAAGGGCGGCTTCGTGCCCGTGGAGGCCTCCGTGGCGGGGGCGGATGCATTTGCCGTCCGCTGCGGCGACAGGACATGGGTCTACGTTTACAATTCCGGGGACACCCCGGTCACTTCGATCGGTGTGGAAGTGCCGCCGGGGCGCCGGAAGATTCTGGCGCTGGATTTCAGCAAAGCGGCCTTCCGCCGGCTGCGGAAGCCTGTTGACATTCCTCCGGGAGGAGAAGCATTATATGAGATAAAATGACAAAAGATATGAGAACTAGAATTGCTTGGCTGGCGCTTGCCGCCCTGGTCATCAGCGCCTGCGGGGACGTCATCGAGATCCCGAAGGTGGACGGCCCGTCCGTACCCGTCGGCCCCGGCGGAGAAGACGAAGACTATGTCTTTGGCGGCGACGTCGTCTTCTCGGCGACGTTTGAAACGCCCCCGGACGGCTCCGAACCCGGCCAGTGGGCCAAGGGCGCGACCATCTCCGTCTATGACGGTGAAAAAGTCGTCACGGCGTCCAATACGGCGGAGGACGGCCCTGTCGGCCGTTTCCCCGCCAGGATTAAGGAAAAGGCCGGCTCCGTCTTTGCCGTTTCCCCGGTCCTGGAAGGCGCGGAAATCACGGCAGAGAGCGTAAAACTGGAGGTCCCCACTGAGCAGAGAGCCGATGCCCCGGCCCCTGCCTATTGCGTGGCAAAGACCCGCGGAAACGTCCTGTTCTTCCGCAACCTGCTGACGGTCATCAATATCTCGGCCGGCTTCGAAGGGGTAGACCGCGTGGAGATCAGCGTGGAAGGCGCCCCTGTCGCCGGAGCGGTCGAAGTGGATTATTCCGGGGAGGACCCGGTCGTGACGGCCACTTCTTCGACCGTTACCCTGACAGGTGCGCTGGAACCGGGCAAGTCCTATCCGGTCGTCCTCGCGCCCGGGAAGATCGACAGCTATTCGGTCGTGGCCTACAGCGGTGATAAGGCCGTTTCACACGCGTCCGGACTGTCCCTGACGCTCGGCCGCGGCCAGACGCTCTCGCTTCCGCCGCTGTCGAGGGATGTTCCCGCCTACCGGATTACCAACATGTGGGTATGGGGCGGTACCGGCCCCGAGTATGGCGGCACCGGTGTCATAGACATCCTTACCAAGCAGAATTACTTTACCAATGTGGACGGCCGCGGCATCGGAGCGCTTCTCGACAATTACCTGGAGATCCGCCCGGACGGGACCTTTATGAATTGGGCCGGCGAGGACGGCCGCAACTGGTGGTTCGTCTACTCCGGGACGATCAACCCGGAAACCGGCAAGGACCTTGATCTTGCGAAGTTCTACGACGTGCTGCCGCGCGCAGAAGGAACTTATGTCCTCGACGGGGCGTCCCTTACGTTCACCCGTCCCGACGGTTCGACTTCTTCGTGCACCGTCGTCCCTGGAGGGACTTATACCATGACGGACAACAAGACCGTCACCATTGCGGAGGGCCACATTGCGCTCCGGTTTGCGATCACGAATGGGAAAGATAACTGGACCTACAACTTCAGGGATTACGACAAGATCGCCTGCCGGCCCCGTGCGCTGTTTATCGAGTTGGAGCAAATGCCTGATGGCTTCATCGTCCCTGCCGCTTCCCGTACGACGGACGCCGACTTCGAGTATACCGAGCCGGATCCGGCCGGGAGTTTTGACTGGAATTCCCTCCCGGGGACCTGGAACGTCTATGGCAGCAATGAGGCTCCTTACGGCATCTGGGTGCTCGGCGGCTCCGGCAGCGACCCGGCGTTCGTCAGTCCGATCAACAAAAACTGGTGCTGGGATGGCACTATCTACAAAGAGTCCGACAACGAACTGACCATCACCGTGACCGGCCTGACCGGAACCGCAGTGTCCGGCACCCTCAACTGGACGGCGGGTGCGGACGGCGCATTCTGGAACTACAAATACAAGGACGGCAGGGATCTCTCCGGCTTCTACGACAAGATCCCGAAAGGGGAGAGTGCCTTTTCTGCGGACATCGCTGCGCAGAAGGTGACGCTCTCGAACGGCGAGACGCCGAAATTCCTGCTGCCCGGCTCCAATGTGTTCGCCTATAACAAGACCATCGAGGTCCCGGACAAGTGCTTCGGCCTGGCTTTCCACCTGATGGACCCGATAGCGGCGACCAGCGACCGCTGGACCGACGTCGACCGCTTCATCAACGCCCCGCTGGAGTATGTCATCATTTTTGAAAAACCATAAACACATCATATTATGCTCAAAACCTATTTAACACCCTCAGTGAGGTTCAGGGAAACCTCATTTGAGACGAACTTCCTCCTCTCCGGAGACGGGAACGCCCCCGCCTTCGACGGCTACACGACAGAAGGCGAAATTCCTTGGGACAGCAACAATTAAAATGAAGAAGCCATGAAAAAAACAATGATTCTCGTCGCGACAGCGTTTGTCGCATGTGTTGCCTGCAACAAGGAAATTGAAAATCCCGCTCCTCAGGCCAATGTTACCAGCATCACGGCCGTTGCCCCCGATACGAAGACGACCGTCGACGGCCTCCAGGTCCAGTGGACTACCGGCGACCAGGTCGCGCTCTTCCAGACTTCCGGCGCCGCGGTGCCCTTTACGCTCCAGGGCGAAGGCCCCGTCACGACCGGAAAGTTTGTAAGTTCTGTTTCTTCCGTCTTACCGAACGGCCTTGCCGCTTTCCCTGCCGAAGGCGCCACAAACACCGGCTCCAAGATATCGGTTGTTATTCCGTCTGAATTCGCCTATGGAACCACGCCTATCCCGATGGTGGGCGTCTCCGCCGGCGGAACGAATTTTAATTTTTCACTCTGCACAGGTGCGATAAATATCATCGTAAAAGACATCCCGCCCTATCCTTCAAAGTTGGTCGTAACTGCCGATAAGAACATTACCGGTACGCTTGAGATTCCCAACTACGAGAATCCCACCAATGCATCGTTCGCTGAGGAAGGCGCAGGTAAGACTTTTACTGTCACCAACATCCCTAAGGGTAATATCAATATTACTCTTCCGATACCCGCCGGGACCTATGCACTTGACGTGAGGCTGCTTGCTGCCGACAACAAGACATATGTCCCCCGCTCCAACAAGAAAAACTCCAGTGTGGAGATTGAAGCCGGCAAGATCGCCAGGTTGAAGACCATCGACCTTGAGTTCGGCAACCCTGCAGCATCGTATACCGGTCCTGGGTCCAGTGAAGTTTCCGCGTGGGTGACGGCGAACATGACCCGGCTTCCCGGCAAGTGGAATGTCCTCGGTAATAATTCCACCAAGGATGGCATCAAAGTTCTGGGTGGTGGAGGCGGCTATGGCACTAACTGGGCATACCCCGCTTTTGTGTGTCCTTACGATAAGACTTGGGACTGGGACGACTCCTGTTATAGGGAGTCGGACAATGAATTGATAATTAAGGTTTCTGGAATGTCAGGAGGACAGGTAACCGGGACAATCAATTGGTGGGCCGGTGCGGACGGCAAGTTCTGGAATTATATCTGGAAGTATAATGGCGCAGCACAATATACTCCGTTTGTTGGGACGGATCTGTCCGACTATTATGACAGGATTCCTAAAGGTGAAAATCCCTTTACGCTGGACATCTCGAGTTTGAAGCTTACCCTTTCCAATGGAGAGACCCCTAAAATTCTTACTTCAGGCACTTATACATTTTTCCAGGGAAAGCCTACTCTGACCATTCCCGAAGGCTGTTTTGCTTTGATGTTCCATATCGGCAATATGAAGCCGAGCATCAAGGACAACAATCCTGACTGGTTTAACTCTGAAAGTGGAAGTCCGAGGGATATCGACCGGTTCCTGTTCAGCCCGCTGGAGTATGTCATCATCTTTGAAAGGACGGGTGATTTATAAAAGTAGATGAGTATCTTCAATCAACGCAAGGCCCGGCTGGAGGCAAGCCACCGGGCCTTGCTGGAACGCACGAACCCGCCCCTGGAGGGCAACGGGGTCTTTGAACGGTATGCGTATCCGGTCCTGACGGCCGCGCATGCACCGCTCAACTGGCGCTACGATTTCTCTCCGGAGCGGAATCCCTTCCTGCTGGAGCGCTTCGGCATCCATGCCGTCTTTAATCCCGGCGCCATCAAGCTTGACGGAAAATACCTCCTGATGGCCCGGGTGGAGGGCGCCGACCGCAAATCGTTTTTCGCCGTGGCGGAGAGCGACGACGGCATCAACGGCTGGCATTTCCGGCCCAGACCCGTCACGATGCCGGAGTGGGGCGAGCCGGCGACCAACGTCTACGACATGCGCCTCACGGCCCACGAGGACGGCTGGATTTACGGCATCTTCTGCGTGGAGCGGAAAGACCCTTCCGCTCCCGCAGACCTGTCGGCCGCCGTCGCCTGCGCCGGTGTCGCCCGGACGCACGACCTTTCGCACTGGGAGCGGCTGCCGGATATCGAGGCGGCCTGCCAGCAGCGCAATGTCGTCCTTCATCCGGAGTTTGTGGACGGCAAATATGCCCTCTATACACGCCCGCAGGACGGATTCATCGATGCCGGAAGCGGTGGCGGCATAGGCTGGGCGCTCGTCGACAGCATGGAACATGCCGTCATCCGCGACGAAAAGATCATCAACCGCCGTTTCTACCATACCGTGAAGGAGAGCAAGAACGGCGAGGGCCCGCAGCCCATTAAGACGCCGCAGGGCTGGCTTCACCTGGCCCATGGTGTCCGCGGCTGCGCCAGCGGCCTCCGGTACGTGCTGTATATGTACATGACGGCGCTGGACGACCCTTCCCGCGTCATCGCCGAGCCTGCCGGCTTCTTCATGGCCCCGGAAGGGGAGGAGTACGTGGGCGACGTGATGAACGTCCTGTTCTGCAACGGCTGGATCGTCGATCCCGACGGGAAGGTGTTTATCTATTATGCCTCCAGCGACACGCGCATCCATCTGGCGACTTCGTCGGTGGAACGGCTGGTGGATTACTGCCTCCACACGGCACCGGACGGTCTCCGTACAGGCCTTTCGGTGGAACGGCTCAACGCCCTGATCGACCGTAACAATGGCTAGGCTGAGCGAAAAAATCGGATACGGCTTCGGGGACTTCGCGTCGTCGATGTTCTGGAAGATATTCTCTTATTATCTTCCGATTTTCTACAGCGATGTCTTCGGCCTCAAGCCCGCCCATGCGGCGACGCTGCTGCTCGTCACGAAACTGTACGACGCGGTGTCGGATCCGGTGATGGGGCTTATCGCCGACCGTACACAGACCCGCTGGGGGCGATACCGCCCGTACCTGCTGTGGATGGCCGTTCCGTTCGCCGTCATCGGTGTCCTGAGTTTCTATGTGCCGGGTACGACCTACACGCTCAAGCACGTGTATGCGTACCTGATGTATATCCTGATGATGACGGCCTACACGGCGGTCAACGTGCCGTACGGTGCGATGCTCGGCGTGGTGACGGCGGATTCCCGCGAGAAGTCGGTCTTCTCCAGTTTTCGGATGTTCTTCGCCTACATCGGCAGTTTTGTCGCGATGGGGATCTTCTGGATCTTCGAGAAGACGGTCATAGGGACGACTAATTCCGCCGGCGTGACCATCCGGGGCGTCGGCGATGCCGATCCGATGCAGTGGACGCTGGTGGTGGCCATCATCGCCGTACTCTGCGCCGTCCTGTTCATCCTGTGCTTTGCGATGACCCGGGAGAACGTGCAGATTGAGCGCAAGGATGGCGGGTCTTCCATCGGGAAGGACCTCAAGGCCCTCGTCGGGAACGGCCCCTGGTGGCTCCTGCTGGGTGCTGCCATCGGTCAGCTCCTCTGCCTCTCGATCCGCGGCGGTGCGGCGGCGTATTATTTCGCCAATATCCTGGGGGCCGATATCTTCATCACCTGCGCGGTGTACCTGACCCTCGGTGAAATCGGCCAGATGGCCGGCGTAGCCCTGGCGGTGCCCGTGTCCGGGAAGATCGGCAAGCGGGCGACCTTCATCGGTGCGCTCGCCGTCGTCGTGCTCCTGAGCTGTGCCGTCTGGTGGCTGCCCGCCACGACGGGCGGTATCTGGGCCCTGGTGGTCCTGCAGCTGCTGATCAGCCTGGCCGCAGGCGTCTCTGCTCCGCTGACCTGGAGCATGTTCGCGGACGTGGCCGACTATTCCGAACTCCGGAACGGAAGCAATTCCACCGGGCTCATCTTCTCTTCTTCCTCGATGGCGCAGAAATTCGGCGGAGCCCTGGGCGGCTTCCTCCTCCTGCTTCTGCTGGGGGCCTCGGGCTACGACAAGGACCTTGCCGCCCAGTCGCCGCAGACGCTCTCGACCATCCGGGCGATGATGAGTTTTGTGCCGGCGGCCGGAGCGGGCCTCGGCATCCTGTTCCTCGTTTTCTATCCGCTGGGACCCGCCCGCATGAAAGAGGTCCAGGAACAGTTAAAACGTCAGCGCGGTGAATAACTTTCTCAAAGAGACGGGCCGTGTACTGGAGGAGAACATCCTCCGGTACTGGCTCGCCCTGGAGGACCCTGAAGGCGGTTTTTACGGAGAGGTCCTGTCGGACGGAACGGTCCTGAAGGATGCCCCCCGCGGGGAAATCCTCCACGCTCGGATCGTCTGGGCCTTTGCCGCCGCCGGCGCGGCCCTGCACCGGGACGGATACCTGGGCGTCGCAGCCCGTACCGGGAAGTATTTTTTGGATCATTTCGTCGATCCGGCCTATGGCGGCGTGTACTGGAGCGTCGATGCCGGAGGGCGTCCGCTCGATACGAAGAAACAGCTCTATGCCCAGGGATTCGCCATCTACGGCCTGAGCGAACTGTACCGTGCGACCGGAGATGCCGTGGCCCTGGATGCAGCCATATCGATCTTCCGGACGGTGGAATCCCGGTTTGCCGATCCGGAGAACGGCGGCTATACCGAGGCGCTCTCGCGGGATTTCTCGCCGCTGCAGGATATGTCCCTCAGCGCACACGACATCAATGCCGACAAGACGATGAATTCGCACCTCCACATCCTGGAGGCGTATACAAACTTATATTCCGTGTGGAAAGATCCGTCGCTGCTGAAGGCCCTGAAGGAACTCATCCTGATCCTCGGTACCCGGATTCTCGGAGCGGACGGCCATCTGCAACTGTATTTCCGCCGCGACTGGAGCGTGCTTCCCGGGGCGGTTTCGTACGGGCACGACATCGAGACATCCTGGCTGCTGTCGGAGGCGGCGTTTGTGACCGGTGATCCCGGATTGATCCACCAGGTCCGGGAATGGTCGGCGGCGCTGGGAAATGCCGGCAACGAAGGCCTCCTTCCGGACGGATCCATGCGGTACGAATGGCTTCCGGACGGCACCCGGGACGATTCCCGGCAGTGGTGGGTCCAGGCAGAAACGGTCGTCGGCAACCTCTGGCTCTGGAAATATCTCGGTGATGAGGCCGGCCTCTCCCGCGCCATGGCCTGCTGGGCCTATATCCGCGACCACCTCATCCGGCCGGAGGGCGAGTGGTACTGGGCCATCCTTCCGGACGGCTCACCCGACCTTTCCCAGCCCGTCGCCGGCTTCTGGAAATGTCCCTATCACAACACCCGGATGTGTCTCCAGGTGCTTGCGACGGCCTCTTAATCCTCGATTTCGAAGAGGTTCAGGAACCCTGTGATCATGAAGACCTGACGGATGTCGGGGCTGATGTGCTGCACGATGACTTTGCCACCTGCGGCGGCCGCAGCTTTGCGGAGGGTCAGGAAGATCCTGAGACCCGAACTGGAGATGTAAGTCATTTCGCTGCAATCCAGTACGATGGTACCGGCGGCATCCTGCAGGGCGGGTTCGACGGCTTTGGCGGCGTCTGCCGAAGCGGGGGTGTCCAGACGGCCGATGAACCGGATGGTCGTGACGGCCTCGTTCTTAATGAGTTGTATATCCATTGCGTCAGATTTTTTTCTTCAGGTATAGGTAGTTTTTGTCGTCTTTGCGTTCGTAGGAGAGGTCGTCCACCAGATTCCTGACGAGGAAGATGCCCAGGCCTCCGATGGCCCGGTCTTCCGCCGCGAGGGTCGTGTCGGCATCGGGGACGAGGGTAGGGTCGAAGGGCCTTCCGCTGTCGGAGATGATGAATGACATCACGCCGTCTTCCTGACGGGCTTCGATGGAAACGGTCCCCTCCATGCCGGACGGATAGGCATACAGGACCACATTGGTAACGACCTCTTCCAGCGCCAGGTTCAGGTTCATGACGGTGGCATCATTGCATCCCGCGCCTCTCAGCACCGCTTCGATAAACGGCTCGAGGCGGCTGATTTCGCTGATTTCGTTCCGGAGAACCAGCCTGGGGTTGAGGTAGTGGAGGAAGAGCATGGCTTTGTCGTCGCTCTGCGGGGCTTCTCCGACGAAGGCATTGATGGCCTTCCGGACCGAGTTGAGCTGCTCTTCCGAGCGACGGCGGCTCCGGAGGGCTTCAATCAGCCGCTCTTCGCCGAACAGGTCCTGATTTATATTCTCAGCCTCGGTGATCCCGTCGGTATAGAGGAACAGGGCGTCATCATAAATGAGATAGGTGTCCTGCTCCTGATACTCCATCCCGGGCACGATGCCGATGGCGACGTTCGGAAGGACATCCAGGAACCGGATGTCGCGGCTGAACGAGAGCGGTGCGTTATGACCGGCATTGCAGTAGAGAAGATGTCCGGTAACGAGGTCGAGCACGCCGCAGAAGAGGGTGACGAACATGTTGTTTTCATTCACCTCGGACATGGAGTCATTGATGGCCGACACGATCCGCGCGGGGCTGGTCTCCCGCAGGGCGAGTGTCCGGAACTGGCTCCGGGTCATCGCCATCACGAGTGCGGCGGGGACGCCTTTCCCGGATACATCCCCGATGCAGAAGAACAGTTTCTCGTCGCGGACGAAGAAGTCGTAGAGGTCGCCGCCGACCTCCCTGGCCGGGACGATGCCGGCGGCAATGTCAAGGTCGTGCCGCGCCATAAAGGCCGGCGAAGCCTTGGGGATCATTGCCATCTGGATGTTGCTGGCGATCCTGAGGTCGTTCTCCATCTTCTGCTCTTTCTCGGCAATGCGGTCCATCCTGAGCTGGTTACGGAACGTGAACTGGAGGATCAGCAGCAGGAGCAGCACCCCGAGGAACTGGAGGAAGGCGATGAGGCCGCCGACTTTGCGGATCGTGCCGTAAATCTCGTCGTTGGGAATGACGATGGACATCGACCAGCCCGTCCGCTCGACGGGGGCGAAATAGACGTAATACTTCTTGCCACGCTGCCAGATGGCCCGGCTTCCGGCCTCACCGGAGAGAATGGCCCGGGAGAGTTCGCCGTAGGAAGTGGTGTCGTCCATCGAGGTTTTCATGTCCTGCATGCGGGAGGTCATCACCAGCGACTCCTCCGGGCAGACCATGAACTGGCCGCTGCGGCTGGTCAGGATGCCGAATGCCTTGGGATAGACTTCGATCTCGCCGACCAGCTCGGTCAGCCAGTCCAGTGAAATGTCGGCCGTAAGGATGGCGGCGATCCGCCCTTTCGCATCCATGACCGGCAGCGAGAATGTCGTCATCAGAATTTCTCCGCCGCCTTCGTCCCAGTAGGGCTCCGACCAGTAACTCAGACCGGTTTCCAGCGGTTTGGTGAACCATTCCTGCCGGGGATAGTTGTATTCTTCTGTCGCAAGCGACTTGTAGACCAGAGAGTCTCCCTGCCGCACGACGTATGGCGCAAAGAGCGGATGGGCAGGATCGTAGTCCGGCACGAGCGCCAGGGTGGAGCCGGCGATGACAGGGTTGTTCTCGACGACCCTCCGGCTGACGGCTACGATGCTGTCTGGCCGTTGCAGGGCCCACTGCGCGAGCCACAGGCTGTTGCGGAGACCCGTCTCGGTCTGGTCGATTACATCGATGATTTCGAGTTTGGTCGTCTCAAGCTCGCTCTGGGCACGCCGCTCGGCTTCTTCCCGGATGCTGCTCCGGGAGAAATAGAACTGAACCAGCGTGATCCCCTCGAAGGTAAGGGCGGCAATGACGATGACGAGCAGTCCTGCCTTTGCCTTTTGCCGGTAGTAATTGATGGACAGCAGATCGCGGAGTCTCATAGGATAGAAGATAAAGCGGCACGGAACTCGGGCATGGGCTGCCCGGCGTCGCGCTCGATGATAAGTGTCTTGAGCCCGGCATAGGGCCGGATCTGCTCTTCGATATCCCTGAGCGGCCGGTCGGTCCCGAAATAGGCGGGGGCGAAGCAATCCCAGAATTGCCTGGACAGGGATTTGGGCATGTGGAAGGTCTCCTGGATGAACGCTTCGCCGCTCAGGTAGCAGCAGAGATAGACCATCCCGACGTCAAACAGCGGATAGCCGTAGCAGAAGTCTCCGAGATCGATGAAATAACGCTTGTCGCCGGAGAAGATGGCGTTGCTGAACTGCAGGTCGCCGTGGATGGCGGTATGGGCGTCGGGCGCGTCCGCGATAAAGCGGCCGAGCCGGTCCTTTTCCTGTGCGGAGAAGAAAGGATTCTCTTCCAGCAGGCGGAAGTAGCGTTCCTTGACGTTCTCGAACTCCGCCGGATCGACCTCCGTCGCGTGGAGGTCACGGCACATCTGCGCGAAAATGGCGGCGTATTCCTCCACTTTCTCCGGATGGTCGCCCGTGGCGCGGGAGAAGGAGACCTTGTCGGGAATCCGGCGGAAACGGATGCCGTAGCGGCCGTCTTCTGTCACGACGTACTCGCCGGGCTCCGGGCTGGGAATGCCGAGGTCATAGACCTTGCGCGCCAGCATCATCTCGTCGAGCGGCTGGCGGATCTTGCCGGGGAAATAGAGTTTGAGCATGACGTCCGGGTCGGTCCGGTGGTTGTAGCTTTCGCCGTTGAAACCGCCGCCGGCAAGGACGTAATCCTCAAGCCGTATGGGGAGGGGCGTAATCATTGTGGAAATACTTGATTGATCAGTCGTTCGAACTCCTGGAAGGCGAAGGTGTCTTCCAGCTCGCGCAGGGCGTCGGCCAGCCCCCGGTACCGCCAGGCGTGTTCCCGGGGATCCGAGACGTGGAACAGGCTCCAGAAGGCATCTCCCTTCAGGGAATAGTCCCGGGCAATGGCCCGCATGTTGGAGAGCTTGTCGCCGAGGGCGACGATCTTGGCGTCGCGGGAGGCCGTCCGGAGGCGCCGGAGTCCTTCCTCCTTGCGGTCGTGCCAGCTCTCCGCCTCACTCAGCCCTTCCCGGAAGGTGTCGCTCTCGGAGGCGACCAGGTCGGCGATGCGGTCGCCGAATGCGGCGCGGAGGTCCTCTACGGTGGTCCCGGTGTCTTCGACTACGTCATGAAGGATGGCGGCTGCGAGCAGCTCGGGGTCGGATGTGATGGTGGAGACAATCTCGGCCGCCTCCATCGGATGGATGATATACGGGAAGCCCTTGCCGCGCCTTTCCGTGCCGGCATGAGCCTTGACGGCAAAGATGACCGCCTTGTCAAAAAGCGCTGTGTCCAGAGGGTTGTTTGCCATACGTTATTGATTCATAAATGGTAAGCCCTTTGCCTGGTCCAGCAGGACGGCGGCGAGAGCGTCGTTTCCTTCGGAACTGCCGTTCAGGAGGTCGAGCATATGGCGGATGCCCGCCCGGCCGCCTCCGGATGCGAGGATGGCGGCGATGCAGATATTCTGCGGCCCGATGGAGGAGGAGAGGATGTCGAGGTCTGTCACGCTGATCTGGTAACAGGCAATCTGGTAGGCGGCCTCGGAGTATTTCTTGATCAGGGAGACGACGTCGCCCAGGGTATTGCACCCGAGCATCTTGAAGACGGCGAGGAAGTCCATCAGCGGAACTTTCTCGATCTCGGCCTGGTTGATGGCGGCAATCTTCCTGTTGAGGATGTCGAAAGGCTCCATCTGCAGGAAACTGCGGAAGGAGTCGCCGTCCAGCGGGACTTCGTCAAGGTTGCCGGAGGCCACGAGCGCCTGGATCCTCCTCCGGTAGGCGGCCAGCTCGGCGCGGATCCGGCTGAACTCGTCGTCGATGAGTTCCAGCATGCCGGCCAGGCGGCTCATGTTGCGCTGGTAGAAGCGGGGGATTTCGACGCCGCTCTTGTAGCCGGTATCGTGGTTGAGGTTGGCCCAGGCGTGCTGCAGAAGGGTCCTCATCTGGATCTCGAACTTATAGGGGAATCCCGGGACCGAGCAGATATAGTGCAGCGACAGGTAGCCGAAACTGTCGATTTCGTGGATTTTCCGTTTGTCGACGGAATTCTCCCAGTCGATGGTAAACAGACGGTCCACGGCGGACGCGACCTTGTCGACATCGTCGATGTAGAAGGTAATCACCCGGATGCCGAGGATGTCGGTGATGTCGGTGAGAGAATGGTATTTCCCTCCCTTCGCCAGCAGCTTGCCGCGGAGGGAAGCCTCGGTCTTGATGCGCGCCTCGACGGCAGCCACCCGGAGGCCCATTTCGGACAGGGCTTTGGAGAGGCGGCCGGTAACATCCGCCTCAGTTTCGCGGAAGCGGGGCAGGTTCTCCCGGTACTCGTCCAGTATGATTTCTGCAATCGGGTCCATGTTCGGCTAGATTTGGACAAAAATAAGGTCTTTTCTCCGAAAAGTCAATAGTTTTTTGTATTTTTGTCAACTGCCGTTTATTTGAATTTATGGTCGCGGAACTGATTGACAAATACCTATGGCTGGTCCGTCTGCTGTCCGGCAAAGGCGAAAGGGGTCTCTCCCTCGGAGAGATCGCGTCCCGCTATGAAGACCGCTACGGGGAGGCCTACCCCCGCCGCACCTTCAACAACCACCGTTCCGCCATCCTCGACATCTTCGGCATCCCGATTGACTGCGACCGCTCCGCCAACCGCTATTATATCCCGTATGCCGGCGATGCCGTGGACCAGGACAACACCGTCCGCTGGATGATCAACACCTTTACCGTGGATTCCCTCCTGCAGACCGGCAAGAAGGCCCTCAAGGGCCGGATCAGCGTGGAAGATATCCCTTCCGGGCACAAGCATCTCACCGTCCTCATGCAGGCGATGCTCGACGGACGGAAGGCCGTCATCGGCTACCGGAAGTATTCCAGTGAGGGGATGGAAACGCTTTCCGTACATCCCTATGCCCTTAAGGAATTCGCCCGGCGCTGGTATCTAGTGGCCTGGTGCGAGGAGCGCGGCGCCCTGCGGGTGTACGGCCTCGACCGCATCCGCTCCCTGGAGGTCCTGGACGAGGGCTTTCAGATGCCCGCCGGCTTCGATGTCGACGAGCTTTTCGCCGGAAGCTACGGCATTTATCTTCCGGAAGGGGAGACGCCCGTGACCGTCCTCCTGCGGGTGAAGGAGCGGGAGCGCCCGTTCATGGACGACCTGCCGCTTCATCCTTCCCAGCGTTACGTCGGGAAGGAGGCGGACGGCCTCCGCTACCGCCTCCGGCTCATTCCGAACGACAATTTCGTCATGGAACTCTGCCGCCTCGGCGACCGGGTCGAGGTGCTGGAGCCGGCCTCCCTCCGGGAGCGGGTGGCCGCCGAGCACCGCAAAGCACTTGCAAATTATACATGTACCCTATGAAACCTTTACAGATTTTAGGCGTGGCGGCGGTCCTTACGCTCAGCCTCGCAGGATGTCATCACAAGATGAAAGAAACAGCAAAATACATCGGACCCTCCGACATTACCGTGACCGACGGCAAGATGACCCCGGAGGTGCTCCTTTCGCTCGGCCGGCTGGGCGATCCGCAGCTTTCGCCGGACGGCAAGTCGATCCTTTACGGGGTCTCCTATCAGTCCATTCCCGAGAACCGCGCCGTCCGGAATCTCTTCCTCTGCGACGTCGACGGCGGCCGGAAGGTCCAGCTTACCCGGAGCGGCAAGAGCATTTCCAACGCCCGCTTCTCCCCGGACGGAAATCACATCTTTTACCTGCAGGGCGGCCAGCTCTACAAGGCGCAGATGCTCGGGCGGAAACTCGGGAAACCCGTCTGCATCAGTGACGTCAAAGGCGGGATCAGCGAGTTTGCGCTTTCGCCGGACGGCACCCAGGTGATGTACGTGAGCACGGTGCACAGCGCGGTCGAACGCCCGTCCGACACCGATCCGCTCCTCGACAAGGCGCAGGCCTATGCGACCGAGGATCTGATGTACCGTCACTGGGACCACTGGGTGGAGGAAATTCCCCATACTTACATCGCTCCGCTTTCCGGCTTGGATATCACGAAAGAAGGATCCCTCGACATCCTCGGCGGTGAGGACGTCAAGTTTGAGCTCCCGACCGAGCCCTTCGGCGGTATCGAGCAGCTTGCCTGGAGCCCCGACGGCCGCTACGTGGCCTACAGTTGCCGCAAGCTTACCGGCCGGGAGTATGCTTTCTCCACGGATACTGAAATTTATATTTACTGCCCGCTGACCGGCGAGACGACCGTCATTCCGATGGGCGGCGGATACGATACCGACCCTGTTTTCTCGCCCGACGGCAAAAAGATCGCCTGGCTCAGCATGGCTCGGAACGGCTACGAGGCCGACAAAGTGCGCCTGATGGTGGCCGACCTCCTTGCCGATGAGCCTGAGGAGGGCCAGGGCTCCAACCCGAAGGCTGTCGTTATCCGCGACCTGACGGCGGAATTCGCCTACAACGCGGCCGGCCCCGTCTGGGCGGATGACAGCGAAAGCCTCTACTTCAATGCCCTTGTGGAGGGCGTACAGGGGATTTTCCGCGCCTGGGTCACGCCGCAGGAAGGGAACAAGACCCGGATGGAGCGCCTCACCGGAGAGGACCTCTGGTACGACTTTAATTCGCCGTTCGGCATCCTTGAGGACGGCACGCTCCTCGCGACGTATTGCTCGATGGAATTCCCGACCGAACTGGTCGCCATAAAGGACGGCGTCCCGACGCAGATCGGCGACGAGAACGGCCATATCCTCTCGCAGCTTACGCCGTACAAGACCGAAAAGCGGATGGTGAAGACGGTGGACGGCCAGGATATGCTGACCTGGGTGCTCTTCCCGCCGGAATTTGACGCTTCGAAGGTCTATCCCGCCATCGAGATCTGCCTCGGCGGCCCTCAGGGGACCCTCAGCCAGGGCTGGTCCTACCGGTGGAATTACCGGCTGATGGCTGCCCAGGGCTACGTAGTCGTCCTCCCGAACCGCCGCGGCACCACCGCCTTCGGGCAGCCGTGGTGCGAGCAGATCAGCGGCGACTACATCGGGCTCAACATGCAGGACTATCTCTCCGCGGCAAAGGCCCTCAAGGACGAGCCGTATGTCGGCAAGATGGCGGCCTGCGGCGCCAGTTACGGCGGCTACAGCGTCTATTATCTTGCAGGAATTCACGGGGATGTCTACGACTGCTTCATCGCGCACGCCGGCATCTTCAACGAGGAGCATATGTATATGACCACCGAGGAGATGTGGTTCCCGAACTGGGACAACGGCGGCATCCCGGTCGAATACGCCTTCAAGGAGGGCCAGACGGGTCCCGCCGGCGACGGTATCACCTTCGGCGGCATCCAGCAGGCGGGCTCTCCCTGGAGCAGCAAGCCCGAGGCGGTCCGCCACTATGCCAATTCTCCGCACAAACTCGTGCAGAACTGGCACACCCCGATCCTCTGCATCCACGGCGGCTCCGACTTCCGCGTTCCGTACGACGAGGGAATGGCTGCCTTCAACGCCGCGCAGATGATGGGCGTCCCGTCGAAGCTGATCGTCTTCCCGGAGGAGAATCACTGGATCCTCCAGCCCCAGAACGCGCTCTACTGGCATCGGAGCTACTTCGGCTGGCTGGATAAATGGTGCAAATAACGGGCACAGGAAAAATGCAGGTATTCGATTTCTGCAATCATTTGCACCCGCGCAAGTAGCGGGAGGGGCCCACGAAGTGGGAGGGACGAGGTCGAAGACCGAGGATGGAAGAAACGAATACCTGATTTTTCCGAAGCAAGGGAGAGCGTATGGATATTAAAGTATTGGATAAGGAAATACAGTATCTGCCGGGGGTGGGACCGCGGCGGGCGGCGCTGCTCGCCTCCGAACTCGACGTCCATACCGTCGGCGACCTTATCCGTACTTATCCGTTCCGTTACATCGACCGCAGCCGGCTCAACCGCATCGCCGACATCACCCCGACGATGGCCTCCGTCCAGATCCAGGCGCAGGTCCTCTCAGTCCGCCTCCTCGGCAAGGACGGCAAACCCGTCGAAAACCCCGGGAACCGCTGGGGTGCGGTGACGCGGCTGGTCGCCCGGGTGGCTGACGAAAGCGGCGAGACCGAAGTCGTCTTCTTCAAGGGCATCAAATGGATGCACGCCCGGCTGACGCCCGGCTCCGTCTGGATCTTCTTCGGCAAGCCCACCGTCTTCAGCGACCGCATCAATCTCGTGCATCCCGAGGTCGACAACCCCGGCGGCAGCGTCTCTGCGGGCGTGCTGACCGGCGTCTATCCTTCGACCGAAAAGCTCAAGAACGGCGGCATCACCGGCAAGGTGATGCTCCGCCTGATGACGGAAGCCCTCAATGAGGCGCTCCCCGTCATCCAGGACCCGCTGCCCGATTATATCCTTGCCGAGAAGGGGCTCGTCCCGCTGTCATATGCGCTGCGGCAGATCCATTTCCCGCAGGATCAGACCGCGCTCTCGAAGGCTTCCTACCGGCTCAAATTCGAGGAACTCTTCTTCCTTCAGCTCTCCCTGCTGAAGCAGAAATACATCCGGAGCCGGGCCGAAAAAGGCATCCTGATGCCCCACGTCGGCAAACCCTTCAACGATTGTTTCAACGCCCTTCCGTACGAGCTCACCGGCGCCCAGAAGCGGGTTATCAAGGAAATCCGCGAAGATATGCGGAGCGGCCACCAGATGAACCGGCTCCTGCAGGGCGACGTCGGGTCCGGCAAGACGATGGTAGCGGTCCTGACCTGCCTCATCGCGGTCGGCAACGGCTGGCAGGCCTGCGTAATGGCGCCGACGGAAGTCCTGGCCCAGCAGCATTTCGCCAATATCTCCAAATACCTTCAGCCGACGGGCGTCAAGGTGGCCCTCCTGACCGGCTCGACCGGTGTAAAGGCACGTCGGGAGATCCATGCCGGCCTGCAGGACGGGTCCATTGGGATCATTATCGGCACCCACGCGCTGATCGAAGATACCGTGCAGTTCAAAGGCCTTGGCCTTGCCGTCATCGACGAGCAGCACCGCTTCGGAGTCGACCAGCGCTCCCGCCTGTGGTCCAAGAATCCCGGCGGCATACCGCCGCACATCCTCGTGATGACAGCGACACCTATCCCGCGGACCCTTGCCATGACGCTCTACGGCGACCTGGACCTCTCCGTCATCGACGAAATGCCGCCCGGCAGGAAGAAGATCCAGACGCTCCTGGTCGGAGAGAACAAGCGGATCGCGATGTTCAACTTCATGAAGGCCCAGATCGCCAAGGGACGGCAGGTCTTCGTAGTCTATCCGCTCATTTTCGAGAGCGAGAAGATGGACTACCACAACCTCGAATTGGGCTTTGAGGAAATCGTGCGGCATTTCCCGCTGCCCGATTACAAGGTCGCGATCGTCCACGGGAAGCAGACCTCCGAAGAGAAGCAGTTCAACATGTCGGCCTTTGCGGCCGGGCGGGCGAATATCCTCGTCTCGACGACCGTCATCGAGGTGGGCGTCGACGTTCCGAATGCATCCGTGATGGTCATCGAAAGCGCCGAGCGCTTCGGCCTCAGCCAGCTCCACCAGCTGCGCGGCCGGGTGGGACGCGGCGCGGCGGAGTCTTTCTGCATCCTGATGCGCGGCGACAAGGTCTCCCGCGAATCCCAGAAGCGGCTCGAACTGATGTGCCGCACCGAGGACGGCTTCGTCCTGGCCGAAGAGGATATGAAGATGCGCGGGCCGGGCGACCTCGAGGGAACGGCGCAGAGCGGACTCCCGATCCGCCTCAACATCGCCTCCCTCGCGCACGACGGCCTCATCCTCAGCGACGCCCGCAGCTATGCCGTCCACGTACTCGATGCGGACCCTGCGCTCGACGCGCCGGTCAACGCTCCGCTCAAGGCCGAACTCCGCAAAGATAAATACACCCTGCGGGATTATTCGAAAATTTCGTAAATTTGCAGGCTGTATCATGGATAAGCTGGTAATCAATAACGACGAGTTCTTCGGGAAGGTCATTTCGCTGCTGGAAGAAGGCAAGGAGGTGACCATCCCCGTGAAGGGATTCAGCATGCTTCCCTTCATCCGGGGCGAGAAGGACCTTGTCGTGCTCGTGAAACCGGAGAAGGACCTGTCCGTAGGGGACATCGTCCTGTTCCGTTACTACGGACGTTATGTGATGCACCGGATCATTTCCATGGACGGCGGGACGATCGTCATCCAGGGTGACGGCGTCCCGAAGAATACCGAGAAGGTAACGCGGGCGGATATCTTTGGCCTTGCCGTGAAGATCCTCCGGAACGGCACACGGCCGGTGGATCCTTATTCACCCTGCCAGCGACGCAAAGTCCGCATCTGGCAGAAGCTGCTGCCCGTCCGGGGCTACCTGCTGGCCCTATACCGCCGCCTTCCCTGGAACTGGTTCTGGCTCCGCCGCCAGTACCGCCAACAGTTGGATATTGATAACAGAAATAGTTAAAAAGCAGTTGGATATTGATGCCACTGCTTTTTACGAAGAATAAAGATAAACAGTATATGAGAATTAAAGAAGGATTTGTACTGCGAACCATCTGCGGACAGAACGTGATCTCCGGAGAGGGAAGCGCCAATGTAAACTTCAGCAAACTCGTCAGCCTCAACGAAACGGCATCCTTCCTCTTCAAGGCCGTCGAAGGCAAAGACTTCACCCCTGAGGACATGGCCGACGCCCTGACGGAAGCCTACGAGGTAGACCGTGAGACCGCCCTTGCCGACAGCCGTAAACTGTGCGAGCAGTGGGTTGAGATCGGTATCGTCGAATAAGAAGGATGAACTTTACCGAGAAACAGTTCCTTTCGTTGCTCCGTTCCGGCCTTACCGGTACGGTGCCGGATCCCGCTTTGTTTGCGGGGACGGTCGGCTGGGAAGACATCTACAGACTTGCAGATGAGCAGACGGTCGTCCCGGTCGTGACCGACGGAATCGACCTGCTGCCCTCCGCCCTGAAGCCCGGTATCGAGATCCTGGAACCGTTTCTGGCCGACACGCTGGCGACCGAGATGCGCAACGATACGGTCAACCGGTTTGCCGGCGCCCTTTTCCGCAAGCTCAACAGCACCGGCATGCCGGCCCTGATGGTCAAGGGACAGGGACTTGCGCGGCTCTACCCACAGCCGGGGCACCGTCAGCCCGGAGACATCGACATCCTCGTCCGGCCGGAAGACTATCCTGCCGTCAGGGACCTGCTTGTCGCCAAGGCTTCGGTCGCAGATCAGGAACATGCCGAAATTCTCCATCAGGGAATGTCCTTCGGATCCATCGAGGTGGAAGTCCACGGGACCATCTCCACCCTGATGTCGGTCCGGCTGGACCGGAAACTCGCCGCCCTGCAGGAAGAAATGTTCCGCTCAGAAGCGTTTACCTCCGAAGATTTCGGCGGCGTGACGGTCAGGATGCCGTCGGTCCTTTTCAATGCCGTCTACATCCTTATCCATTTCCTGCACCACTACTGGAGCGGAGGCGTCGGACTCCGGCAGCTCACCGACTGGGGACTCTACGTCAACCGCCATTTCGACGAAATCGACGCCGGCCGCCTCGAAGGGGTTCTCCGCGACCTTGGCGTGCTGCGTCTCTGGCAGACCTTCTCCGGTCTGTCGACCACCGTGCTCGGCACCGACAAGGACCGTTTTCCGCTCTGGACCGACCGCTACCACCGCAAATATGAGGGCATCCTCCGCTATATGCTCAAATGCGGCAATTTCGGGATGAACCATCCCCGCGAAGCGGTAGAGCGGCCGTATCTGCTCCGGAAAATCCATTCGTTCTGGCGCCTTGTCGTCGCCGACCGGCTGCGGCATTTCCCGGAATTCCCGGCCGAATCGGTCCGGTACTTTACCGGTGCATTCCACTATGGTCTCATCAGATTGGCGGAAGGGGAATGAGAACATTGTTGAAATACTTCAGGTGGCTGTTCCGCCATTCGGAAGGCGTCCGCTGGTCGCTCTTCTGGAATATCTTCCTCGGCATCTTCAACGTCGCCGTCAGCCTGACGTATATCTACCTATGCAAGCGCCTCGTCGACATCGCCACGGGGGACGCCGCCGGGAATATCATCTGGTACACCGTCGCCGTCCTTGTCCTGATCGGCGTCCGGCTGGCCGTGACGGCCGTCAATGTCCGGATCGAGAACCTGGCTTCTTCCCGGATGAATTTCATCATCCGCCGGAGGCTGTACTCCGAATTGCTCCTGTCCCGCTGGAACGGCAAGGACAGCCGGCACTCGGGCGACACCCTCAACCGGCTGGAAACCGACGTCAACACCGTTACCAGCGTCATCTGCACCGATTTCCCGCAAATTATAACGACACTTGTCCAGCTCGTCGCCGCCGTTATTTTCCTCTGCACGCTGGACTGGCGGCTCGCCGTCATCCTGCTGCTGATCACGCCGTTTTTCCTGGCCTTCAGCAAGCTGTTCTTCCGGAAGATGCGTACGCTCACGCGGAATATCCGGGAAACCGAAAGCAAGGTGCAGAGCCATCTGCAGGAGAGCCTTCAGCACACGGTCGTCGTCCGGTCCATGGAGGCCGGCGAGATGATGGAGGAACGCCTGGACGACCTCCAGAACACCGAGTACGGCCAGGTAGTGGCCCGGACACGCTTCAACATCTTCGCCCGCACGACCGTCGGCGCCGCTTTCAGTTACGGCTATATCGCCGCCTTCCTCTGGGGTGTCTACGGCATCTACAGGAAGATGTCCACCTTCGGCACGATGACGGCCTTCCTGCAGATCGTCGGGCAGATCCAGCGCCCGGTCGTGAACCTGACGCGCCAGATTCCGGCCTTTATTTATGCGACGGCGTCAATCGACCGCCTGATGGAACTGGAATCCGGACCGAAGGAGGAGACCGGCGAACAGCAGATGGTCACCGGCCCTGCCGGCATCCGCATCAGCGGGCTCACGTTCCGCTATGACGACGGCGACCGTGATGTCATCCACGGCCTCGATTTCGATTTCCCGCCGTCTTCCCGTACGGCCATCGTCGGTGAGACCGGCATCGGGAAAAGTACCCTCGTCCGGCTGATGCTGTCTGTTTTGAAGCCCACGAAGGGCGATATCGAGATCTATGGCAACGGGGCGTATTTCGAAGCCTCTCCGATGACGCGCTGCAATATCGTATACGTTCCGCAGGGGAACACCCTTTTCAGCGGAACCATCCGTGAAAACCTCCGCCTGGGGGATCCGGATGCGACCGAGGACCGGATGCGCTGGGCCCTGGAAACGGCCGAAGCCGGCTTTGTGTTTGACCTCCCGGACGCTCTTGATACCATCTGCGGCGAGAAGGGTGCCGGCCTCAGCGAGGGCCAGGCGCAGCGCATCGCCATTGCCCGCGGCCTGCTCAGGCCCGGCAGCATCCTTCTGATGGATGAGTTCTCTTCTTCGCTCGACCCGGAAACGGAAGCGCGGCTGGTGACGAACCTGTACGAATCCACGGCCGGCAAAACCTTGATTTTTATCACGCACCGCGAGCAGGTCGTCTCCCGCTGTGATCGCGTGCTTAACCTGGAGGAGATGGGATGACACTGACCGAGAAACAATTTTTCTCGTTGTTGCGAAGCGGCCTGTGGGTAATTTCTCCTGACGCATCGTTATTTGAGGGGCCTGCGGACTGGGATGAAATCTATGAAATAGCCAACCGGCAGACCCTGCTGGGCTTCGTCGGGGACGGTATCGCCAGGCAGGTCGCCCATCCCGGAATCCCGGTCTCCTGCAAGGCGCCCGTCGACAGCCGGAAGAAATTCCTGGTACAGGTGGTCAAGGCCGAGCGGCGCAACGATAAACTCAACGGGTTCATCGCCCGTTTCAACCGGACCTTTAAGGAGGCGGGCATTACGCCGGTCATCGTAAAGGGACAGGGCGTGGCGCTGGCCTATCCGCAGCCCTGGCACCGCCAGAGCGGCGATATTGACTACCTGCTTACGCCGGAGGATTACGTCAGGGCGCGGGATATCCTGACGCCGCTCGCCAGCGAAGTCGAGCCCGAGGGGACGGACCGTCTTCACTTCAATTGCACGGTCGAGGGCATTACGGTCGAACTTCACGGGACGGAGGACCGGAAGCATCATCGTGCGGGACCCGAAAAGCGGTTCGACGATTTTACCGCCCGCCATTATGCGGGGAAGAAACTTTTCTGGGATCTGGAAGGAGAGCAAATCCCGCTGATGGACCATCACTACAGCGTGATCTATATTCTCGACCATTTCCATCATCATATGATGACGAGCGGGGTGGGGCTCCGTCAGGTCTGCGACTGGGTGATGTATATCTCTGCACACCGGGATGCCCTGGACGAGGCCGCCCTGGCGGCGGACCTCAGGAATCTGGGCCTGCTTCGGGCTTGGAAGGTGTATGGCGCCCTTGCCGTCTCCTGTCTGGGCATACCTGCGGAGCGGATGCCGCTCTACGACCCGTCCTTTGCGCGTTTCAGCGACCGGGTCTGGCGGATTATCGCCAAGACGGGCAATTTCGGGAAATTCGAGCGGAAACGTCCGCCGATGTCGGTGCCGCGGTTATGGCGCAAGACGATATCTTTTGCGTATATCCTGAAGCAGTGTGCCCGGCTGCTGCCCATATTCCCGTCCGAAACCGTCCGGACGCTCCTGCGCCGGATCAAGACGGGGTTCAAGCACATCAACGAATTCTAGCGCTTCTTTTCTTTCAGGCGGTCGTAGGCTTCCCGGTTACGGAAAATGTCGATGGCCGTATAGATGGACTGCATCATCGACTGCGGGTCGGCCTGGTCGCGCCCGGCCATCTCGTAGGCCGTGCCGTGGTCGGGGGAGGTGCGGACGATGGGGAGGCCTGCGGTATAGTTGACGCCGCGTTCGAAGGCAAGGGCCTTGAAGGGCGCCAGCCCCTGGTCGTGGTACATCGCGAGGGTGGCGTCGAAGCGGCCGTAGTTGCCCAGTCCGAAGAATCCGTCGGGGGAGTAGGGGCCGAAGGCGTTGATGCCTTCCTGCGTGGCTTCCAGGACGGCCGGGAGAATGATGTTCTGCTCTTCGTCTCCGAGGAGGCCGCCGTCTCCGCAGTGCGGGTTAAGGCCCAGGACGGCGATCTTCGGGTCGTCGATGCCGAAGTCGCGGCGGAGGGAACGGTCCATCATCCGGAGTTTGGAAACGATCCGTTCCCGGGTGATGCTCCGGGGGACGTCTTTGAGCGGGATATGGGAGGTGACGACCCCGATCTTGAGGGTGTCGCTGACCATCAGCATGGTGACTTCGTCGACATTGAAGACCTTCTCGAGGTATTCCGTATGGCCGGTATAGCCGAACCCTTCCTGGACCATGGCTTTTTTGTTGATGGGGGCCGTGACGAGGACGTCGATGTGGCCGCGCCGGATGTCTTCGACCGCGCATTCAAGGGAGCGGATGGCGGATTTGGCGGATTCGGGCGTAGCCTGTCCGGGCTCGACAAAGACGTTGTCGGGAAGGCAGTTGACGATGTTGATGCGCTTGGGATGGGCATCCCGGGCGGAGGAGATGACGTTGGTGTCGAGCGGATCCAGGTCGTGGATGAGTTTGCGGTAGAAGCCGAAGATTTTGGAGGATCCGTAGATGACGGGGGTGAAGGATTCAAGGATACGGGCGTCGGCCAGGGCCTTGATGATCACTTCGTACCCGATGCCGTTTCCGTCGCCCTGTGTGATGCCGACGATCAGTTTCTTATTGTTCATTTCCTTTGTCTTTCTTTTTTCTGACTGTTTTTGCTAAAAAATTAGTCGGACCCTTTCTTTCATCCTCGGGCCTTCGGCCCTCGTCCCTCCCAACAGAGTTGGGCCCCTCCCGCTACTTGCGCGGGTGCAAATGATTGCAGAAAGGGTTCGACATAATTTTTTGACATATATGCTTTATTTACAATATATTACAATAAATTCTGTTCCGAGATGTAGCCGGAGTCCTCGTGGAGGTCGGGGGCGTGGCTGGCGGCGACGGCGAGGGCGTCGCAGCGTTCGTTCTCGGGATGGCCGGCGTGGCCTTTGATCCAGTGGAAACGGACGTGGTGGCGCCGGTAGACGTTGTTGAATCGCAGCCAGAGGTCGGCGTTTTTCTTCTTGGCGAAGCCGGTCCGGATCCATTTGTCGAGCCAGCCCTCGGTCAGGGCCTTGACGACGTAGGAGGAGTCGCTGTAGACTTCGACTTCGGCGCTGTCCCATTTGATGGCCTCCAGGCCGGTGATGACGGCGAGCAGTTCCATCCGGTTGTTGGTGGTGAGCGAGAAGCCGCCGCTGAATTCTTTCTCGTAGGAGCCGCAGCGCATCACGACGCCGTAGCCGCCGGGACCGGGGTTGCCGCTGGCCGCCCCGTCGGTAAAAAGATAGATGGGGGGTCTGGGTGCGGTCGTTCCGTTTGCCATAGTCATTCCGAGTGAATTTTTGGCAAAATTACAAAAAAGATGAAAAATTATGATTATCTTTGTTTGATTATTCTCAAGATTATTAAGAAAAGTGATGAAACAATTACTCGGAATGATTTCGGCCACGGCGGCTTTGCTGCTGCTGGCGTCCTGTAATCCCAAGACTTATAAGCAGATAAACTATCTCCAGGATATTCAGAAAGACACCCTGATGGCGATGGGTATCAACCAGGGAATCGTCATTCAGCCCCAGGATCAGCTCTCGATCGTCGTGTCGAGCCGCACGCCCGAGCTCGCGCTGCAGTTCAACCTCCCGATCACCAGCTATCAGGCCGGTTCGGAGATTGTCTCCAGCGGCGGCGCCAACCAGCGCCTGATGGGTTATGTCGTGAGCAACGAAGGCATGATCAATTTCCCCGTGCTGGGAACGATCCAGGTGGCCGGCAAGACCCGCTGGGAGCTCCAGAACCTGATCCGGGATGAGATCGTCGCCGGCGGATATATCAAGGATCCGATCGTTACGGTCGAGTTCATGAACTTCAAGATCTCGGTGCTGGGTGAGGTGACGAGCCCCGGCACATACGGCATCTCGGGTGACAAGATCACCATCTTCCAGGCCCTGGCCCTGGCCCGCGACCTTACGATCTACGGCAGGCGCGACGCCGTGGAGGTCATCCGTGAGCAGAACGGACAGCGGAAGGTCTATGTCATGGATCTCCGCGATACCGACATCTTCTCTTCGCCGGGCTATTACCTGCAGCAGAACGATGTTGTCTACGTGGTCCCCAACAGTGTCCGTGCCGGTCAGTCGACCATCAACGAGAATTACCTCAAGAGTGCGAATTTCTGGATGTCCATCGCCTCCATGGGCGTCACGATGGCCAGCTTCGCCATCACGGTCTACAATGTCAGCAGGAAGTAAAAGCAAATGAAAATTAGTTGTATCCTTTCTTCCATCCTCGGCCTGTCGGCCTCGTCCCTCCCAGCAAAGCTGGGCCCCTCCCGCTACTTGCGCGGGTGCAAATGATTGCAGAAAGGATACAACATAATTTTCTTACATATTGATAATTAATTCTTTTATGGCAGAAAACAATATCAGCAACAATCAGGCGCAGATCGGGCAGAGCGGCGCGGATGATCAGCAGACCATCCAGCTGGCGGACCTGTGGGCGATGATATGGCACAACAAATGGTGGTATATCTTCTCCCTGGCCCTGTGCCTCGTCATCGCAGGCTATCGCCTCTACAAGACCCCCAAACTGTACAGCCGCAGCGAGAAAGTCATCATCGACGAAGACAGCCAGGCTTCCGCCATGCGCAACCTCACCTCCTTTGCCGGCAACTACCGCGGCTACTACAGCGGTACCAACGTCGACAACGAGATGGAAGCCTTCGGATCTCCGGACCTGATGCAGCGCGTCGTGGAGCGGCTCGGCCTTGAGACGACCTACACCGAGAAGCAGTTCCTCCGCACCCGCGAGCTCTACAAGAGCACCCCGTTCGAAGTAAAGCGGATCGGCGACAACATGACCTCCTCCTTCTCGTTCACCGTCAACCGTACCGGAGACAGCACCTTCGTGCTCAGGGACTTCCGTGTCGCGGGAGAGGAAGTCGGGTCGGATGATATTGCCGGCGCATTCGGCGACTCCCTTGTGACGCCCGCCGGCGCGCTCCGTTTCGTCCCTACGCTCAAGCTCGAGAACTGGACCCGTGAGATTACGGTTTCCTATGTCAACGCCAGGGCCCGCGGAAAGGCCTATGCGGCCCGTCTCGGTACATCCATCTCCAGCAAGCAGTCCTCCGTCGTGATCCTTACGCTGACGGATCAGTTCCCGGCCCGGGCCGAAGCGATCCTTTCGACCCTCCTGGACGTCTACAACGAAGACTGGGTGTCGTCCAAGACCCTTTATGCGCGCAACACTTCCGAGTTTATCAATGAGCGTCTCCTCGTTATCGAGAAAGAGCTCGGCGGCATCGAATCCAACCTTCGCGACTACAAGGAAGCGCACAATATCACGAATATCCAGCAGGTTTCGACCGCGTACCTGCAGCAGAGCGGCGAGTACTCGACCAAGAACTTCGAGATCAACAACCAGATCTCCGTGGCCAAGTACATCAAGGATTACCTGAATGATCCGGCCCATGCCCGCGACCTGATTCCGGCCAACGTCGGCCTCCAGAACACCAATGTCGCGTCCCAGATCTCCGAGTATAACGCCACGCTCCTCAAACGCGACGCCCTCCTCAAGGAGAGTTCCGAGAACAACCCGCTCATCCAGGACATGAACACCACCCTGGATGCCCTCAAGGTGGCGGTCGGCCGTTCCATCGACAACCTGATCTCGACCCTGCAGCTGCAGCTCGACAAGATCAACGCCCAGGAGCGCAACATCATGTCGCGCATTGCTTCGACGACCGGGCAGGAGCTGGAACTCCTCTCCATCGAGCGTCAGCAGAAGGTCAAGGAGCAGCTCTACGTCTTCCTCCTCCAGAAACGTGAGGAGAACGAGCTCCAGAGCCTCCTTACCGTGGGCAACACCCGCCTGATCCAGTCGCCGACCGGCGGCTCGGGCCCGGTATCGCCCAACAAGATGATGATTCTCCTGATCGCCGTCGTACTCGGCCTCGGCATTCCTTTCGCCGTCTTCTACCTGATGAAGATCCTGGATACCTCCGTCAAGTCCCGCTCCGATCTCGGTAAGGTTTCCATTCCGTTCCTCGCGGAGATTCCGCAGATCGGCATGAAGGGCGGCTACCTGAAGAAACTCCGGGCCGACCGTTTCGACGCGGCCAACACCCGGATCCTCGTCCAGAGCGGCAAGCGCGACATGGTCAACGAGGCGTTCCGCGTCCTGCGTACCAACCTCGACCTGATGCTTCGCAAAGAGGACCATGCCCACACCATCATGGTAACCTCCTTCAATCCGGGCGCAGGTAAGACCTTTACGCTGCTGAACCTCGCGGCCAGTATGGCCCTCAAGGGCAGCAAGGCCATCATCGTCGATCTCGACCTCCGCAAGGCGACCCTGTCGAAATCCCTCGACATGAATAAGTCCGGCGTGGCTTCGTACCTCAACGGCAAGACCGACAATTTCCAGGAGCATGTGCAGACCATTACGGAAAACCTTCACCTGCTCTCTGTCGGCAGCCTGCCGCCGAACCCGGCCGAGCTCCTGGTCTCCGACCGCTTCAAACAGCTTCTGACCGACATCAAGAAAGACTACGACTACGTATTCCTGGACTGCCCGCCGGTCGATGTGGTGGCCGATACTTCTATTATCGCCGATCAGACCGACATCACGATCTTCATCATCCGTGCCGGCTTCTTCGACAGGCGCGGCCTGCCGGCCGTCGAACAGATGTACAAAGACGGCAAGTATAAACGGATGGCGATTATCCTCAACGGTGTTGATACCGTCCACAGGAAGTCCGGTTACGGCTATGGCTATGGTTACGGCTACGGCTATGGTTACGGTTATGGCTATGGCTACGGCTATGGCTCCACGGACGACGACAAATAGGGGATAGCCGATGTTTGGACTCTTCGCCCGGAAACAGTCTTTTATCCAGTCAGGCCTCCTGAAGGATGCGGTTGACAATCACAGCCATATCCTTCCGGGGGTCGATGACGGTATCAGGACCCCCGAAGAGACGATGGACGCCCTGTCATTCCTGGAGGAATGCGGCCTCAGGACGCTCTGGCTGACGCCCCATATCATGGAGGATGTGCCCAATACGACTGAAGACCTTCAGTCCCGTTTCCGGCAGTTGAAAGAAGCCTATAAAGGGCCCATGAAACTCCACCTGGCTGCAGAATACATGATGGACAACCTCTTCGAGGAACGTCTCGAGGCGGATGACCTGCTCCGCCACGGGGGAGACCGCGTACTGGTGGAGACCTCCACGCTGTTCCCGCCCATCGGTTTCTGGGACATCCTCGACCGTATGATGCGTAAGGGCTATGTTCCGCTTCTGGCCCACCCGGAGCGGTACCGCTATATGTCGATGAAGGATTATGAGCGTCTGAAGTCCATGGGTGTTCAGATGCAGCTCAACATCCCTTCGGTGGTGGGCGCTTACGGGGAGAGCGTGCAGGAAAAAGCCCTGCACCTTCTTGACAAAGGAATGTATGTGATGGCCGGCTCCGACTGCCACCGGTCCAAATCGGTCCGGAGGTGGTATGCAGACCCGGTCCTCAAGAAAGATACCATCGGGAAACTCCGGCCGATGATGGCCGGTGTCCCGGAAATGACGGAATAGCACCGGCACTGGACAGTGCGCGGACTTCCGCCGAGGAAGTTGATTATCAATTACTTCCAGAAACCCTTGTCTTTTTGTGACCAAGGGGAATATAGCTTTTATCTTTTGGCTTATGAAAGGTATTGTACTCGCCGGCGGCTCCGGCACAAGGCTTTATCCCATCACCAAGGGAGTCAGCAAACAATTGCTTCCGATCTACGACAAGCCGATGATCTATTATCCGGTCTCGGTCCTGATGGAAGCAGGGATCCGGGACATCCTGATCATTTCCACCCCGTGGGACCTGCCGGGCTTCCGGCGGCTGCTCGGGGACGGAAGCGACTACGGCGTCCGTTTCAGCTATGCGGAGCAGCCTTCGCCGGATGGCCTTGCGCAGGCTTTCATCATCGGCAAGGAATTTATCGGAAATGACTGCGCCTGCCTTGTGCTCGGCGACAACATCTTCCACGGTGCGGGGTTCTCCCCGATGCTCCGGGAGGCTGTCCGTGCGGCGGAGGAAGATGGCAAGGCCACCGTCTTCGGCTACTGGGTCAGCGACCCGGGCCGGTACGGCGTGGCTGAATTCGATGCGGACGGCAACTGCATCAGCATCGAAGAGAAGCCGGCTAACCCCAAGAGCAATTATGCGGTGACGGGGCTTTATTTCTACCCCAACAAGGTCGTGTCCGTGGCGGAAACCATCAAGCCTTCCGCCCGGGGCGAACTGGAGATCACGACGGTTAACCAGCGTTTCCTCGCCGACGGCGAACTCAAGATCCAGACACTCGGCATGGGCTTCGCCTGGCTCGACACCGGCACGTTCGAGTCGCTCTCTGCGGCATCGAATTACATCGAGGTGATCGAGAAGCGGCAGGGCATCAAGGTCGCCTGCCTGGAGGGCCTGGCTTACCGCAACGGCTGGATCGATGCGGAACGCCTGGCCTCGCTGGCCGGCCCGATGCGCAAGAACGAATACGGGCAGTATCTGCTGCGGCTCGCGGAGAATAAGTAGGCGGCGTATGAAACACAGGATTCTGGTTACAGGAGCCAACGGCCAGCTTGGAACGGAGATGCGCAATCTCGCGGCGGGGACGGACCACGCCTGGATCTTTACGGACGTGAGCCGGCTGCCGGGCGTCGAGACGGTCTATCTGGACATCACCAACCTGGAGGCGGTCCGTCTGATCTGCAAGAGTGAGAAAGTGGATGTCATCGTCAACTGCGCGGCGTACACCAACGTCGACAAGGCGGAGGAAGATGTCGTGATGGCGGATCTGCTGAATCACCGGGCGGCCGGGAATCTGGCGACGGTGGCGGCGGAGACCGGTGCGACGCTGATCCATATCTCGACGGATTATGTCTTCGGCGGAGATGCTCCGCACCCGTGCCGGGAAGACTGGCCGACCGACCCGCTGGGCGTCTATGGGGCGACAAAGCTCCAGGGCGAGCTGGCGGTGCAGGGGAGCGGCTGCAAGTACCTGATCTTCAGGACGGCGTGGCTGTATTCCCCGTACGGGAAGAATTTCGTGAAGACGATGCGGATGCTGACGAAAGAGCGGCCGTCGCTGAAGGTCGTGTTCGACCAGGTCGGGACGCCGACGTATGCGGCGGACCTGGCCGGGCTGATCGTGAAGGTGATCGAGGAGGAGATGCTGGACCGGACGGGGGTGTATCATTTCAGCGACGAGGGTGTCTGCTCGTGGTATGATTTTGCGTGCGCGATCCGTGACCTGTCCGGAAATACCTGTGACATAAGTCCTTGCCACAGTGATGAGTTCCCTTCGAAGGTGCACCGGCCGGCTTTCTCCGTCCTGGACAAGACCAAGGTCAAGTCGACCTTCGGCGTCACCGTCCCGCACTGGTATGAGTCGTTGAAACTTTGTATAGTTCGACTGAATGATTCCGAAAAAAAGGTTTGAGAAACTTCCGGACCTTCGGTCCTCCATCCCTCCCAGCAAGCTGGGCCCCTCCCATTCATGTGGCCATGGGCGGCCACAGTTTTCAAACCTTTTTTTCTGCATCATTCAGTCTAATCAACTGTCATTCTAAATGAACATTATCAAAACACCGATAGAGGGCCTGGTGATCATTGAGCCGAAGGTGTTCGGGGATGCCCGGGGATATTTCTTCGAGAGTTTCTCGGAACGGGATTTCGCGGCGGCCGTGGGGCCGGTGAAGTTCGTGCAGGACAATGAGAGCAAGTCGCGTTACGGTGTGATCCGGGGCCTGCATTTCCAGAAGGCGCCCTTTGCCCAGTCCAAGCTTGTCAGGGTGGTTTCCGGCGCTGTCCTGGATGTGGCGGTGGATATCCGGCCCGGCTCGAAGACTTTCGGGCAGTATTTCAGTGTGGAGCTGACGGGGGAGAATCACCGGCAGTTTTTCATCCCGAAGGGGTTTGCTCACGGTTTCAGTGTCCTGTCGGAGGAGGTCGTGTTCCAGTATAAGTGCGATGAGTTTTACCATCCGGAGGCGGAAGGGGCTGTCGCCTGGGACGATCCCGACCTCGCCATCGACTGGCGGATTCCCGCGGAGGATGTCATTCTCTCCGAGAAGGACCGCCGTCATCCCGCTTTGTCGTCATTAAAGATAGAATCGATATGAGTTTTAAAAGAACCATTCTGGTGACCGGCGGGGCTGGGTTTATCGGAAGCCACGTGGTGCGGCTGCTTGTCAACAAGTATCCGGAGTACCGGATCATCAACCTCGATAAACTGACCTATGCCGGCAATCTCGAAAATTTACGGGATATTGAGGACAAGCCCAATTACCGCTTCGTCCGGATGGATATCTGTGATTTCGAGGGCGTGCTGAAGCTGATGCAGGAAGAGCAGGTGGACGGAGTGATTCACCTCGCGGCTGAGAGTCACGTGGACCGGAGCATCAAGGATCCGTTCACGTTTGCGCAGACCAATGTTCTCGGCACGCTGAGCCTGCTCCAGGCCGCCAAGGCGGTATGGCAGCCCGTCGGCTGGGAGGGGAAACGCTTCTATCATATTTCCACCGACGAAGTGTACGGCGCGTTGGAAATGACGCATCCCGAGGGGGTCGAGCCGCCGTTCACGACGAAGGCGTCGAGCGGGGAGCACCACCTCGCGTACGGCGAGAAGTTCTTCACCGAGGAGATGAAGTATCAGCCGCACAGCCCCTACAGTGCCGCCAAGGCATCGAGCGACCATTTCGTCCGGGCTTTCCATGACACGTACGGGCTCCCGGTCGTCATTACCAACTGCTCCAACAATTACGGGCCTTACCAGTTCCCCGAGAAGCTGATTCCGCTCTTTATCAACAATATCCGCCATCGCAAGCCGCTTCCGGTCTACGGGAAGGGGGAGAATGTGCGGGACTGGCTGTATGTCGAGGATCACGCCCGCGCGATCGACCTCATCTTCCATGAGGGAAAGGACGGCGAGACCTACAACATCGGCGGCTTCAACGAGTGGAAGAATATCGACGTGATCAAGGTCCTCATACGCATTACCGACCGGATGCTGGGCCGTCCGGAAGGGGCGGACGACGACCTGATCACCTTCGTCACCGACCGTGCCGGCCACGACCTCCGCTATGCCATCGACTCCCGCAAACTGCAGCGGGAGCTGGGCTGGGAGCCGTCGCTCCAGTTCGAGGAAGGTATCGAGCGGACGGTGAAATGGTACCTCGACAACGAGGCCTGGATGGACCGCGTCACGAGCGGTGACTACCAGAAGTATTACGAGCAAATGTACAAAGGGAGGTAATTCCTGATGAATCCCGGATCCCGCGTCGTCGTCAATACTACCGCGCAGTATATAAGGACCTTCATTTCGGTGATCGTGTCCCTGTATACGTCGCGCGTCGTGCTCGACTCGCTCGGGCAGGACGACTTCGGGATTTACAGCGTCGTGGGCGGCGTCGTCGCGATGCTGGCATTCATCAAGACGTCGCTGGCGCAGACTACGCAGCGGTATCTTTCTTTCAATTACGGGAAGCAGGATACCGACATGGTGCAGCGGGTATTCAACAACAGCCTGTTCACCCAGTTGCTCATCTCCGTCCTGCTGTGCGGGACGCTGCTGGCCCTGACTGTTCCGGTGACGGAGCATCTGCTGAAGATCCCCGCGGACCGGATACAGGCGGCCAAGGTGGTTTACTACCTGATGATCGCCAATATTTTTGTGGACATGCAGAGCACGCCCTATCTGGCGGCATTGGTAGCCCGGGAGAATATCGTGTATTCGTCCATCGTGCAGATCCTGGACAGCCTGCTGAAGATTCCGATTGCCGTCTCGCTCATGATGATTGCCGGCGACCGGCTGAAGTGGTACAGTTTCATGCTCTTCGGGATCTGTATCGTCAACTACATCTGTTACAGGGCCTATTGCATGATCAAGTATCCGGAATGCCGGAAGACGCTCTCGTTCAAGACAGTTGACAAAAATACCTTCCGGGAGATGTTCTCTTTTATGGGATGGAACATGTATGGTTCGCTTTGTGCGGCCGGCCGTTCGCAGGGTATCGCCGTCCTGCTGAACAACTTCTTCACGACGGCCGTCAACGCCGCCTACGGGATCGGCAATTCTTTCTTCGGACAGATCTCGTTCCTTTCCAACGCGCTCTGCAATGCCATCAACCCGCGCATCATCAAGGCGGAGGGAAGCGGCAACCGCGCCCGGATGCTCCGCCTGAGCGAGATGTCCTGCAAGTTCTCGTTCCTCTTGCTGACGATGGCGGCAATCCCGGCATTCGTCTATATGGACACGATCCTGTCGCTCTGGCTGAAGGAGGTCCCGGAGTACACGGCCGTATTTTGCAATTACATTATGCTGGCGACGCTCCTGAACCTGCTTTCGGCGAATTTCTCCACGGCCAACCAGGCCGTCGGGGACGTCCGGAGGTATAACCTGTATATCAGTACCATCCGCATCCTGACGATTCCGGTTGTATGGCTGCTGCTGTGGCGGGGATGCGGCGTAAAGGTCGTGATGATCTGCTTCATGGCGTTCGAGCTGGCGGCTGCCGTTGTCCGGGTCATCTATATGCATCTGACGGTCGGGCTCTCGTACCGCAGTTATTGCCGGAACGTCCTCCTGCCTGTCATCCCGGTCGTGGCCGTGAACCTGGCCGTTTGCTGGGGGTTGAGCCGGGTGCTGACGGGCTGGTGGTTCCTGCTGACAAGCGCCATATCGGTGCTGGTAACCGGTGGAATGACGCTGCTCGCCGGGCTCACTGGGGACGAGCGTGAAGAGTTAATAGCACTATGGAACCGTTTAAAAGAAAGGTTTAGAAGATGAGGCGGCTGATCATAGATGTGGCTACGATAATGCTGGCGCTTGCGACCATTATTTTCTCTTCATCGATTAAGGGATGGATGGTCGGATCCAACAAATTGGTTTTCCTGTATATCATTCTCATTGCATTATTATACCTTCCGTCCATCTCACGTAGCCTCCTAAAACGAGACCACCGTATCGAAGTAGCCGTTCTCCTGTGTTCCGCCCTGCTTGTCATCTTTAAAATGAGCGTTTCCCAGTATTACTTGAAGGATGTATTCGGATTTATCATTTATCCGCTATTGCTGGTTCTGATTTTTGAGCAGATGAATATGCGAGGCCGCTCGATACTAAGGTCGGTCGTTTTGACATTCTTTATTGCAGAATGTGTTCTGGCAATTATTGAGAGAACTTTTCGAACGAATTTCTTCTCCCAGCAGTTGCTGGAAGAGATGCTTGAGTACTACAATACAGAGGCGGTGTTCTCTTTCAGGAGTACTGCTTTCCTCGGGCATTCTTTACGCAACGCTTTTATTGTTGCAACCGGAATGGGGTTTATCGCACTTGATAAAACAATCCGTCTGGAGTGGCGTATTCTACTGGTCCTCTTGGGGTTTCTCGCTCAACTTTGTTTTAATGGCCGTGCGGCAATTATCATCGTCTCCCTGACTCTGATTCCATATCTGCTTATTGAATACTATAACAAGTTCCATTTCAATATCTTTGCTTTTGCTGTTTCCATTGTTTTTCTAATCGGTCTCTGGTCCTTTTTGACCGATACGAGTTGGGGAGGACGGCTATTTAATAATGAGTTTACTGACGGTTCCGGTCAAGCCAGGCTTTTGGCTTTATCCTTCTATCGGTATATCTCAAATACAGAATTATTGACAGGAGGACCCGATCTCTACCACAGGGTGGCTGAATCATTGGGTACCAGTGGTGTTGAAAACGGTGTAGTCTGCTGGATTTTGAATTACGGGTTACCCTTTACCCTGTTGCTACTTCCTCTTATGATTGCCCTTCATTTGAATAAACTGAAGGTGTATGATCGTATGCTTGATCGGTGGATCATTATGATTCTATTTTATGGAATCGGGATTTCCAATCCGAATTTGGCCCAGCAGCCCGGGTGGTCCTATTGGGTTTTATTCTATTTTGCCTTCTCTCCGGGATCATACGTTCCCAGGCCCAAGTTGTCGGCGGAGGATTACCTCCGGAGAAGATATCGAAGCATTGCCGGATAATATGGGAAGTATTGCCATTGTTGTCGTTACATACGACAGACTCTTGTGCCTTAAACGACTGCTGAACGGTCTGTTGAAGGCAGACTATGACGGGGAGGAAGTTCCACTCATCGTCAGTGTCGACAAAAGCGGAAATGACCGCACAGAGAAATTTGTCTCGGCTTTTGAGTGGCCGTACGGCCCTTACCGGCCGGTATTGCATGCAGAGAATCTCGGTCTTCGGAAACACATCCTCTCCTGCGGCAATCTGCTTGAAGAATTCGAGGCCATCATTGTTCTGGAGGACGATCTTACGGTACGAGCGGATTTTTATCGTTATGCCAAAGCTTGCGTGAGGAAATATGCTGATGATCCTTCCATTGCAGGAATCAGTTTGTATGGTTTCCATGTGAATTATATCACTCGGTACCCTTTCCTACCCCTGCGCGATGATAGCGATGTTTATCTGATGCGCTGCGCGATGTCATGGGGGCAAGTATGGATGCGTGATGCCTGGCGTAGATTTATGGCTTGGTATGATCTTCATTCGGAGCCTTTTGGAGATATCCCTTCTTTACCATGGGTTATCAGCCGCTGGGGGAACAATTCGTGGCTGAAGTATCATACCCGCTATTGCATAGAGGAGAAGAAGTATTTTGTTTTTCCCTATGAATCATTATCAACCAATAACGGTGACCCTGGAACACACGCCGGATCCGGCGGCAGTACGCTCTTTCAGGCCGAGATGAGTCTTCCAAGGCATTCATTCTATCTGCCGCCAGTTGATGCTATCCGTATCCGTTACGACGGTTTCTTTGAGCCTGAATTCCTGTCTGAAGCTCTGGGTGTACCGCAAGAGGATATTTGTGTGGACTTGTATGGGACGAAACAGGGGCGTATTGAAGCACGCTACCGGTTGACACTTGCCGCTCTCCCCTTCAAACAAATATCTTCATTTGGGATGGCTTATCGCCCCATAGAGATGAATATCCTGATGGCCCGGGTGGGAAGTGCCATCCGGCTCTACGATACGGCTGTTCCTGATGTGGCTCCGGCGGAAGTATCCAAGGAGGAATTATTCGATTATAGGTATGGTGACTCCTATATGCAGTTCCTTCGGCTGTTCCGTATCAGGGGTACCCTGAAAAGGGTCATTCGCACACTTCTCAAAAAATGAAAAAAATAATGAATTTTGTCCTGAGAATTATTCTGATGCCTTTCGGCCTCTTGTGGAAATGGATACAGGCTGCTAAAGACGGATCCCGTGACATCCTGAACAAGATCAGGTTCGGAAAGGCTGTTGATGCAGGCGTTTGCGTGTCAGCGGGCAGCCGTATCGACCGCAACGCCAGGGTCTTGCCCGGGACCACCATTAATGGTAGCAGTATCGGTGCCTTTTCCTATATCGGTAGTGGATGCTTTGTCCAGAATGCAAAGATTGGCCGTTATTGCTCAATTGCGCCAGAAGTTCTTATCGGTCCTGGCAAGCATCCCGTTGATGCCCGGTCAACTTCTCCGTTGTTTTACCGGAAACGGAATGTGTTTGGTTTGTCGGTCATACAGGAAGATTCTGATTTTGAGGAGTATACTCCAGTGGAAATCGGGAATGATGTATGGATTGGCGTTCGCGCAGTCGTTTTGGATGGCGTGCATGTTGGAGACGGTGTCATTATTGCTGCCGGTGCGGTCGTGACGAAAGACGTTCCTCCTTTTACCATTGTAGGCGGCGTTCCGGCCAGGCCCATAGGAGAGCGTCCCGTAAAAAATACGTCATGGTAT
>CAMUZW010000004.1 GCA_947165305.1 uncultured Bacteroidales bacterium
ATCCACCGCCAAGGAGGAGAAAGTTCTCCAGGACCGCCGTGCCCAGTGCGCCGAGAAGATCGACGAGCGTACGATGAGCGCCTACGAGCGCATCCGTGGCAGTGTCCACAACCACCTCGCCGTCGTCCGCGTATTCAACGGAAACGCCTGCGGCGGATGTTTCAATACCATCACCCCGCAGCGTCTCGTCGAGATCGCTTCCCAGAAGAAGCTGGTCATCTGCGAGCATTGCGGCCGTATTTTAATTTAATTTCCGTTTATGCCTGAAACCCGGAAAAAACCCAGGAAAGATCAGGCAGTCAATCTGGAAACCATAGGGCTTGAGATGGGAAACAAACCGCCTCAGGCTCTTGAAGTTGAAGAGGCTGTCCTCGGTGCGATGCTGGTCGAACCCTCCACGATCGACGCTTCGATGGAGGAGCTCAGCGTATCGTGCTTCTACTCGCCGCAGTATCAGATGATCTTCGAGGCCATCCAGGCGCTCGTCAACGAACACTCCGCCATCGACATGGTGACGGTCACCGCGAAACTGCGCGCCAAGGGGACCCTCGATGCGGTGGGCGGGCCCGTCGCCATCGCGGACCTCACCGGCAAGATCGGTGCGGCCGCCAATATCGAGTACTACATCAAGGTGCTCAAGCAGAAGGCGATCCAGCGCGACCTCATCAAGGCTTCGACGGATATCCTCAAGATGGCCTACGACGAGTCGACCAACGTCGACGACCTCATCGACAGCGCCCAGACCAAGGTGTTCGACGCCGTCAAGAACAACGTCAAGAAGGATGTCCAGGATATCGGCAGCATCATCAACGAAGCAATGTCCGAGATCCAGGAGATGCAGGGGAAGACCGGCCTGAGCGGCGTTCCGTCCGGCTTCCAGTCGATCGACCGGGTGACGATGGGGTGGCAGAAGTCCGACCTCATCATCCTGGCCGCCCGTCCTTCGGTCGGTAAGACCGCCTTCTCGCTGAATCTCGCCCGCAATGCCGCCGTCATGCACAACATGCCGGTAGCCTTCTTCTCGCTGGAAATGTCCGCCATCCAGCTCGTCAAGCGACTCATGACTTCCGAGACGGGCCTTCCCGCCGACAAGATCAAGGGCGGCAAGAAACTCGAAGACTACGAATGGGTCCAGTTGGAGACGAGGCTCAAGAACCTCTCCAAGGCGCCGCTCTATATCGACGACACGCCCGGCATTCCGCTGATGGAGTTCCGCACGAAGGCCAAGCGGCTGGTGAAGCACAACGGCGTGCGCCTGATCATCGTCGACTACCTGCAGCTGATCCAGGGACCGCCGGACCTGAGGGGCATGCGCGAGCAGGAGGTGGCCGCCATCTCCCGTACCCTCAAGGCGACGGCCAAGGAGCTGAACGTCCCGATCATCGCCCTTTCGCAGCTGTCACGACAGGCCGTACAGCGTCAGGGCGGCGGCGGCAAGCCGATCCTCAGCGACCTCCGCGAGTCGGGCAGTATGCCGATATGGTCATCTTCATCCACCGTCCCGACTACCAGGGCCTCAGCGAGAATCCTGAAGACAAGGACAAGACCGACATCATCATCGCCAAGCACCGCAACGGCGAGATCGGAGACATCCCGCTGATCTTCAAGGCCGACCAGGTCAAGTTTATCGAACCCGACCAGGAACTCACCGCCCAGGCCAGCGCCATGCGCGTCGACAGCCGGATGAATGCGGACAGCGGGTCTGCCGGCATGGATTTCGGCGGGAATGAATTCTCCGGAAACGACGAATTCTAGCCATGAAAGACGTACTGCATAGTGGAAAAGTGATCTCCGTGAATCCGGCCTATACCTCCGTGGAGATCCTGAATCATAACAGCTATTGCACGGACTGCCATGCCGTCATGTTGTGCGGGATGGGAAAGGTGAAGAAAAAGGTGATCCAGGTGCAGACCGATCCCCGCATTTCCCTCGAAGAGGGCGAAATCGTGGATGTCATCCTCAAAGGACAGATGGGCCTCAAGGCCGTCTGGATCGGATATGTCGCGCCGCTGGTCGTCCTTCTGGCCGTCCTGATGGTGCTGATTGCCGTAGACGCCGGCGAACTCGTCGCCGGGCTCGTCGCCGCCGGCACCGTCGCGCTTTACTACCTCGCGGTCTATCTGCTCAGGGACCGCCTGATTGATGAATATATATTTACGATCAAAAAGATAAAATCATGAAAGTACTGATCCTGACGATCGCGATCATCACCGCGCTCGGACTCGTCCTTTCGATCGTCCTTTTCCTGGTGGCGAAAAAGTTCCGGGTGGAGGAAGATCCGAGAATCGACGAGGTCGAGAAGGTGATGCCCGGGGCGAATTGCGGCGGCTGCGGTTTTGCCGGCTGCCGGGCGTTTGCCGAATCTGCTGTCAAAGCGCCGGACCTCGACAGCCATTTCTGTCCGGTCGGCGGCAATGACGTGATGGCCAAGGTCGCCGCCATCCTCGGTTTCGAGGTCAAGGCCAAAGCCCCGATGGTGGCGGTGGTCCGCTGCAACGGCACCTGCGCCAACCGTCCCAAAGTCAATGAGTATGACGGATTCGCCACCTGCAAGGTCAAGGCGACGCTCTACAGCGGCGACACGGCCTGCGCATACGGCTGCCTCGGCTGCGGCGACTGTGTGGCCGCCTGCCAGTTCGGTGCCCTCAGGATGAATCCCGAGACCGGGCTTCCCGAGGTTGACGAGACGAAGTGCACCGCCTGCGGCGCCTGCGTGAAAGCGTGTCCGAAGGCGATCATCGAACTCCGCAACAAAGGTCCCCGCGGGATGCGCGAATACGTCTCCTGCGTCAACAAAGACAAGGGGCCGGCCGCGAAAAAGGCCTGCAGCGCCGCCTGCATCGGCTGCGGCATCTGCGTCAAGACCTGTACGCACGAAGCGATCGTCCTGGAAAACAACGTCGCCTACATCGACTACGGCAAGTGCAAGCTCTGCCGCGAATGTGAGGCGATGTGTCCGACGGGCGCGATCCATGGCATCAATTTCCCGAAGCCGCTCGACAAGGAGGCCGTAAAGGCCCGGATTCAGGCGCGACAGCAGAAGGCTCGTGAAGAAAATAACAAGGAGGCATAATATGGCAAGAAGAACATTCTCCATCGGCGGGGTACATCCCCATGACAGCAAGATTTCCCGTGCCTGTGCGATCGAGGTCCTTCCCACGCCTCCCGTGGTGTACCTCTCCGTCGCCCAGCACATCGGCGCTCCGGCCGTCCCCGTGGTGAAGCCCGGCGACAAGGTCAAGGTCGGCCAGGTAATTGCCGAGCCGGGCGGATTCGTATCGGCATTCATCCACTCTTCCGTCTCGGGCACCGTCAAGTCGGTCGGCCCGCGCAAGGACCTCGCCGGCAACAGCCAGACTCATATCGAGATTGCGGTCGAGGGAGACGAATGGCTTGAAGGCATCGATACCTCGGATACCCTGATTACGGATATCCCCGAAGACAACAAGGCCATTCTCGACAAGATCCGCCTCGGCGGTATCGTGGGTCTCGGCGGTGCGACTTTCCCGACGCACGTCAAGCTTTCGCCGCCCCCGGGGATGAAGTGCGAACGCCTGATCATCAACGGCTGCGAATGCGAGCCGTACCTGACTTCCGACTTCCGTACGCTGCTCGAAAAGGGTGAGCAGGTCGTCATCGGCGCCGCCATCCTCAAGCAGGTGCTCGGCGGCGTTCCCTGCACCATTGCCATCGAGGAGAACAAGCCTGAGGCCATCGCCCATATCCGTGAGGTGATCGCTTCCCTGGAGAAGGTCTCCCCCAAATTTGCCGGGATCGAGGTGCTTTCGCTCAAGAAGCGCTATCCGCAAGGCGGTGAGAAGCAGCTCATCGATGCCGTGATGCACCGTCAGGTGGCCAGCGGCGCCCTCCCGATCAGCGTCGGTGCGGTCGTCCAGAACGTCGCCACCGCGCTGGCGGTCTATGACGCCGTCCAGAAAGGGAAACCGATCATCGACAACAGCGTGACCGTGACAGGGGAGTGCTTCCCGCACCAGGCCAATCTGCTCGTCCGGGTCGGTACGCCGCTCCGGTATATCCTGGATTATCTGGGCGGAATTCCGGAGGAGGCTGCGAAAGTGATCAGCGGCGGCCCGATGATGGGACGTGCCGTGGCGAATCTCGATGCGGCGACCCTCAAGGGAACCGGTGCGCTCCTGCTGCTGACTGAGGCGCAGACACGCCGCCGTCCCGAGACAAACTGTATCCGTTGCGGCAAGTGCGCGGACGCCTGCCCGATGGGCCTCGAGCCGTTCCTGCTCCAGAAACTCTCCCGTCTGGGTGACGTGGAGGCCCTGGAGGAGAATGCGGCCCAGGATTGCATCGAGTGCGGCTGCTGTCTGTACAGCTGTCCCGCCGGCATCCCGCTCCTCGATATCATCCGCCTTGGCAAGGGCGCGGCTCTCTCCGCGATCCGGGCGAGGAATGTGAAAAAATAGAAAATAAATACGCTATGGATAAATTAATCGTATCACCTTCCCCTCACCTCCATGCCAAGGACTCGACCCGGTCCCTGATGCTCGACGTGGTGATCGCCCTGATCCCCGCCGTCATCTGCTCAGTCGTCTTCTATGGCTGGCGCGAACTGCTGCTGCTCGCGGTGAGTGTCGCGACATGCGTCCTCCTCGAGTGGGCGGTCACCCGGTTCCTGCTGAAGAAACCTTCGACCATCGGTGACCTTTCGGCCGTCATCACCGGTATCCTGCTGGCGCTGAACGTGCCTTACACGCTGCCCTGGTGGATTCTCGTCATCGGCGCCGTCGTCGCCATCGGTGTCGCGAAGCTCACCTTCGGCGGTATCGGCCAGAACGTCTTCAACCCGGCCATCGTCGGCCGCGTGTTCCTGCTGGTGAGCTACCCTTCGCAGATGACCCACTGGGAGAAACCCCAGGGGCTCTTCGGCGTTGACGCCATCACCGGCGCCACGCCGCTGAGTGCCGTCAAGGAAGGTTCGCTGGGCGATATCAGCTATGCCGACATGCTGTTTGCCAACATCGGCGGAAGCGCCGGCGAGGTCTGCGCCATCGCGCTGCTTGTCGGATTCATCTACCTGCTCTGCCGCAGGGTCATCAAGCCCTGGATCACGCTCAGCATCTTCGCGACCGTCGCGCTGACCTCCCTCATCTTCTGGGGCATCAATCCGGAGCGTTTCACCGATCCGCTCTTCAACCTGCTGACCGGCGGTCTGATCCTCGGCGCCTGCTTCATGGCGACCGACTACGTGACCTCTCCGATGAGTGTCTGGGGCGGTGTGATCTTTGGTATCGGCATCGGCTTCCTGACGATGATGATCCGCTACTTCGGGTCTTATCCGGAGGGCGTCAGTTTTGCCATCTTGATCATGAATTCGGTTGTACCGCTGCTCAACCGTGCGTTCAAGCAGCGTAAATTCGGGAGGAAATAGCCATGGCCGTCAAATCCAATCTGCTGAACATGTCGCTGATGCTGACGCTGACCTGCCTTGTCTGTTCGGGCATTCTCGGCGGGGCCTATGTCATCACCAAAGAGCCTATCGAGGCGGCCAAGGCCGCCAAGATCAACAAGGCGAATGCGGCCGTACTGCCCGCTTTCGAAACTTCCGAACGCGGTGAGACCGTCCTGAAGGATGAAGCCGGCGTCGAAACGCCGTATGTCTATTACAAGGCCGTCAACGGAGAAGAACTCGTCGGTTATGCGATCGAGAGCAATGTCTCCGGGTTCGGCGGCAACCTCAAGATCCTCGTCGGCATTACGGCTGACGGACTGATCTATGATACTGACGTGCTGGATAACAACGAGACCCCCGGCCTCGGTGCCAAGTGCGCGGAGTCCGGGTCCCTCTTCCGCACCCAGTGGCAGAAACTCGATCCCCGCGAGCGGATTCTCACGCTCAAGAAGGACGGCGGTGACATCGACGCGATTACCGCTTCGACCATCACGTCCCGGGCCTACACCCAGGCCGTCTACAATGCCGTGCAGGTCTTTGACGCCCTGACGGGCGGCGAGGCCGATGCCGCCACCGGCGCGTCGGTCCCCGCCGAAAACAATAACAAGGAGGAGTCAAGCGATGAACAGTAAACTCAAACTCATCACCGACGGATTCATCAAGAACAATCCGACCTTCGTGCTGCTGCTCGGCATGTGCCCGACGCTGGCTACCACGACATCCGCCGTCAACGGCCTCAGCATGGGCCTTGCCACACTCTTCGTGCTGGTGCTGTCGAACATTGTGATCTCGGCTATCGCCCCGTTAACCCCGGACAAGGTGCATATCCCTGTCTATATCGTGGTGATCGCCTCCTTTGTGACGCTGCTGCAGTTCATCATGCGCGCCTATACTCCTGCGATGTATGAGACCCTGGGTCTGTTTATTCCGCTGATCGTCGTCAACTGCATCGTGCTCGGCCGGGCCGAAGCCTTTGCCAGCAAGAACGGCGTCTGGGCCTCCTGCCTCGACGGAATCGGCGTCGGCCTCGGATTCACGCTCTCGCTGACCATCCTCGGCGCGGTCCGTGAAATCCTGGGCAGCGGCTCCGTCTTCGGCTGGAAGTTCATTACCGGTGACGGCATGCTGGCCTTTGTGATGGCACCCGGCGCCTTCCTGTGCCTCGGGTACCTGATGGTCCTTTTCAACAAACTCGTCAAAAAGTAGGCAGCCATGGAATACTTCCTGATCATTATCTCCGCGATATTCGTCAATAATATCGTCCTGGCGCAGTTCCTCGGAATCTGCCCCTTCCTCGGCGTCTCTTCGAAGCTCTCCACCGCGACCGGCATGTCCGGCGCCGTCTGCTTCGTCATCACGCTGGCCACGCTGGTGACCTACCTCCTGAACAAGTATCTGCTGATCCCGTTCGAGCTGGAATTCCTCCAGACCATCGCCTTCATCCTCGTCATCGCCGCCCTCGTGCAGATGGTCGAGATCGTCCTGAAGAAGATCAGCCCTTCGCTGTATGCGGCGCTCGGCATCTTCCTTCCGCTCATCACCACCAACTGCGCCGTGCTCGGTGTCGCCCTCAATGTCGTGACCAAGCAGTTTACCTTCGGTGAGGCCGCCCACTGGCTCAACCTCGGCGAATCGATGGTGTATGCGTTCGCCACTTCGCTGGGTTACGGCCTTGCGATGGTGATCTTCGCCGGTCTCCGCGAGCATCTTGCGCTCAACGATGTGCCCAAGGCGTTCAAGGGCGTCCCGATCGCGCTGATTACCGTCGGCATCCTGGCCATGGCCTTCATGGGATTCAGCGGAATGGTAAAATAGTTTTACGGAATGAAAAGGTTTTTTGCGATTCTTGCCGGACTGATTGTCCTGGGAGCCGCCGCTTCCGCCCAGCCCCGCGCCATCGGCGCCCGGCTCGGCTGGGGGTATGAACTCAGTTTCCAGTACGGTTTCGGTGAATATCAGTTCCTCCAGGTCGACCTGGGTGCAACGGTAGACAGGTATCTGCTTCCCGACGGCGCGCGCCTGACGGGGACGTATAACTTCATCTTCTCCGAGCCCCGGTGGACGTCCCGCGGAGAATGGGCCTGGTTCGCCGGCGTCGGCGCTACGGTGGGCGTCATTCACCGTCCGGAGTGGGTCTACAGTGATTCTGAGCAGCAGTTTGTCAAGACGGCGGAGTACAACTATTTCGTGACCGGCGTCGTACCGCAGTTCGGCCTCGAGTATACGTTCTGGTTCCCGCTGCAGCTTTCGCTGGATATCCGTCCCACCATCGGCGTCGCCCTCGGCAAAGGCCGTGAAATGGGGCCCTTCTATATGGATGGCATAACTTTTGGATTTATACCGACGCTTTCTGTACGATATAGATTCTAAGCTGTATGAAAAGATTCATCCTCGCCCTTGCGGCACTTTCTTTTGCGCTGACCGCGGCTTCGGCCCAGGAAATCCGTTATAATTACAGGACAGGCGGCATCACCCGCGTTTCCACCGAGTACGAATTCGTCAAGAACGGCGACGCCGACCAGCATCCTGCCTGGGTGCGGCTCGAATATGTCCGTTTCAAGGACGGCAGCGTCTCGTATGTCCTTTACATGAATTTCGAAGAGAAGACGGCCGTCAACATCCCGAAAGGGGTGCGGATGGCTGCGACGCTCTCCGACGGCAAGCTGGTCCGCGCCGACCAGATGTACAGCCAGAAAGGCAACAAACGGGCGTTCACCTCGGGCAAGGGACGGGTTTACTGGAACCGTACGCAGTACATGTTCGACGAGTCGGACATGAAGCGGATGGTAAGCGGCATCCGGGACCTCGATGTCATCACCGGATGGAATCCGGACGATTACCTCCAGATCAAGTACAGCGACAACCAGCTCGGCAAAGTGCTCGCGGCGCATTATGCCGCTATCGGGAAGGCCCTTTCATCGTCCGTGCAGATCTCTGCCGACGGCATCCTGGATTATGCCAACAATGCGACCTCCATTACCGTCAAGGCCAAGCCCAACGTCGCGGCCGGCGCGCAGTACAAGTACAATGTCGCCGTTACGTATCTTTATTATAAAGGCACCAACACCGAGGATGTCGACCTCGAATTCCAGCTCGGCACGACGAAGGATATCCGCATCCACTATGCGACCCCGGTCGTCATCGAGCTCTCCGACGGCGAGAAGCTCGTCCTTTCGCAGTCCAGGGAAGACGTGAGCCGCGTGATGGTCTATCCGACCCTCGCCCAGATGCGCCGGATGATCGCGAAGGGCGTCAGAAGCGTGACCTATACTTGCGAGGATACGCCGGTGACCGATACCTTTGCCGGCACGGCCTTCTCCGAGGCCGTTTCCAAAGGCTACCAGACGGTGATGTCCGTAGCGGAAAGATAGTCATTCCGGGCCATATGCCCGGAATTTATTATTTTGCAGAATAGTTATTTTTATTTATCTTTGCAGTCCTTTTGACAGGATGGTCCCGTAGCTCAGTTGGATAGAGCAACAGCCTTCTAAGCTGTGGGTCCCGCGTTCGAGTCGCGGCGGGATCACCCCTTTTATAGCGCACAATACAATTCGCTGAGAATTAGTTTCTTATAAGAACAGGGTGCTCCGAACGGAGCGCCCTGTTCTTTTGTAGATATCTGTATATTAGCTTGTTACGTTCTGTGTCAAGGCATATGCGGGATGGTGACATGAATTTTTTTCTTTTCATGTGCATCATAATATCAAAATTATTCTAACTTTGTGAGGTGCAGAAGTATATAGAGTGAATTCATCATATTTGTATATACTAATTTTTGTCTCGTATGAAAAAATTGATCCAGCTTCTGCTGATCCCGCTCTTGCTCCTGTCCGGAGCAATGGCATGGGCGCAGCAGGACTCCTACATCTGTACAGGTGTAGTCAAGGACAATGAAGGCAACCCGGTTCCGGGTGCCGCCGTGATGGTCCAGGGTGGCGCCAGCGCCATCACCGACATCGACGGCGCCTTCTCCGTCAAGGTATCTTCGGGGTCTACGATCAATTTCTCCTGCCTCGGCTACGCAGACGTGTCTATTGCCGTGAACGGAAGGAATTCGATCGATGTCCTGATGCCTATTGAATCCACCCAGCTTGACGAACTCGTCGTAGTCGGCTATGGCACCCAGAAGAAGACAAACCTGACGGGTGCCGTTTCCGTTATCAAGGCGGATGACCTCCAGGACCGTTCCGCCCTGGATGTGGGACACATGTTGCAAGGTACCGTCCCGGGCCTGAACATTACGTCCCCGAACGGTCGTCCCGGCCAGCCGGCGACCCTTAATATCCGCGGTAGGAACTCCATCAACGGTGGCAGCCCGCTTGTGTTGATCGACGGTGTCGAGGGAGATATCCAGTATCTGAATCCGGCCGATGTCGAGAATATCTCAGTTATCAAAGATGCGGCGGCTGCCGCCATCTATGGTGCAAAGGGATCGGCGGGTGTCATTCTCGTGACCACCAAGAACGGATCCAAGGACAAGGACGGCTTTGCCAAAGTGAGCTACAGCGGCCGCGCCGGTTTCACGGCTCCGACCACCAGCACCGATTTTGAAAGCCGCGGTTACGATTCCGTCTACCTGAACAACCTTTTCTGGAGCACCTACTCACCGGGTACCAAGTATGCCAATTACACGGACGCCGACATGTACGAACTCTGGATCCGCCGCGACGACAAGGTGGAGAATCCCGCCCGTCCGTGGGTGGTGATCACTCAGGAGAACGGCAGGGATGTGTATAACTACTATGCCAACACGGACTGGTATCACGAGCTCTACAACGATATCAAGCCGACCACGCAGCATACAATCAGCGTCTCCGGTGCTACCAATCACGTCAGCTATCTCGTCTCGGGCGGTTTCAACTACGAGCAGGGTATGTTCAGGGACAAGCCGGACAATTACCGCCGTATCAACCTCCGCGTCAAGGTCGGCTTCGACGTCACGAAGTGGCTGCGCATCGGATCTAACCTGAGCTATTTCAACAGTTCCTACTTCTATCCGGGACAGAGCGGCATAAACAACAACTTCTCCAAGAGCATGGTCCACGCCCTGGCCAGTTTCCCGGCGAAGAATCCCGACGGTACCAATCTGTATACCACCAAATACAACGGCTATACGATCATGGACGGTCTCCTTATGATCCTGGATGCCGACAACTTCAACCAGGACAAGGTGGACAACCTCAGCGAGACCGTCGACTTTACCATTACCCCGGTAAAGGGTCTCAAGATCCGCGGCGACTACACTTACGCGCTCAAGTACAACCGGTATATGAACCGTTCCGTGAACGGCGAGTTTTCCCAGTATCCCGGTGTGGTAACGGTCAAGAACGACGCCAACGGATTTTTTGACTCGCTTTCCGAGGCGGCCAATACCAATATTTATCAGGTTTATAACCTGTACGCCACTTACGAGCATACCTGGAAGGAAGCCCACACCCTGAAAGCGATGGCCGGCGTCAACTATGAGACCCGCTGGATCAAGGACCTCGGCGCCAAGGGTTACAATCTGTACTCCACCGAGCTGAACGACCAGGATCTGGTGGGACCCGATCCGGCGGATCCGGACGGCAAGAAACGTATGGAGACCTCCGGCGGCCAGAACGAGCTCAAGACCGCGGGTTATTTTGCCCGTCTCAACTACGACTACAAGGGCCGTTATCTTGTAGAATTCAACGCCCGTTATGACGGATCCTCCCGCTTCCTCCGCGGGCACCGCTGGGTATTCTCCCCGTCCGCTTCCGTGGGCTGGAGAATTTCTGAAGAGCCGTTCTTCAAGCCCCTCAGGGGCTGGTGGGACAATGCCAAGATCCGTTTCTCCTACGGTCAGCTCGGCAACCAGCAGATGAGCGATTACTATCCCGCCATCCGCACCGTTTCCACCGACGGCAAGTCCTCCTACCTGCTGGGCGGTGCCAATCTTCCGACGGCGACCCTGAGTGCTCCGGTTTCCTCTGGTCTTACCTGGGAGCGCTCCATCCAGAGCAACCTCGGTATCGACCTCGCATTCCTAAATAACCGCTTGGAATTCAGCGCGGAAGCCTATATCCGCGATACCAAGGATATGCTTACCGCCGGTGAGCCGCTTCCGGCCGTTTACGGTTACTCTACGGCTCCTAAGGAGAATACGGCCGACCTTCGGACCAAGGGCTACGAACTCTCCATCAGCTGGAGAGATTCGTTCAAAGCCGCCGGCTCGCCGTTCCATTACGGGGCCAGCGTGGTGTTCAGTGACTATGTTTCGCACATCACCCGTTTCAATAACCCCGACAAACTCTTCGCCAAGTCCTATTGGGTCGGTCAGAAATACGGTGATATCTGGGGCTATCACGTTTCGGGCCTTTTCGCTACGGATGCTGAGGCCGCAGCCTATACGGTGGACCAGTCCATCGTGAACGATGCGCAGGTTTTCCCCAAGACCGAGGCGTCTCCCAACGGCCTCTACGCCGGCGATATGATCTTCGCCGACCTCGATAACAGCGGCAAGATTGACAAGGGTTCCGAGAAAGTGGGTGACAGCGGCGACTGGCAGATCATCGGAAACAGCCAGCCCCGTTTCAACTTCGGTATCAACCTCAATGCTTCCTGGAAGGGAATTGATCTGTCGATGTTCTTCCAGGGAATCGGCAAATGCGACTGGTATCCCGCCAGCGAGGCCTACTTGTTCTGGGGACCGTACGCACGTCCTTATTCGACCTTCATTCCGAGGGATTTCCTCAAAGACTGCTGGAGCGAAGAGACCCCCAACGCCTACTATCCGCGTCCGCGCGGCTATGTGGCCAGCGTCAACGACAAACGGCCGCTCGCCATCCAGAACGACCGCTATCTCCAGAATATCGGCTATATCCGTCTGAAGAACCTTACATTCGGCTATACACTTCCTGAGAAGATCACGAAGAAGGCCGCCATCTCGAAGCTCCGCTTCTATTTCACCGGTGAAAACCTCTTCTATTTCGCGCCCGGTCTCCACGGTAAATACGTGGATCCTGAAATGGCAATGGCCGGCGGCGCTCTTAAGTTCTATCCCTGGCAGAAGAGTTTCCTCTTCGGTATCGATTTAACCCTCTAAAGAATCCAGCCATGAAAAAGATATTTTATGCTACTTTGATCGTGCTTGCCGGGTTCGCCTTTGCCGGCTGTGACCGTCTGCTGGACGCTGACCCCAAGGACCGGCTTACCGAGGACGGCTTCTTCAAGAGCGAAAGCGAGCTGAAAGCCTATGCGATTGTTTTCTATGGCGCTTTCCCCGCGGGCGAACTGTACGTGGCCAACGACGACCACTATACGCAGAACAATATGTCCGATGAGGAAATGGGTAAACGGACCGTTCCCTCCAGCGGAGGCGGATGGAGCTGGGGTGCCCTGCGCAATATCAACACCCTCCTGGTAAACCTGAACCATTGCCCTGACGCGACCGTCCGCCTCAAATACGAGGCCCTGGCCCGCTTCTTCCGGGCATACTTCTATTACAATAAAGTAAAACGTTTCGGCGATGTCCCGTGGTTTGATACACCCGTGGGTTCCACCGAGACCGACAAACTCAACCGGCCCCGCGACAGCCGCGAGTTCATCATGGGCAAGATCATCGAGGACCTCGATTTCGCCATCGCGAACCTTCCCTCTACCAAGAGTACCTTTGAAGTGACCAAATGGTCGGCGATGGCCCTGAAGTCAGAAGCGATGCTGTTCGAAGGGACCTTCCGGAAATATCACGCCGGTGATGTCTTCCTCCAGACGCTTCCTGCCGATGCGCATGACTACAAGTGGTATCTGGAGAAATGTGCCGAGGTTTCGGGCGAATTTATCCGGTCGAGCGGCTACGGCCTGCATCCGGACTACTTCGAACTGTTCCATACGATGGACGCCAACGAACTGACGGATGAAGTGATCCTGGCCCGCGACTACAACAAGGACTATGCTGTGTCCCATGTTTCCGGTGCGACGATGACCAACGGCTCGCGCGGTTGCCCTGCCGTCACGAAGAAGCTCATCGCGAGCTATCTGATGAAGGACGGTACGCGCTTCACCGATATCCGTGACTGGGACAAGATGAACTTTATCGATGAGACCAAGAACCGCGATCCCCGTCTTGCGGCCAGCATCCGTACACCGGGTTACAAACGGATGGGCGAGTCGGTCACGACGTCTCCTGACTTCAAGGTGACCTTCTCCGGCTATCATCCCGACAAGTATCTGACGACGCCGGGCGATCAGGACATCGCTTCGGATATCGACCTCATCATCTGGCGTACCGCCGAGATTTATCTCAACTATGCGGAGGCCCTGGCCGATCTCGGCACCCTGACGCAGGCTGACCTGGATATGTCCGTCAATCTGCTTCGCAAGCGTGCGGGCGTCACGGCCGGGATCAACCTTGCCGAAGCCAACGCCAATCCTGATCCCTTCCTCACCGATGCGGACTGGGGCGGCTACCAGAGCCCCGTTCTCCTCGCTGACCCTAACAAAGGCGTGATCCTCGAAATCCGCCGCGAGCGTGCCGTAGAACTGTGCCAGGAAGGCTTCCGCTACTACGACCTGATGCGCTGGAAAGAGGGCAAGCTGTTTGAGAAGCCTTTCTATGGAATGTATTTCCCCAGTGAAGGTGTCTACGATGTGGACGGCAACGGTTCCGCTGACCTTGAGATCTTTACCGGTGAAGCGGCTTCCAGTACGGCTACGGCAAAGAAACTGGACGAGGATATCTATCTCAAGGACGGGACTTCCGGTCTTGTCTGGCTGCACAAGGGCGTCCTCCGCAATTGGGACGAAGGGAAGGATTACCTTTACCCGATCCCGAAGGATGAAAGAAACCTCACCGGGGGCGCACTCACGCAGAATCCCGGCTGGGATGACGGTTTAACTTTCTAAGCTTCTACGATTATGAAAAAGTATATTTCCCATATTCTGATGCTTACGCTGTTCCTTCCGGTATTTTCGTGTACCGAGAAGGAGAATACCCCGCCGGTGGCCAAGATGAAGGGTGTCTATCACGCCGAAGTCGATGATCCCGGTACGGTCATCGAGATCTTCCCCGGCAAGAGCAAGCTCGTCGACGTGAGGGCTTATGCCGACAAGGAGAATCCCCAAGTCTCCGATATCGTGCTGACGATGACTCTCAAGGCAAATCCGGCCGCCGTAGATGACTACAATGCGGCCCACGGTACATCTTACGAGATGTGCCCCGGCTCCGCCTTTGAGTTTACCAAGAACCAGGTGATGATGCCGCGCTACGGCCAGGCCTCCACTTCGGGTCAGGTGAAGGTGTCGACCTCCGGTATGGAGGACGGGGTCACCTATATCCTTCCGCTCACGATCGGCGAGGTCACCGAAACCGACAACTGGGCGCTGTCCGAGAATCCGGAAGCCTTCATCCTCCTCAAGATGGAGTACGTGGCCCCGGATGCGGGTACGGGCCAGAAAGGCGATCCTTTCAACCTGTATACCAAGGAAGACGTCCTCAAGATGGGCGAAAAACTGGAAAGCGGCAAGCTGGTATACTTCAAGCTGAAGAACGATATCGACATGGAGAAATCCCGCTGGCTGCCGCTCAATTTCGCGGAGCCGTACGACAAACAGATCGACTTCAACGGCGACGGACACACCATCTCCAATTTCTACTGCGACGCTGCCGAATACCCGAGCTTCTTCGGCGTTCTCTACGGCAACTGCTACAACCTTACGTTCAAGGATGCCGAAATCCTCAGCGAGACGGCCAAGGCCTGCGGCGTGATTGGCGGATACCTCGGTACGAAGGTGGGTGACAAGATCGTCGCCGGTGAGTGCCACAACGTGCACGCCGAGGGAACGGTCAAATGTACGGCCAACGTGCGCGGTGTCGGCGGCCTCTTCGGCCGTGTCCATTACGGCAAGGTAACCGACTGCTCCTTCAAGGGTGAAGTGACCCAGGAAGGCGGCGCCACCGGTACGGGCGGCATCTGCGGCTGGCTCAACGGCACTGTCGAGCGCTGCTGGGTCGATGCGGTCGTGACCTCCAACGCCAACTATACGGGCGGCATCTTCGGCTATGAGAATACCCAGACCGACAATGCTCCCACCATTGTCCGCGACTGCTATACGGACGGTGAGATTCACTGTTCCCAGCGTGTCGGCGGCATCGCCGGCGGTCTGATCAAGGAGAAGACCGAGGTCCGCAATTGCTACTCCACGATGAAGATCCTGGGCAGCTGCTGCCTGGGCGGCATCGCCGGTCACTGCAACCTGGACAAGGGTTCCGGCATCCTGCCCAATACGACGGAGGCGCAGATCGTCGTCGATAAATGCATTGCCTGGAACGATGCCATCACGGCTGCCTACAACGATGATAGTGAGCACTACAGCAGCGGCGCCATCACGGCCTACACCTCTACCAAGAGTTATCTCCAGGGCTGCTACCGCAAGGCCGATCTCGATTTTACCGAGTGCTCGACCGGCCTGGCCAATGTGCTGCACGATCAGCCCGACGCTTCGCCGTCCAGCCCGCTCGGCAAGGCGGACGGTACGAACACGTACTGCTTCCCTTATCACGGTGTCGCGGCACCTGCCAGCGTGACGCTCTCCTCCCTGGCGAAATCCATCGGATGGAGCGAACAGGTGTGGGATTTCAGCGCCCCGAAGCCGGTCCTGATCTCCGTAGCCGTCACGCCGGATGAAGGTGACGACGCCTCCGCCGGCGGCCAGCTCCCCGATTTCCCCGAAAACGATTTTTACAGATAAACCGTCATCACTATGAAAACAAGAATATACACGTTAGCACTCTTGACGCTCTTTGCCGCGGCGGCCTGCAATAAGGCGCCCGAGGCGGCGGTTCCCGCCCCCGGAGAGCTGGTGACGATCCGTGCCATTCTCCCCGAGGATGATGCCGTAAAGGGCGCCGGCCTCACGACGCTCCTTTCCTGGACCTGGAACGATGACGACAAACTCACCGTTGTGGGCGAGACGACCGAAGTCTTCACCATCAAGGAGGGATTCACCCCCAAGCAGGCCGAATTCGTCGGCAAGCCGGTGCAGGGCACGTCCTTCAAGATCTATTTCCCGGGCGAGGAGGCTGCTGAGACCGACTGGTCGGAGCAGGTGCAGAAGGGGAACAACAATATGGACCATCTCCGCTACGAAGCGCTGCTGGACGGGGTCGATTCCTATGCGGAATTCGCGTTCAGCCCCGCCTGGGCGGAGGAACACGGCGGCTCGCTCAAGCAGGTTGGCGTATGGAAGTTCGACCTGATGATGCCTGCCGATATCACCACGGCGTCTAAACTCACCCTTTCGGCCGACAGCCCGCTCTTCTGCAAAGGAAACGGCGAGGAGAAGGTCGATGGAATTTCCCTGACGCTCCAGGACGTAACGATTGCCCCCGGGAAACCGCTGACGGCCTGGATGATGGCTTCCTGGAATGATATGCCTGTCCCTGCCGGGACGGTGATGACCGTTTCGGTCCTCGCCGACGGCAAGACGCTTGTGCAGGATCTCGCCATCGCCGGCGAATCCACCCTCAAGACAGGTATGGTCAATATCATTACGCTCGGAGCGGACGACTGGTCCGAAGGGAACACCCATTATTCCTCCGGAAAGGGCACAGAAGCCAAGCCGTGGGTGATCACGACGGCGGATCAGATGCTCTATATCGCAGAGGATCTCCTCTCCGGCGCCACCCGCTACTTCAAGCTCGGCGCGGATATCGACATGACCGGCATTGAATGGAAGCCGCTCAATACGGCTTCTCCGTACGACAGGCAGATTCACTTCGACGGTGACGGACATACCATCTCCAACTTCACTTGCGCAGCGGATGAGTCCGGTGAGACTTATCCGAGTATGTTCGGCGTCCTGTACGGAACGGTCTGCAACGTCAAGTATGTCAACGCCGCGATCAGCTCGAACCAAAATACCGCCAGCGGCGTCGTGGCCGGCTACTGCGGTACGTCCGGCAAGCCCGGCAAGCTGGAAAATGTCCACGTTGAGGGCACCGTCACCAATTCTGGCGTTTACGCCGGTATCGGCGGCCTCTGCGGCAAACTCTCCGACAACGGCCTCATCAAGGGCTGCTCGATGAAGGGTACCATTACTTCCACCGGCGGTAGGAACGGTGTTGGCGGTATCGTCGGCATTCCGCAGAATTCCGAGATTGCCTCGACCTGGGCCGACGTGACCATTACTAACAACGGCAACTATGCCGGCGGCATCATCGGCTATGAGAACGGCAAGATGGATATCCACGACTGCTGGTCTTCCGGAAGCACCACTTCCAACCAGCGTATCCGCGGCATCGCCGGCGGCCTCATCAAGAACGACTCCGCCATCCGCAACTGCTATTCGACCATTTCCCTTACGGCTGCCATCTCTATGGGCGGTATCGTCGGCCACGCCAGCCTCGACAGGTGGACGGCTACGACCAGCGAACCCGGCAACGTGGTTGAGAAATGCATTGCCTGGAATACATTCATCCACACCACCCAGACCCCGCAGGAAGAGTATCCTACTTCATCCAACGGAAGCTCCGGCGCCGTCGTCGGCTATACCTCCGTCAAGAATTACCTGACCGACTGCCTCCGCAAGTCCGATCTGGACTTTATCGAGGGTTGGATGGGGAACGTCCCTTATGATCAGGAGAATGCTTCTCCTACGGCACCGCTCGTCGAGGCACAGTCGCAGGCGAATAACTTCCCTTACCACGGCAAGGCTGCCGCCTCCGGCGCAACTCTCTCTGCCGCAGCACAGACTCTCAACTGGAGCACCGATGTCTGGGACCTCAGCGGTGATACTCCTAAATTGAAATAGCCTATGAAACTGAAAAGATTATTCTGGATTTTTCTGGCTGTCTTCTCCCTGCTGCAGGGTGGCTGCGGGGAGAAGCATGGCCCCTATGTACCCCCGCCGTCTATCCCGGGCCCGGGCGGCAATACCGAGCAGCCCGATGATCCGGGTGGGACGGAGGAGCCGACTGATCCCGGTGTCGTCACGCCTCCGGGTGAATGGGAATCCAACCGCGGCAAGGTCGTTACGCCTTCCGGTGACGGCTGGACCATCCGGAAAGTCAACGACGCCGTTACGTACTATGCCTACAACGGCAAGGATCCTTTCCACAACAAGAACCAGCGGGTATACGCCGTCGACCTCGATCTCAGCAATCCTGACTACAAGGTCCAGATGACGTATACCAATCCGTCGGACGTGGTATCGGCAGTACACAAGAAGTACAATGCCATTGCCACGGTCAATGCGGGCTATGAGGCCGGTTCGATCTACATCCGCGTAGGCGGGAAAGACAAGTCCAACCTTCCGAATACGCACATCGGATCGACCGGCGTGCGTAACTGGAAGAGCGAGTCGGGTCTGTTCTTCACGGCCGGCGGGCATCAGGCCCATATCACCGCCGCCGAGGAACTGATCCGTCCCTATGTGACACCCTCCGAGGCGAACCTTACGTCGTACATCGGCAAGCAGCGCAGTTTCTATTATAATAATACGACGGATGAGGACATCCTCTCCAGTTCTCCGATGCTGATCAACGACTTCAACCCGGTAGGGGAGACGTTCATCGACTACTCCATCTCCAACTGGACGAAGCTCAACTCGGAAGAGCCGCAGTACCACCAGCGGAAGGAGCATCCCCGTACCGCCGTCGCACTCACGGAGAACAATCACATCATCCTTCTTGTCGCGGATGGCCGCCAGACCAACCGCTATGGTATGTCCGCGAAGGCGCTGACCCAGTTCCTGGTGAAGTACTTCAACCCGCAGTACGCCATCAACCTGGACGGCGGCGGTTCCACCGCGATGTGCGTGACCGGCCTCCAGGACGGTGACTACACCGACAAGTCCAGACTGCTTGTCGATTCTCCCATCCATGATAATAAACCTGGCACCGAGCGTGCAAGGGATACGCAGATTGTAATTTTATCAGCTAAATAGTAATTAAGGATCGATTATGCTTAAATCTTATTCTGAGCCCGCTGTAAGGGTGGGCATGCTGGCGCAGGAGCGCGCCTTTTTAGCGACTGCCACGGTCGGTGGCGTTGTGCCGGGAGAAGACCCCGATACCGGCGGAAACTGGACGTTCGGGGATGAAGACTAGGAGGACTGCCTTATGAAGAAATTTGTATTTACCGCAATCGCTTTTGCACTGGCCCTCGTTTCCTGCAACCGGGAGCCTGTCTCCAATGAGCCTGCCCCTGGCGTAGATGTTACCATCAAAGGCCGCGTGGCCGAGACCAAGACCCACATCGTCGGCATGGAAGATGCCGGCGGCTGGATCTATACCTCCGAATGGGACGCCTCCGGCGAATCGCTGGGTGTTCTCTTCTATCAGGATGCGATAACCGCTTCTGATTCGCCCACTGAGCTCCCCGGCGAACTGTCCAATGGAGAGATGACGTTCCACGGAACGGTCCCTTCGCTGTCGGACGGGACGTATAAACTGTTTATGTTCTCCCCTTACAGCGCCTATGATTCGATGGGGGACGGCTATCTCGTCGGCACGCTCAAGCCGGTCCAGAATCCGGTTGCCGGGTCTTTTGACCCTGCCTGCGATGTGATGGGCTATGCGAAGAACAGCGTGACGGTCGAGCAGGGCAGTGCCCTCATCGAGGATGTTGTGCTCGAGCGTCCGTTCGCGATTCTCCGGATCAACCTCAATGCCGCCTCTGACGACCTTGCCGCCGGACAGAAAGTGACTTCTGTCAAGATGGAGAATTCGCTGCTGCCGCTCACCGGCACGTTCAAGATCACGACGGACGGCACGCCCGGTATCGTGGCGCCTTCCAACTCCGTTACAGCTTCCATTGCCTCCTCCGAAGGCATCACCATCGGCGGCAGCAACAATGCTGTTTATGTGGTCGTCCTTCCGCTGCCGATCCCTGCGGGAACGCCGATCACCTTCACGGTTGAAACGGAGGATTATAGTGGCGAGAACGCCATCGTCCGCACCGTGACCGCTCCGTCCGGCATGACATTCGAGGCGGGGAATGTGAATGTGATCGACCTCAAGATCCGCAACAAGGATGTTCCTGTCGCGGCACGCTACGCCGGCGGTTCCGGCATCGAGGGCGATCCCTGGCTCATCGCGACGCCCGAGCATATGGTTCATATGAACGAGGACCTCGTCAACGGCGAGACCAAATACTTCAAGCTGATCGACGATATCGATATGACCGGTATCGAGTGGGATCCCGCCAATGCGGTCGCCGTTGACGGTAAATTCGACAAAGGCGTGAACTTCGACGGTGATAACCATACGGTTTCCAACCTTGACTGTGCGGCCGCAGCCTATCCGAGTCTCTTCGGCGTGCTTTACGGAACGGTCAAAAACCTGACGATCGACGGAGCCAATATCCACGGAACCGGCAAGGCCGGCGTCCTGGGCGGCTACCTGAGCACTTCGACTTTTACCGCAAATGTTACCAATGTGACCATCAAGAACTCCACTGTTATCGCTAACAATTATGCAGGAGCGCTCGGTGGACAGGTTGGTGCGGCAGGTTGTGTATTCAGCAACTGCAAGATTATTGATACAAATGTGGAATCCAGTACGGGAGACATCGGCGGTCTTCTGGGTCTCGTGAGCAAGGCGGCGACCATCGAAGGATGCTCCGTCACGGGCGGAACTTTCAAGGCCAAAGCACGCTATGCCGGAGGTCTTATCGGTGCTCTCAGCGATGCGGCATCTACCATTAAGAATTGCTTTACGAAGGATGTGACCGTTAGCTCTACCTCCGACCGCGTGGGCGGCCTCATCGGTGAACTTCCGGCCAGCGCCGTTGTCTCCAACTGCTATGCGGAGAACGTATCGGCCACGGGCACGATCAATATCGGCGGTCTTATCGGCGTATGCTACGGGAAGGTATCAGATTGTTACAGTTCCGGTACGTTGTCTTCCACGAATACGACGGGCGATACCGATATCGCACTGGGTGGTTTACTGGGGTATGTCGACAAAAATCCGGTCATTTCCGGCAGCCATAGTTCTGTTACGATCAATCAGACGACCAATGGCAGAGACATTGGCGGCCTGATCGGCAAGTTGATTACAGGAACTGTCGAGAAATGCTATGCTACCGGTTCCGTGAGTGGCAAGCAACGCAATGTCGGCGGGTTCGTCGGGCTTGTTACCCTGACCAGTGGCAACGTGGTTATCCGGAATTGTTATAGTACGGGTGCCGCTACCGGCAATGCCTATACGGGCGGCTTCATCGGCTATTACGAAAAAGGCAATCTTGAGATCACGGACTGCTATGCTTCGGGTGTCGCGTCCGGACCCTCTTTTGCATTTGGCGGATTTATCGGTGTCGCGAATGCCGCTGCGTTCAAGGTGGTCAATTGTGCTGCCTGGGGCAGTGCGGTAACGGCGTCTGCGATCGGCACGTCGAACTGGAGCAGCGCCGCTTTCTGTGGCGTGACGTTCCCCAAGGGCGGCACCATGACTGATTGCTACCGCAATCCAGCCATGAAGGTTACCGCGTACTGGGGTACGGAGGAAGGCTATACCTATAAACTGGATGCGGACTATTCGCAGCCCGATCTGGATGCTTCCCATTCGCTGACCGATAATACCGGGGCGGAAATGACGGATACCGGAACCGGCAGCACCAATCCGCACCATCCGCAGTTCCCTTACCACGGCAAGGTCGAGGCCGGCAAGACGCTCTCCCAGCTCGCTTCCACCACCCTTGGCTGGAGCGCTGACATTTGGGACTTCAGCGGTGAACTGCCGACTCTGAAATAATCAGTATCACTTGTAAAGGGTGCACGCCGGAGTGACGTGCACCCTTTTTAATTGTAAGATAATAAGATGAAAACAAGATTTTTCCTGACGATGTTCGCGGTGGCGGCGCTGGTCGTCTCCTGCGGGGAGAAAGATCCGGAAGGACCCGGCCCCGCCGGTGACACCGGCATCAAGGTGACGCTCCCTTCCGAGGGGCCGCTCAGCATTTACAAGTGGTGTGACGACGACGGCATCCGCATCGGCGATGCCATTGTTACCCTCAAGGACGGAGAAGGCTCCCTCGCCGGTACCTTTGAGGGAACGCCGGCGAAGGATAAATTCTACACCATTTCCTATCCGTCCGATATTACGGGAGTCGATTCCTATCTGGCCTATTCCTTCGCGGATCAGATCCAGGAGGAGAATAATTCGTCCGCCCACCTCATCCCGACCGTATTGATAGAAGATGCTACTTCCTACGAGGATATTACCCTCTCCCAGGCCTGGGCAACCTCCAAGGGCGGTACATTCCGCACCAACGGCGGCGTGGCGTTTACCTTGACGCTTCCTGCGGATGCAGGCACGCTGGAGAGCATCATCCTGGAGAGTCCCGGGGTTGATTTCCCGGTCAACAATTCCGGTACGGTCACTGCGGATAATCTGACGCTCGGCCTGTCCGGAGTCTCCGCTTCGGAGCCCGTCAAGGCATATCTGTCTGTCTCTGAAAAGGAAGTGAATGTTCCTGCAGGCGCGCTGAAAGTCACCGTCGTCGGTGACAAAACCTATTCGACAAAACTTGCGGAGGCAGTCAGGATGGGCGGCGGTATCCTGACGAGAATCGACGTTTTGGACGCTTCCGCCTGGGAAGGGTCCAAAGCACTGACAGGTGAAGGCACGGAGGCATCCCCGTATATCCTGAAGGCTCCGGAGCACGTGGAACAGATGCAGGAACTCGTCCAGGAGGGGAAGACCGTCTGGTTCGAGCTTGGCGACGATATCGATATGAGCGGTGTCGCGCGCTGGCTTCCGCTGAATTTCGCCGCACCATACGACAAAGCCGTCCATTTCGACGGAAAGGGCCATAAGATTTCGGGCTTTAAGTGCGATGCGGGGTCCTATCCGAGTTTCTTCGGCGTGCTGAACGGCACGGTCAAGAATGTCGTGTTCGACGGCGCTCACATCGAGGGGGCCGGCAAGGCCGGTGTCCTGGCCGGATACTGCGGCACCAATATCGGAACCAATGCTGCACCGCAGTACATCAAGGCGGACGTTTCCGGTGTCACGGTGCAGAATTCGGTGGTGGTCGGCGACAACTATGCCGGCGGCCTTTTCGGCCAGGTGTATTGTCCTGCTACCATTAACGATTGTCACGCCAGGAACTGCGAGATCTCTTCGACGGGTGAGCGTGTCGGCGGTCTGATCGGCCAGCTGGGTGTGAGCAGCTTCTCGGTCGGATCGATCGTTCTGGACTGTACGGCAGAGAATGTGACCCTGGAAGCCCAGAAAAATGTGGGCGGCCTGATCGGTGTCTGCTATGACGTCGTGAGCCGCTGCACGGCGTCTGGCCATGTATCAAGTACGCTTGAGACAGATACGGCCACTGAAGTTTCCGTTGGTGGGCTTATTGGCCATTTGGAGAACGGAAATGCGCAGGATTGCTCTTCTTCTACGGAAGTTGAGGTGACCCTCCCCAATAACCGCTCTGTCGGCGGGTTCGTGGGAACGTTCAAGTCCGGCAAGATCGATCGCTGCTTCTCGACAGGCAATGTTTCCAGTCAACAACGTAATGTCGGAGGCTTTGTCGGCCTGATTCAGGCGACTGTTTCTTCCGCTACGATCGAGAACTGCTATTCGACAGGTAGTGTTTCTTCCAATTCCTATCTGGGCGGTTTTGTCGGCCTGGTCGACGGTAACAAAACAGTCGGTGCTGTGAATATCATCAATTGTTATAGCAGCGGCAGCGTTTCGGGTAATTTTGCTGTCGGCGGCTTCGTCGGTTTCCAGAGCAGTACATCGTTTACGGCCACTAATTGCGTGGCTTGGGTCAGTGCGGTAACGGCTTCTGCGATTGGACAGGCGAACTGGAGCAGCGCTGCTTTCTCCGCTGTAACGCATCCCAAGGGCAGCACCATCACCGGCTGCTATCGCAAGCCGGGGATGAAGGTTACTGCCTACTGGGGTACGGAAGAAGGATATACATATAAGCTCGTAGACGATTTCCAGCATCCGAACGTAAGTCCTTCTCATCCGCTGACCGACTATGCCGGCAATGAGATGACGGATCAGTCCACGGCCAATGATAAGGAGATCAACCCTCACTTCCCGCAGTATCCTTATCACGGCAAGGTCGAGCCCGGCAAGTCGCTCTCGAATCTCGTCGGTCCGATCCTCGGCTGGTCCTCTTCCTACTGGGACCTCAGCGGCGATATGCCGAAGCTCAAAAAGTAAAGGATTATGAAGATGCGTACGTCATTCCGGACTTGTTCCGGAATCTTCCTCCTCGCAACCCTCATCCTCTTCTCCTGTGAGAAGAACCCCGACAAGCCTTCAGGCCCGGTCCCGTCCGGCCTGAGGGCCTCGGGAGAGGGGATTGAATATGTCTCCGGGCAGGTGATGAATGCCGTGGCCGAGGGCGTATGGGATATCTATGGCGAGTTTACGGCCGGGCAGGTCGTGCATGTTACCGAGACGGGTGGCAGGGAGGATTTCGTGGTCTTCAAGGTCACGCCGGCCAAGGGAGGCGTCTGCCGTCTTCGCGTGAAGGCCGACAAGACCTGGAGCCTCGTCAAGATCAATAAGGTCTCCCTGGTCGTGACCGAGGGCGGTGTGGATAACCCGAAAGGCAACAAGCCGCCTGTCGAGGCGGCTTACAAGGGCGCCGGCGTCTGGACGGTCAGCAAACTGCAGGTGGCTACGGACCATATCCGTTACCGCTACGAGCTTGAAACCGATACTCCTTCGGAACTCAAGTACCTGTGCGCCACCTGGGATAATGCCGGAACGGCTCCTGCTTCTTATACGGCAGATTACCTGAAGGTCCGGGCGCTGGGCCAGGATGAGTACGAAGCGCTTCAACTCAAGAGCAACCGCGCCTGCTGGATGTTCCCGGCCGATCCGCTCGGGAAGCTGGCCGATTTCACGATCTCGATGAATGCGGCCGCTCCTTCCCAGGAGGTGGTGTTCTCCACCGCCCATTCCGGTCCCAAGGCTGGGTTTATTGGCGACAGCATCACCTGGCTGTGGGGACTGGATCACTATGACAAGAAGACCCCGGGCGACATGGTCTATCCGATCGATCCGCTTCCTTCCTGGGCCAGGATCGTTGGGAGCAATATCTGGCTTTATTTCCACAAGGCCTTCTTCGACTCCAACCATTACCTGAACCGGGGCATCAGCGGCAACAATACGTCGCAGATGGTCGCCCGCTACAAGAAGGAGATCCTGGACCAGGATCCGCAGTGCGTCGTCATCATGGGCGGTACTAATGACCTTGCCCAGGGCGTTACGAAGGCCGGGATCCTTGCCAATATCCAGAAGATGGCAGAGGATGCGGAGGCGCTGGACATCCCGGTGATCCTATGCTCCGTCACGCCGTGCAACGATACGTACAGCAACCTGAACAACCCCAAGACCAAGGGAGCGCACATCGTGGCGCTCAATCAGATGATCAAGGCGTACGCCGACAGCAAGGGTTTCGTTTATTGCGACTACTATCCCCATCTTGTCGCGGAAGACGGCTATACACTCAAAGAATGCTACTGGATGTACGACCATCTCCATCCCAACCCGGATGCCTACGACGTGATGGAGGGTATCATCAAGCCCATCATCGAAGAGGTTATCAAGTAAATTTGTCATTCCCGGGCTTCGTCCCGGGATTTTTTTGGGGAAAATACTGGAATTGCGGCCTGCCGTCCCGGCAAACCTAGAACATCGACTGCTCAAAGACAAAAACGAACTGTCCGTAGCGGTTGACGACGCCTACCAGTCCGGACGGGCTGTCATTACTATAAGCGGTAAAGTAGCCTTCTTTGTTAAGGTTTTCAATCATCTTGTTGCTGGCATCCTTGAAGATGATATTCCCTTTGAGGTCCAGGATATAATTGAAATAGTAGCTGCACGCGAATCCGCCTTCCCTGTTGATGACGGGGAAGCGGGCTTCGATGGTTTTGACGGTCTTGAACTCCTTGTCTACAAGTACCGTCATATTCTCGTTGCCCACATAACATAAGCCATCGACAAAATCGCCCACCTTGCCGGAGCCGTTCAAATTAAAAACTTGCAATATATTGCCGCTCCGGTCAAGGGCAGCGTAGTTGTGCTCATTCCAGTTGCTGTTCTGCAGCATGACGAAGGTCACGTCTTCGTGGAAATCGCGGGGCTCGTTATGGAACTTGGAGGCCAGCACGTACTCGCCTTTCGTATTGATGAACCCCCAGGTGCCGTTCTCTTCCTTCTGGACGGCGGCCAGTCCTTCGCTGAAGTCATGCACCTTGCTGAATTGCGGCTGAATGACAATGCTTCCGTTCTTATTGATGAAACCCCACTTTTCCTTGGCATAATCGTAGTAAGCGCTCAGATTATCGCGGAAAGGCCTTGGCGCGTACAACGGGGAAAAAGGTCTGGTTATCGTCGCCTTCAGGTTAGGGTAGACAATGGCCCCGGAAGTATTGATATATACCCTGACAGTCGACATAGTCCCCGTAGGGGTAAAACGGATCGTCGCGAGACCGTCGACAAACTGCCCCGATGTCGTCAGTCCGCTTCCGAATTTCTTTTTAATCTCCTTTCCGTTCCGGTCTATGATAACCAGCGAGCCGTCCTGCAGGTCGATTCCCAGGACGTAGCCATCGTTAAACTCTCCGCTGCAGTGCAGGTTATTTGAGAGAATATTCCCCTTCTCGTCCAAAAGAGACCATGTCATCCTGGACTTGTCATATAGCTCGTTGTTGACGAACAGACGGCCTTCGGAATACGGTCCGATTCCACTTGTCTGATACCATTCGGTGGGGAGTTTGCTGACTTGTATCTTTATCGTCTCCGGCGTGGTGACAAAAGGCTGTGCATGAGAAAGAGACGTGACCATTGCGATAAGCAGTGCGGATAACAGATTTTTTTTGAGCATAGTACGGTGTTTTAAGATACGTTCTTTTTATAAGGGCAAAGATACATTTTTCCCGGAAATGAATGCAATTTTTTCCAGATTCTTCGCTCCCTTGAAACGTGGAAGCCGGATTTTGATTTTTGTCAGAATAAACATATTTTTGTAAAAGGAATTCTTCTTAAAGCAATACTACCATGAAACGGTTCAAATCCATAATGCTGTTATTGCTGCTCGCCTGCAGCACGGCCGTTGCGGCGCCGAAAAAGGATGTGCAGAGGCTGGCGTCTCCGGACGGGAAACTCGTGCTCGAGGTGAATGTGGGGCAGGCAGTCACCTGGTCGCTTTCGCGGGAAGGGGTGACCGTCCTAGAGCCGTCCGCCATTTCGATGACTTTGGAGGACGGTACAGTCTTCGGCCGGAATGAAACGCCCCGGAAGGTCTCCTTCAAAGAAGTGAAAAAGTCGGTCCTGACGCCGGTCTATTACAAGAAGGCCCGTGTCCCGGAGGCCTACCGGGAGATGACGCTCGGCTTCAGGGAGTTCAGCCTTGTTTTCCGCGCGTATGATGAAGGCGTGGCCTATCGTTTCGTCGCCGGAAAGAAGGCGCCCTTCAAGGTCGTTTCCGAGCAGGCGGGTTTCCGCTTCCCCGGCGACCCGGAGGCTTTCATCCCTTATACGCACAAACGCAAGAATGCATACGACAGCGAGTTCTTCTCCTCCTTCGAGAGCCAGTACGTCCATCAGAAGCTCTCCGGCTGGGAGAAGGGCCGGATGGCCTTCCTCCCGGTTACGGTCGAAGGACCGGACGGCCTGAAGGTCTGCCTGACGGAGAGCGACCTCCTGGACTATCCCGGCATGTACCTCTCCAACGCCGACAAGGATTCTGCGCTGGAAGCGCTGTTCGCTCCCTTTCCGCGGATTATCCAGCAGGGGGGGCACAATATGCTGCAGGGCCTGGTAAAAGAGACGGAAAAATACATTGCCGAAGCGGCTGCCGGGGAAGCCTTCCCGTGGCGGATCGCGATCGTGGCGGAGGAAGACAAGGACCTGCTCGACAGCGACCTTCCATGGCTGCTGGGAACGCCTCCTGCAAAGGGATCCGACTTCAGCTGGGTGAAGCCCGGCAAAGTCGCGTGGGACTGGTGGAATGACTGGAATCTGCGCGGCGTGGATTTCCCCGCCGGCATCAACAACGAGACCTACGAATACTATATCGACTTCGCGGCCGGCCATGGGATCGAATACGTGATCCTGGACGAGGGCTGGGCCGTCAACGGGAAGGCCGACCTCTTCCGGGTCGTCCCCGAGATCGACCTGCAGCGGCTTGTCGATTATGGCGCGGCGCGGGGTGTCGGCATCATTCTCTGGGCGGGCTACTGGGCCTTTAACAAAGATATCGAGCGGGCCTGCAAGGTCTACTCGGAGATGGGCGTGAAAGGCTTCAAGGTTGACTTCATGGACCGTGACGACCAGCCGATGGTGCAGTTCTACCGCCGTTCGGCCGAGATCGCGGCGAAGTATCATCTGATGCTCGATTTCCACGGGGCCTTCAAGCCGGCCGGCCTGCAGCGCACCTGGCCCAACGTGATCAATTTCGAAGGCGTCTTCGGCCTCGAGAATGCCAAATGGGGCAAACCGGGAGAACTCGACCTCGTGACCTATGACGTGACGATTCCGTTCGTCCGTCTGGTCGCCGGCCCTGCGGACTATACCCAGGGCGCGATGCGGAATGCGACCCGCTCCGGCTATCATCCTGTCTACTCAGAGCCTATGTCGCAGGGAACCCGCTGCCGCCAGCTGGCGGAATACGTCGTATTCTACGCCCCCCTCACGATGCTCTGCGACAGCCCTTCCAATTACCTGCAGGAGGAGGAGTGCCTCCGGTTCATATCTTCCGTCCCGACGGTCTGGGACGAGACCCTTCCGCTCGACGGCAAGGCAGGGGAGTATGTGGCCGTCGCCCGCCGGAAGGGAGATGCCTGGTATGTGGGTGCCCTGACGGACTGGTCGGCGCGCGAGCTGACGCTGGACCTGTCGTTCGCCGGTCCCGGACGGAAAATGGAAATCTTTCGGGACGGCGTCAATGCCGGACGCTCGGCTCAGGATTATAAGCGCGAGGAAGCCGTTCTTCCCGCGGATGGGAAATTCTCTTGCAAGATGGCCCCCGGCGGCGGCTGGGTGGCGGTAATACGATAACATATGAGAAAGTTTGCACTGATCTTCGCCCTGTTTCTCACCGTTCCCCTTTGGGGATGGGAGCGCGAACCCCTCTGGCCCAAGGGCAAAATGCCCGATACGCAGCCGGGACAGACTGCGGTGATGACCGATGAGGCGAAGGCCCCCGGATATAACCCGGACAACTACCGGATGCCCTATCTGGAATGGTATGAGGCACCCTCTCCTGCCCTCGACAAGGATGTCTGCATGATCTTGATTTCCGGCGGAGGATACAACAACACCTGCGATTACAAGCTGATCAAACTGTGGCGCGAGACCTTTACGGCTCTCGGCGTGCAGTGTGTCAGTCTCGTGTACCGCACGCCGCGGCCGGAAGGGCTGCCTATTTTCCAGACTGCCTGGGAGGATGGCCAGCGGGCCGTGCGGATGGTGCGGAGCGAGGCAGAGAAGCGGGGATTCGATCCCGAGAAGATCGGTGTCATCGGGATGTCGGCCGGTTCACATCTGGGCCTGCTGCTTGCCGCTAATTCGGAAACGCCTGCCTATCAATGGGTTGATAAGGTCGATAATTACGACTGTCATATCAACTGGGCCATCCTCAATGCGCCCGCATACGTGACGACGGACGGAGAGAAGGGGACCAAGGCAACCCGTGAGGGGTATGGTGCAGATGTCGCATTGAGCAGCGTATTTAAATTCGACAGCCATACCTGCCCGATGAGCCTGCATCACGGGGGGATGGATCCCTATTCGCCGAACGGCTCCACGCAGGTGTACCGGGTGCTCCGCCGTCTCGGGATTCCCGCCGAACTGCACCTTTATCCCAACAAGAAGCACGGTGCGTACGGTCTGGACCGGGCCATCGAATTCATGACCCAGATGGGTTATCTCGGGCCCGTGCAGCCGGAGGAAAAGCTGATGGACCGCTTCACCTCCGATGCCGACCGGGCGGAATGCATCCGCGAGGAAATCTGGCCGGAGGGGAAAATGCCCTCCGCGCAGGAGCATCAGTGTCATCCCTATATCGAGTGGCACATTCCCGCGGTACGGAAGACGGATGCCATCCAGATCATTTACTCAGGAGGAGGCTATCAGGGAAACAAGCCGGAAGATTTCGAGGTGACGCCGGCCAGGCGATATCTCAATGCAAAGGGCGTTACGGTGGTGACGATGAAATACCGTACCCCGCGTCCACAGGGACTTGCCAAGCATACCACGGCATGGCAGGACCTGCAGCGGGCCATCCGCGTCGTCCGGAGCGAAGCGGCTGCCCGGGGACTCAACCCCGACAAGATCGGCATCATGGGCTCCTCAGCCGGCGGTCACCTGACCCTGATGGGTGTAACGTCGTCCAGACATCAGTCCTATCAGCCCATTGACAAAATCGACAAACTCTCCTGCAAGGTGCAGTGGGGCATCGGCATCTACCCGGCCTATGCCCTGACGGACGGGATTGACCGGCACAACACGACCGGCGGGAATGATGATTCTGCCCGTCTTGTTCCGGAATTTTCCTTTGACCTGGATACAGCGCCGATGCTCCTGATCCACGGCGATGCCGACAAGTGGGCTGCGATGAATTCGGTAAAAGTGTGGGAGAAGATGCGGGCGATGGGTATCCAGTGCGAACTCCATACCCTGGCGCTCCGTCCGCATTGCTTCCAGCGCCAGGCTTCACCCGGCACCGGCAGTTATACCTGGATGGACCGGATCGGAGAATATTTAGAATCGTATTTTTAAAGAATATCAATTAGAAAAATATGAGAATAAACAAATGGATTATTGTAGCGGTGTTCCTGGCGTGGAGCATCGGCGTTGGGGCACAGCGGACGGGCGTCCGCGAGGAGGTCCGCTCCGACTGGAACAAATGCTCCGGCCTCGACTGCGTGTACGACTTCTCGCCCAAGGCGTCGACGCCTGCCCCGAAAGGGTATGAGGCGACCTATATCAGCCATTACGGCCGCCATGGTTCCCGCTATGCCTATACGGCCAAGGCCTATACCATACCGCTGGAAATGCTTCGTGAAGGCGCCGAAAAGGGCAACCTGACCCCTTATGGCGAATCTCTGCTGAAGGAACTGGAAGCCTTCTGGAAGAAGGCCGAACACCGGGTCGGCGACCTGACTCCGCTCGGCTGGGAACAGCATCAGCGGATTGCGGAGCAGATGGTTGCCGCATATCCCAAGGCCTTCGGAAAGGGGAGCCGGGTGGACGCCTGCTCTTCCGCCTCCGTCCGTTCCATTATGAGTATGTCGTCCGAGGTGGCGGCATTTGCCCGAAAGGCCCCCAAAGCGGTTGTCTATGCCCATCAGGGCGATCTGGACATCCAGGCCACCCGTCCCAATCTCGGCAAGAACCCGTTCCGCTACAAGGGCCCTTCCATCGCTTTCCCGTACGGGGAGACTTCCGAGGCGTTCTTCCATCGTCGTTTCCCGGGGTATAAGGATGTTCTGGGACGGCTGTTCATCGATCCGACCCGCTGCCTGGGCGACCGTGAGCCGTGCGATGTATTCTTTCATCTTTACATGCTCGTCGGCGGGATGCAGAGCCTTCCCGAAGACCTCCGGCTCGACCTGAAGGGCCTGTTCTCGGTGGACGAATATGCGACGATGTGGGAGGTGGACAATTATATCCGTTTCAAGGAATACCATAAGTACCAGACGTCCTGCTGCTCGATCATCGACGACATCATCGCCAAGGCGGATGAAAGGCTTGCCTCCGGGGAGCGCGGCGCAGACCTGCGCTTCGGCCACGACCACGTGATGATGGCGCTGATGATGCTCATGGACCTGGATGACTTCGGCCATTTCCCGGAGGACCCGGATGACCTGGCGTATTGGTTCCAGACCTTCCGGAGCCCGATGGGAACGAACTTCCAGCTGGTCTTCTATACGCCGAAACGCGGGAACGGTGATGTCCTCGTGAAGCTCGTTCACAATGGCGAAGAGGCCCGCCTGGGGCAGCTCCCTTCCGTGCAGGGTCCTTATTACAAATGGACGGACGTGCGGGAATATCTCAAGGATCGCACGGCTCCCTATGTCACAAGGTAAGGCTATCCGTCCCGGCGCACCAGAAGGATGCAGTCGGCCCGGAGGGGTTTGCCGGAAGTTCCGCCGGTAAGGGATACCGTCACGGAGTCGCCGATTTCGAACTCCCCGAGCGGAGCCCAGTCTCCTTTCATCTGACCGTCAAGCGGGACTTCCCGTGCATTGACGGTTACTTCCCGGTCGCCGATGCGATAGGTCGTAACGGGTTCTACGTCGTCTACAAGGTTGAGATAGGAATAGACGGCATAGCGGCCGGGGTGGGGGACCGTTGTCGTAAAAACCATCGTTGCACCGGGGGCGCCGGTTTCGAGATATGACGGGCCGTAGCCGCGTTTGGACTTGATGCGGGCCCAGCCGTCCGGGACCTCCAGTGCGGAATCATCGATGAAGATATCCGGTACGGAACCATCCTGGAGCGGGTCGGATGCGATGGCTTCCCGGATTTCCTCCGCCGGGACTTCCTGTACGGGGATGCCCCTCTCGATGGCGATGCCTGCGGCAAGGGATGCCACCTGCCCGAGAGTCATGAATACCGGCTCCATCCGGATGGAACCGAAGGCGATATGACTGGCCGAGACCGCGACGGGAACGACGAGGTTGGTGCATTCTCCCGCTGCCGGGACGATGCTCCTGTAGGCGATCGGCCACGGGCCCGGGATGTTGATCTCCACGTTTCCTTCGTTTTTGACCCCGCCGTCGATGACCACGCGCCGGCAATTGTGGGAATCCATCTTGTAGGCGGCATAGCCGATGTAATCGGGGACCTGCGTAAGCCCTTCGCAATCGGCCTGGGTGGCGACATAGTCCGAGACCATCCGCCGGCCTTCCCGCACGTAAAGCTGCGGCGTCCAGTGGCCGGAAGCGATGTATTCATCTTTCGGAAGACCCCATCGGGAGAATTCTTCCCGCAGTCCCTCCGGCACGCGGCTGTCTGTCATCATGAACCAGAGCAGCTCCAGGGTATAATCGGAATGGGCTTTGTAGATCTGGTAGCGGCCCGCATAGGAGGCTTCCAGATAGCCCGCGTTGCCGCCGATCATGTCGGTCGAGACGGCGCCGAAGTTGTTGACGTCCGTCTTCCGGCCCGGCATCGGACTCCAGATAAAATATGAAGTGTCGGCCGGCTGCGCCGCAATCAGGCGGGCAAGGAGCTCGAACCGGGTCGAATCGTACCCTTCGGGGCGGCTGAGCGGAATCCGGTTCTCCAGGGAGTCCGTCAGGCAGAGCCTGAGGTTGTAGGCCTGCAGGAGCGAGTCTCCGGCGCCTTCTTTCGCCTCGCCGGCGGAAATTCCCGGCAGCAGCCCGCTCGCCGGGTCGCCGGGAACGAGATAGGGATCCACCCCGTCGGGGAACTGATGGTAGCGGGAGAGATGGCTGCCGTTCCAGGATTCACCGTACGTATCCGCGGATTCCCTGCCCACGGCGTAGGAGACGCCGGCCGCCGGAAGCAGGTCGCCCTCGTAGCTGGCGTCGATGAAAACTTGGGCTTTGATGACCGGCCCGCGGCCTTTCACTTCTCCTTCCGGGGTGAGGCGGACCGTCCGCATGGATACGATGCGGCTGCCGTCCATTTCCAGCGCTTTCAGTCCTGTCTGCCTGAGTACTGTAATCCCGGGATGATCGAGATAGCCCTGATAGATTTCCGCGGCCGCTTTGGGCTCGAAAACCCAGCTTTCCAGCCGCCCGTAGCGTGTCCCCAGGTCCCGGTAGAATTGCCGCGACAGCCCCTGGACCACCTGCTTGTTGCCGATGTCGGTGCGGCCGAGCCCGCCCGTCGTGAGGCCGCCGATGTGTCCGGACGGTTCGACGACGATGACTTTGCGGCCGTCCAGCGCCGCGCTTCGGGCTGCGATGACGCCGGCGGAAGTGCCGCCGTAGATGCAGATGTCATATTCCGCCGTGCAGGCGGAGAGGAGAATTCCCGGTATCAGGATGCGCAGAAGTAATTTCATGGAAGCACGGGTCTGTTGAGAATACAAAGATACATAATAATTGGCTCAGCCCCTTTCCTGCGGGACGCTCTTGCGGAAGAAGCGGTCGACCCCGAGTGCAATGGCACCGTCGCCCGTGACGTTGCAGGCCGGCCCGTAGCCGTCCAGGGCAAGGTAAATCGTCATCAGGAGCGCAGTCATTTCCGGGGTGAACCCCAGTATGCTCTCCAGGAACCCCACGGATGCCATAAGCACCCCGCTCATCACACCGGGCGAGGCCACCGTGGCCACCGCCAGGATCAGCATAAAATTGAAGAACAAGGCAAACGGAATGGGCCGGCCCATCATAAGGGCCACCGCAACCGCCGTGGTGGCCAGTTTGATGACCGATCCACACATATGCACGTTGGAGCAGAGCGGGATGACGAAATTGGTCACCGGCTCGGACACACCGTTCTTGAGGGTGCATTTCTGCGTCACCGGGATCACGGCCGAGCTCGAGCAGATGGAGAATCCCGTCAGGTAGGCCGGGAGCATATTCCACAGGCATCTGAACGGATTCTTCCCGGCGACAGCGCCTGCGATGACGTACTGGATGACAAGGAACAGGATCGACAGTACCACGCCCGTGGCAATCACCTTGACGCCCGAACCGACTACGACGGCCATTTTGCCGGCGGCGCTCATTTCGCACATCATCGTGAAGATATAGAAGGGCATCAGCGGGATGATGGCTTTCTCGATGGTCATCTTGACGACTTCGCCGAATTCATCGAACCAGCGGCGGAGCGTATCCCCCTTGATGTAAATGCAGCATACGCCCACCATGAAAGACAGGCACAGCGCCGTGAGGATATCGCAGAGCGGCTTGATCTGGAGATCGATATAGGGCTCGAATTTCATCGCTTCCGCGGCCTTGTCCGAGAGGTCGCCTTCCTGCAGGATATGCGGGAAGAAGGCGCTCGCGCTGCCGTAGGCGAACAGGCCGGCGCAGACGGTGGAGAGATAGGCGATGCCCACCACGATCAGCAGCATCTTGCCGGCGCCCTTGCCGAGGCCGTAAATGGCCGGCGTGACGAGGCCCAGCACCAGCAGCGGAACGATGAACTTCAGCAATTGGGCGAACAGGACGTTGAACGTCTTGAAAAGCCGGACAAAAAACATCGACAGTCCGTACAGGAAGCCGTCCCCCCGGAAGGCGAGGCTGAACAGCAGGCCGAGCGCCGAGCCGAGCGCGATGGCGATCAGGACCTTGACAAAGAGGCTGAGCTTGATCTTTTTCATTCGTATCTATAGAGTTTGATCCTATAGATTCCCGAGACCTTGAACCGGGCCTGGGCGTCGGAACGGAAGCGCCGCTGGCTGCTCAGGCCGTATTCCGGGGCGGGGATGACCGTCCCGTCGGGTGAAGTGTAATCTTCCAGGCAGAGCCTTCCCCGCAGGTAAAGCATGTTGTGGTGCGCCGTTTCGTCTCCGTTCAGGACCTGGATGACTTGTCCGTCCCTGAGCTCCTCGCAATAAGCGATCTTACAGTTTTCGCCCCAGTCGATCCAAGCACCCACGCCCGCCACGATGAATTCATCCGGCCCTGTCTGGACGATGGCACCGTGTGTATATTTCTCTCCATCGATGTAGTGGACGTTGAACGTATAGCCGTCAAAGGCGAGGGTATCTTCCCCGTCGGGATCTTCCCGCTTATCGATACGGATAAATCCGTGCATGGGGTGACCGGCGCACAGTGTCGGCATCATTTCGGCGAGGACCCGCGATTCGGCGGTAAAGTAAGGGTCGTTGTAATACTCTTCATACCCGAAGCAGAAGGCGCCCCGGGCACCCGCTTCGCCGATAGCATACCACAGGCGGCCAATCTGGCAGTAGGTTTCAGGAATAAACAGGGGCTGCCCATCGGAGTAGATCTTGCACAGACTCTTCAAGCGGGAACTGTAAATGTCCGGCGAAAGCCAGTCCAGATGGGGGGCATACGTCTTCCAGATATCCAGTACCGGCTCCCTAGGGCCGCCGTTGGGGAACTTCCCGTAGGGCTTCCCGGGAGGAGTAAGCCACGCATTGGTAAACATCGGAATGTCGTATTGGGCCTTGCCGGCTTCTGCTACGGCATCGATATAACGCGCATAAGCCTGCGCCATAAAGCGTTGAGGCGCCAGCGAATCGGTCTGGGATTTCCAGCCTCCTTCCCGCCAGGCTTTGTCTGCCGCAGGGCAGCAATCCCTTTGAAGGAAGACACCGCATTCATTCTCCACCTGTACGGCCTGGACGCGCCTGGTGAAGTCGGCGGTCTTGAGGTGGGCCATCAGGGCGGCAAAGACCTTCGCATCCGCCTCCCGGGCCTCTTCACAGAAGGGGGAGATGGTCGTAGTCGGCTTCCCATTCTCGTCCAGGGCACGGAAATAGGTTTGGGTATCCTCCTTTATCCAGAGCGGCGGATAGGAAGATTCTCCGTTCTTCCACGTGCCGAACCAGAGCAGACCCAGATAGAGATCCCGATCCGAGGCGGCCTTCAGCAGATGGTCCACGAGCGAGAAGTCAAACTTGCCCGGTTCCGGCTCTGTCTGCTCCCAGCTGACGGGAGCCAGTACAGCGTTGAAGCCCAGTGCCTTGGCGACGTCGAGAGAGGCGTCTATCGATGCCGGGGAAGAGGCGTTGGAATTGTGCATTTCTCCACCCCAGAGAATGGGGGGAACCGGCTCGACGGCCGCGTTATTGCACCCTGCGGCCAGGACGGCGGCAAGGAAGGGCAGGATCGTCTTAGCGAATCTCATAGCGGGAGAGGATTTTCATAACTGGTTTTTTGATGGACTTCATCCAAAGCAGGTAGCCGTAGGAGTCCGGATGGGATCCGTCCGAGGTAGCCTCGTGCTCTTCGGAGGTAGCGGAGGTGGTGGTGACCCAGTAAACGTCTTTGTATTTCTTCGTCATTTCCCGCATCATCTTGTCTGCCATCTGCTTGCGGGACTGGATTTTGGCGAGATGGGCCGGGTTGAAGCTGCTTTTCTCCCGGTCGATGGTCTGGATGAAGATCATCGGTATACCGGGTTTTGCCTTCCGGATGGTACGGATGAAGGGCTCCAGGCGCTCTTCCACCTGCTCGGGCGACGGGTTAGAGAAAGCGTCGAAGACATAAGCATCCACATCCGCCGTCGCCAGGGCTTCGGCGAAATAAGACTGCAGCTTGCTGTTTCCGCTGAATCCGAAATTCATGAAATTGTATCCGGTCGCCCGGGAGAGCTGGGCTTCCCAGGTCATGGCACACCGGCCTGCGCCGGAACCCTGCGTGAAGGAGGACCCGAAGACGGCGATCCGTCCCTTGAAAGGGGCGGGACCCGGTTCGATCCGGCTGCCCTTGTCCGTAACGATCTCGAGCGATTCGATTTTGGCGATCAGCGAGAGATAGAGAAGACACTCCTTTTCACCGTCGATGGTGCTGGGGATGAGGGTGATTTCGTATGGCTCTCCGGGTGCGGTCTGTTTCGGGTAGCCGTTCCCGGCCCAGCGCCATTTTCCGTCCTTTTTCATGTAGAGGTCGAAGCCCCGCGCCGCAATGGGGCCGTAAAGCCCTCCGTTCGGAGCCGTCGCGGCCCATACGACACGTACTCCGATGGCCCGGGAATCGGTGTTGAAAGCAACCATCAGGCCGCAGGGCAGTTTGGCCTGCCCTTTCTCCCCGTCTGTCATTTCCTCCAGCGGATCGATCCGCTCATACGGCCTGGTGGTGTTGAATATTTTCCCGCAGAATGTCAGGTCCTGCGCATCCGTGTATTGTTTCTGCCCCCAGAGTGGCAGCGATGCCAGCAGTAGCAGGCATGTCATCCATTTTTTCATTTTGTCAGCTTATTTTAATGATTGCGGCCCACCCCCCGCCGGAGGCGAGATGGATCTTGAAGGGCCCGCCGGTAACGTTGAAAGAGCGCTTACGCCAAGAAGACGCCGTCGTGTCGGAGTCAGGGCCGTCTTCCCAGCTTTCGACCCGGAGGACATTCAGTCCC
>CAMUZW010000005.1 GCA_947165305.1 uncultured Bacteroidales bacterium
CATAAATATCAAATAGTTTGGTACTGTATCACCAACTACTTTTTGCACCTATACCCAAAAAGTAGTTGGTGATACGCCAAGAAACTTTTTGATTTATAAATATTTATGCATACTTTATTGAAACGTGTATCAATAAAGGTGTGATATGTCAAAAAATCACCTCTGTCAGCCAACCTGAAATTCGGAGGCCATGGGTGCAGGCCTCTGAATGCATTCTGGGGTGGTTGGCGATGGCCTCCGAGCCCAAATCGGCCCGGAGGCCATGTTGATGTGCCCTACAGCTACCTTCAGGGCATGTCGGGGTGGCCATCGAATTTCAGGTTGCAGTGGAAGTGGGCCAATTATCAACAAAAGACGTCGGTACCGGTGTCAAGTCGCTCTGAGGCCTGGACTAAAGCGCATTCCGGCGCCATCTGCCGATGAGGGCGGCGGCGAGCAGCAGGATAAAGACGAAAATGGACAGCCGCCCGGTGATGTCCCCGTACCGGACGAAGAAGGTTTCGCGGTCGGAGAGATTGACGCGGCCCTGCAGCGTGGAGCTCTCCCACCAGGGCGTCCGGCTCAGGATCCGGCCCCGCTGGTCGATGATGGCGGAGATGCCCGTGTTGGCGCATCGGGCGATGTCGCGACGCGTCTCGATGGCCCTCAGCGAAGCATAGCTCAAATGCTGCCGGTACCCCGGCGTGTCGCCCCACCAGGCATCGTTGGTGATGACGGTCAGCAGGCGCGCCCCCGCGCGAATGTAATCCCGGCAGTAATTCCCATAAATGGACTCGTAGCAGATGGCGCAACCGACGGGAATTTCGCGCCCGGCCGCCCGGAAGGTCAGGCAGGTGACGCTGTCCTGCCCCACATCGCGTCCCATCACGCCGCCCAGCATGTCGTCCAGCGGTACAAAGAGGGCGGGGTAAGGCGTACTCTCAACCCCGACGACCAGTTTCGATTTGTGGAAAATGTCCCTCCGTCCGGTGGAGTCCACCATCAGCGCGGAATTGTGCGATTCAATCCAGGTGCCGTCGGCCCACTGGCGGGCCGTGCGGGAAGGGCGCGTGGCGCTGCGGTCGTGCGTGACGGCCCCCAGCAGGATGTTGGTCCCGGGATGCTCCCGCGTGAAGGCGGTCATCCGCCGGTAGGTATGGCTCAGCATGGGGTCGTCGGCCCAGATGTCGGCGGTGAAGGTCTCGGGGGTCAGGATCAGCAGCGGCTGCACGGTGTCCTGATGCTCGCGGACCGCCCGGGCGGCCTGGTCGAGGAGGATGGCATTCTGCTGCTGCTGGGTCATCGCCGTGAATTTGTTGTACGGGTCGATGTTCGGCTGGAGGATTGCGACATCGAGCGGATCGTCCGTCTCGTCATAGCTCCACCAGATCCCCAGCGAGCCGGCGACAGGCAGTGCAACGGCTATTGTCAGGGCAATGACGGCCGCGGCCCGGGCCTTCGCGTTCCACCGGCCCCAGGAGCCGTCGGACAGGACGGTCATCAGGCCGAAGAAAGACAGGTTGACCGTCCAGACCCAGAGCGAGCCGCCGAGCGTACCGGTGAATTCGTACCACTGCACCAGCGGAAGCGTGCGGGAGAAAGCGTTGCCAAGGACCAGCCAGGGCCAGGATATCTGGGCGGCATCGAGGTAATACTTCTCCCAGGCGATCCAGGCGGCGGCCAGGAAGATGTAGGGGAGGACGCCGCCTTTGAGGCGTTTTTTGACCCATCGGAACAGGCCGAAGACCAGGGACATCTGCAGGGCGTTGGCCAGCGAGGCGAAGATGCCGCCGCCGACGGTGGCGTTGCAGACCCAGAAGGTCGTGGCAAGGTTCCAGACCAGGAAGAAGGGGTAGTGGAAGAGCCAGAAGCGGCGTTTCTCCTCCAGCGTGGCCAGCCGTTCGGCCGCGAGCAGCGGAATAAATGCGAAGAGCATCATCCATCCGCAGCCGGGCACCAGAAAGGCCATCGAGGCGAGGAAGGTCCCGATGGCAAACAGGATGGCGTATTTCCCATTCTTTTTCACCCGGACACAAAGATATGATTATTTTTCGTAACTTTGTCAAAATAATGTTTGTTTAAGACTATGGCGAAGACCCAATCCAAAAAGTCCGTCAAGGACGAAAAGGTCGATCTTAAATTTATCCTCAAGAACGTCGCCGCAGCGGCCGTTTTCATCACGGTTGTCCTCCTGGGCATCTCGTGGTGGCTGTCCGCCTACACGCATCACGGCAAGAATGTCACCGTCCCCGATCTTACGAACATGACCGGCAGGGAAGCCGCGAAGGTGGCCCGCCAGGCCGGTGTCCGGGCCACGGTGGAGGATTCGGTCTTCATGCCCAAACTCGGCGGCGGCATTGTCTTCCGCCAGGAGCCCCGCGCCGGCCAGGTCGTCAAGAAGGGCCGCCATATCCGCCTGACGGCGAATGCCGTCGTCCCCAGAAAGGTGACCATGCCCAACCTCGTGGGATACAACATCATGGAAGCCAAGGCCGAAATCATCGGCCACGGGCTGACGATCGGCAGTCTCGAATACGTCCGTGATATCGCGACCAACGTCGTCCTGGAGCAGAAAGTGAACGGGCGGGTCATCCGTCCCGGTACAGAGATCATTTCCGGCTCGGAGGTGACGCTGGTGCTCGGTCTCAACAACAAATTCGGCTCCACCATCGTGCCCAACGTCGTGAGCAGCAAGTTCCTGAGCGCCATCGACGCCCTGCATGACAACTTCCTCAACAAAGGAAATGTCATCTGCGACCCGGGTATCCGGACCTATGCCGATTCCATCCGGGCCTATGTATACCGTCAGGATCCGGCGCCCCGTTCGTCCCGGATGATGGGCTCCCGCATCACGCTCTATCTGACGACGGACGAGAGCAAGGTTCCTTCGAAATGACATCCGTTCCCGGTGATCTCTTCGAGCATTACCGCCTCGTCGCCGACAAAGGTCAGGCGCCGGAGCGGATCGACAAATTCATCTCCACCCATATCGAGGGTACTTCCCGGCACCGGGTACAGCTGGCCATCAAGGCCGGCTATGTGTTCCTGAACGATACGCCGGCCAAGGCGAATGCCATCATCCGGCCCGACGACGTGATCTCGGTACGGATGCCATATCAGCGCCGCGGCGTGGAGATCCTTCCGGAGGACATTCCGCTGGATATCGTATATGAAGACGAAGACGTGCTGGTCGTGAACAAGCCTGCCGGCATGGTGGTGCATCCCGGCCACGGCAATTTCTCCGGGACGCTCATCAATGCGCTCTCGCACTATCTCGGCATCACCCAGGGACCGGATGCGGAGGACGAGCGGATGGGTATCCTGGTGCACCGCATCGACAAGGACACTTCCGGCCTGCTCCTGGTCGCGAAGACGGTCGACATGCAGCAGCGGCTGGCCAAACAATTCTTCGAACACAGCATCGAACGCAAATACATCGCCGTCGTCTGGGGCAACATCAAGGAAGACGAAGGGACGGTGGAAGGCACCATTGGCCGCGATCCCAACGATCGCCTGCGCTACCGCGTCTTCGACGATCCGGAGAAAGGGAAATACGCCTGTACGCACTACAAGGTACTGGAGCGCTTCGGCTTCATCACGGTCATCGAGTGCCGCCTGGAAACGGGCCGCACGCACCAGATCCGCGTCCACATGTCCTCGCTGGGCCACCCGCTCTTCAACGACGACCGCTACGGCGGTGCCGAAATCCGCCAGGGGACCATCTACAGCAAATACCGCCAGTTCATTGAGAACTGCTTCAAGATCTGCCCCCGTCAGGCCCTCCATGCCAAGACCCTCGGCTTCGTCCATCCCCGCACCGGCGAAATGATGCGCTTCGACTCCGAACTGCCGTCCGACATGGTCGCCCTCATCGAGAAGTGGCGCCGCTATACGGAAGGGATATAAAAAAGGGGGGCTCAGTCGAGCTTGCCCCCCTTTTCGTCGAGTAATTCATTTTGCAGGACCGAAAAATCGGTGGATTCCTGGATGACGATCTTGCAGCCGTAGCGCTTCCTCCATTTCTTGACGTAGGAATTGAACATTCCGCGGGTCAGGTAAGCCCCCAGAATCGGGCTGGTCTTGAGGATGAAGGAACGGATGCCTTTTTCGATGACGTAGTAGGAGAGCCGCCGTTCGATCTGTTCGTCGATCACCACGCTGGAGGCAATCTTGCCTGTGCCGTGGCAGACCGGGCAGACTTCGGTGGTGTTGATCTCCGTGACGGGCCTGATCCGCTGCCGGGTGATCTGCATCAGCCCGAACTTCGTGAGCGGAAGCACATTGTGCTTGGCCCGGTCGTTTTCCATCAGCTCCTGCATGTATTTGAAGAGGGCGTTCTTGTGATCGTTCGTCTCCATGTCGATGAAGTCGACGATGACGATCCCTCCCATGTCGCGGAGCCTTAGCTGCCGTGCAATCTCTTCGGCCGCGGCCTTGTTGACCTCGTAGGAATTCTCCTCGTGGTCGTTGGTCTTGGCCCGGATGCCGCTGTTGACGTCGATGACGTTCAGTGCCTCCGTCGTCTCGATGACAAGGTAGGCGCCCTGCCGGATCGGCACCACTTTCCCGAAGGAACTCTTGATCTGCCGCGTGACCTCGAAATGGTCGAAGATGGGCTTCCGGTCGCCGTACAGGTGCACGATCTTCTCCTGCTCGGGGGAGATCAGTGAAATGTACTTGCGGGCCTCGTCGCAGACTTTCTCGTCGTTGATGTAGATGTTCGAGAAAGAGTCGTTCAGCAGATCCCGGAGGATTGTCGTGGTCTTGCTGTATTCGTTGAACAGCGGGCTGACAACCTTGTTGCGGGCAATCTTCGCCCATGAGCCCTCCCATTTCCGGATGAGGGACTGCACTTCTCCCACCAGGATCGCGGCATTCTTGCCTTCGGCGGCCGTCCGGATGATGGCGCCGTAGTTCCCGGGGAGGATGCTCCTCACGAGCGTTTCCAGTCTACGTTTCTCCTCCTTCGAGCCGATCTTCTGTGAGATCGACACCTTTTCGGCGAAGGGGAGAAGTACGATGTTGCGTCCTGCCAATGAAATTTCCGCAGTCAGTCTAGAACCTTTGGTGGAGATCGGCTCCTTGACGATTTGCACGACCATCATCTGTCCGGGCTTGAGGATGCTTTCGATCCGTCCTTCCTTGGGCAGGACCTCACCGAGCTTGATGTTGTGGTAGAGGTCCCCGAGGTTGGTGTTGGGATTGCTCCGCCGGACGAATTCGTCGAAGGCGTGGAAATACAGTCCCAGGTCGAGATAATGGACAAATGCTTCCTTCTGGTCACCGATGTCCACAAAAGCAGCGTTGAGGGCGGGGAGAATCTTCTTGACCTTGCCGAGATAGACATCTCCCACTCCGAAATGGTCCCCTTCGCTGGACTCTTTGCCTAGTTCGATCAGCCTGTGATTCTCCATCAAGGCAATACGAACCTCTCCCGCCGATACGTCGACGATGAGATCTTTGTCCGGTTTTTCAGACTCCATCAGGAAATTAAATTATAGAACGAAAAGGCCGGCCGAAAAAGGCCGGCCCTTGTTTTCTAGCAAAGACTGCTAAAATGGCAGACGCCGGAGCGTCTTATTTCTTCTTGTGACGGTTCTTGCGCAAACGTTTTTTACGTTTGTGCGTTGCCATTTTATGTCTTTTACGTTTTTTACCGCTGGGCATAATAGGAAAAAATTAAAAGGTTTACTTCTTCACAGCCGCTATGAAAACCTTTGCAGGCTTAAAGGCCGGAATGTCGTGTGCGGGGATTGTCAGCGTGGTGTGCTTGGTGATGTTCCGAGCTGCCTTCTGAGCGCGATGTTTGATGATGAAACTTCCAAACCCCCTGAGGTAAACGGGGTCACCCTGGGCGAGAGAATCTTTAACGGTCCCCATAAAAGCCTCAACTACTGCCTGTACCTGATTTTTCTCAATGCCGGTTGACTTTGCAACCTCATTTACGATTTCTGCCTTAGTCATAATGAACTGTTATTTATATATGTGTTTTATAAAAATTTTGCTTAATCCTTATAATTCAGCCGACAAAATTAGCCTTTATTTTTTAATTTTCAAAATCTTTTTGGTGCAAATTATGGCACAGAGATTGACCATATAGGGTTTCGTCCCCGATAAGGGGTATAATATGCCATTTTGTCAGATATGCAAAGCGAAGTAAATATAATTCCGGTTTTACAGGGGGATAACCTCCCCAAAGTGAAAGATTCCGAGCTCCCTGACGTGCTCCCCATCCTCGCGTTGCGCAACGCGGTGATCTTCCCGGGGACCGTCTATCCCGTCACCATCGGCCGCGACAAATCGATGCGGTTGGTCCGGGAGGCGGAGGATAAAAATCTGTTTATCGGCGCCGTCCCCCAGAAGGATGTCTCGGTCGAAGAGCCCTCCGGACAGGACCTGTTCGGGACCGGTGTCGTCGCCCGCGTCATCAAGATGCTGGAGATGCCGGACGGCAGCGTGACGGTCATCCTGCAGAGTTTCAAGCGGATCGGCATCGAGAACATCATCCAGACGGATCCTTATCTCGTCGCCCGGGTGCAATACCTGGAGGACCATGTTCCTCCGATGGATGCCGCGACCCAGCGGATGCTGTCGGAGTCGCTGCGGGAGAAGGCCGGCAGCATTATCCGGAGCGCTTCCTTCGCCCCGAAGGAGGCCATCACCGCCATGGATTCCATCGACAGTTTTGAATTTCTCGTAAACTTCATCGCGACCACGATCGAGGTGGATAATTTCTCCGACCGTGCGGCGCTTCTCTCCTATGCCGACGTCCGCGAACGGGGGATGGCGCTGCTGAAGGTGCTCGACACCCAGGTGGAACTCCTCAAGATCAAGCAGGAGATCAACCAGAAGGTCAAGTCCGACATCGACCAGCAGCAGCGGGAATATTATCTCAACAACCAGCTCAAGACCATCCAGGAAGCCCTGGGTATGGACGAAGAGGAGGACTTTGCGAAATTCCGCGCCCGGGCGGACGAGAAGAAATGGTCGAAGGAAGTCCGCGAGATCTTCGACCGCGAGATGCAGAAGCTCGAGAAATACAACCCTTCGTCACCGGACTACAGCATCCAGTACAATTACATCCAGTTTATGCTGGATCTTCCCTGGGGCGAATGTTCGAAGGACAACCTCGACCTCACCAATGCCAAGAAGGTGCTGGACGAAGACCACTTCGGCCTCGACACCGTCAAGGACCGCATCATCGAGTACCTGGCCGTCCTCAAGCTGAAGGGCAACATGAAATCCCCGATCCTGTGCCTCTACGGGCCTCCGGGCGTCGGCAAGACCTCGCTCGGCAAGTCCATCGCCCGGGCACTCGGCCGGAAATATATCCGGATTTCGCTCGGCGGCGTGCACGACGAGGCGGAGATCCGCGGTCACCGCAAGACTTATATCGGCGCCCTGCCCGGCCGGATCCTCAACGGCATCCAGCGGGCCGGTACGTCCAACCCGGTAATCGTACTGGACGAGATCGACAAAGTGTCGGCCGACTTCAAGGGAGACCCGTCTTCGGCCCTGCTGGAGGCGCTCGACCCCGAGCAGAATTCGACCTTCCACGATAATTATCTCGATATCGACTACGACCTCTCCAACGTGATGTTCATCACGACGGCCAACGTTACTTCCACCATCCAGCCGGCCCTCAAGGACAGGATGGAGATGATCAACGTGACGGGCTACCTGGCCGAGGAAAAGCTGGAAATCGCGAAGAATTACCTGATCCCCAAGCAGGTGGAGGAGCATGGACTGAAGAAGAACGACCTTAAGATCGACAAGGAAACCCTCAGGGCCATCATCGACAGCTATACGCACGAGTCCGGCGTCCGCGGCCTGGAGAAGCAGATTGCCAAAATCGCCCGCGTGACCGCCAAGAAGATTGCGCTCGAAGAGAAAAACGAAGGTGTCAGGGTCGATAACCTCAAGGAATATCTCGGCCTGCCGACTTCTTTCCACGACCTGCAGAAGGGCAACGAGGCACCCGGCGTGGTGACAGGCCTGGCCTGGACGGAAATGGGCGGCGAGATCCTCTTCATCGAGAGTTCCGTCTCGAAGGGGAAGGGCGTCCTGACGATGACCGGCAACCTCGGAGACGTGATGAAGGAGTCCGCCCAGATCGCCTACCAGTATATCAAGGCGCATCCGGAGCTGGCGAAGTTGGAGTATGATGAATTCGCGGCGAAGGATATCCACGTACACGTACCGGAAGGTGCAGTCCCGAAGGACGGGCCTTCCGCCGGTATCACGATGGTCAGCTCGATGGTGTCGGCCTTCCGCGGCGAGAAGATCCGCAGCGGGGTGGCGATGACGGGCGAAATGACCCTCCGCGGCCGCGTCCTGCCGGTCGGCGGCATCAAGGAGAAGATCCTGGCCGCCAAGCGGGCCGGGGTCCATACGATCATCATTTCCGAAGAAAATCGCAAAGATGTCGAGGATATCAAGGAAATTTACGTAAAAGGTCTTACCTTTGTCTATGTAAAGGACATCCAGGAAGTGATCAATTACATCTTTGCGTGAACGTAAAAATCGAACAGAGCTGGAAGGAAGCGCTGGCACCTGAGTTTGAGAAGCCATATTTTGAGGACCTCGTGCGTTTCCTCCACGGAGAAAAGGCCTCCGGGCAGACGATCTATCCGCCCGGCGGCGCCATTTTCCGCGCCTTTGACCTGACGCCCGTATCTTCGGTGAAGGTCGTCATCCTCGGCCAGGACCCTTACCACGGCCCCGGCCAGGCGATGGGGCTTTCGTTTTCGGTGCCCGACGGTGTCCAGGCGCCCCCGTCCCTCAAGAATATCTTCCGGGAGATTTCCACCGATCTCGGTATCCCGATGAGCGGGCGCCCCAACCTTGAAAGCTGGGCCCGCCAGGGCGTTCTCCTACTGAATGCCTGCCTGACGGTACGGGCCGGACAGCCCGCCTCGCACAGCCGGATCGGCTGGCAGGAGTTTACCGATGCGGTCATCCGCTATATTTCCGACAACCTCGACGGGGTCGTCTTCCTGCTCTGGGGCCGGTTTGCCCGCGAGAAGAAAGCCCTGATCGATACGTCCCGGCACACCGTGCTGGAGGCGGCCCATCCGTCGCCCCTCGCCGGGGGCGCCTTTTTCGGCTGCCGGCACTTTTCCAAGACCAACGAAGTCCTCATCCGCGAGGGCAAGACTCCCATCAACTGGCAATTATGAGTACGCAGATACGCAGGGCCCTGTTCCCGGGCTCATTCGACCCCTTCACGGCCGGTCATCTCAACATCCTCCGCCGTGCCCTGACGATGTTCGACGAAGTCGTCGTCGCCGTGGGTATCAACCAGGACAAGCGCGGCTTCTTCGACATGGAGAAGCGGCTGGATATCATCCGCAGGGCGACGGAAGGGCTTTCGGGCGTGTCCGTCATCCAGTATGACACCCTGACCATCGACATCTGCCGCTCCCTGGGGATTCACCATATCGTCCGCGGGGTCCGCAACATGATCGACTTCGAGACGGAGCGGTCCATCGCCGACGCCAACCGCCGGCTGGCCCCCGACATCGAGACCGTCATCATTCCGACGGCGCAGGAATTCGCCCATATTTCCTCTTCTGCCGTGCGGGATATTCTCAAGCACCACGGCGATTATTCGGCCTTCATTCCCGAAGGCGTGGAGTTATGAGACGCTGGCTCCCGGTGCTGATAGCCCTGCTGCTGCCCTTCGTGAGGGGGGCGGCACAGGATTATTCCGCCCTGGATGCCAAGATGGATACCTATTTCGGGGCCATTCAGGCCCTGCCGGTGGGGGAGAAGTGTTCCGAGGTGGATTTCCTCATCTCTTCGGCTTCCGAGCCGGCGCTCCGCGGCCATATCGCGACGTATATTTTCAAGCACTACAGCGCATCTTCCGTGATGGGAGACGAGGGGGTCGCGGTGTATGTCGCCCGGGAGTGGATGACGGCCGGCAAGGTGGACGTGACGCCCTCCGTGCGTGCGGAAGCGGAGTCTTACATCCGATTTACCGGGCGCTCGCTCATCGGGATGAAGGCCCCCGTCCTGACGCTCCGGGACGTCAACCAGCAGACCGTGCAGGTCTTTGACCAACCGCGGGAGCGTTACACGGTGCTGCTTTTTTACGATACGACCTGCGCTCCCTGTGCCCTGGAAACGGAATACCTTAACCGGTATCTCCCCACGGCGCCCATTCCGCTCGATGTCATTGCGGTATACGTAGGCATCCGGGAGCCGTCCTGGGCCCGTTACCGGGCGACGGGGCTGACGCTGGAAGGGGTTCAGCATCTCTGGGATCCGGGGATGCAGTCCGATTTCCAGGAGGCGTACGGCGTGATCAAGACGCCGGCCCTGTTCCTCATTGCGCCGGACTGCACCATCGTGGGCCGCCGGCTCGATACCCGTTCACTCCAGACCCTCCTCGACGCGATGGTGCCGAAGGAAGACGAACCCGCCTATGTCTACGGCTCGGCTGAGTCCGAGGCGGTCTTTGACGGCATCTTCGCCTCTTATGGAGAGGTGAAAGCATCCGATATCCTGGAAACGGCCAGATATATCGAAACGCGAACGCTCGGCGAAGGAAATCCGGACGGGTATACCCGTTCTATCGGAGATATGCTTTATTATCTGTCGTTCCATGGCAGCGAGGTGTATCGCGAGGCGCTGACGCCCTTCATGGACCAGTATGTCTTTGGCCGCGACGTGTGGTCGGCGACGGATTCGCTGCAGGTACTGACGCTGGCGGATCTGATGAAGGGCCTCTTATCCAAGTGTCCCGTAGGTACGGCAGTCCCCGATGTCAAAGTGTCGGGGACGCTGCGCCGCCCGCTCCGCCATGCGAAGGTCCTGCCGGACGGGACGGTCCGGCGAAGCCGGGACAAGGCCGTGAAGGATTTCCGCCTCCGGAAACTCCGCGGAGAGCCGGGCGTCGTGGTCTTTGCGTCGGATTCCTGCTCCGCCTGCGCCGATGCCGCTCCCGGGATTGACAAACTTCTGTCAGACGCCCCGCGCAGGCTGAAGGTCCTCGTCGCCGACGCCGCTCCTTCGCTTTTGGATGATTTCGATCTATCCTCCCTGCCCTATGTCCTGTATCTGGACAAAAAGGGCCTGGTAGTCCGCCGCTATGTCGATCTGTAAAGAAACGGCTACCGTACGATGACGCGGTCGATGCGGCGGGGGACGGAGGTGAGGATTTCGTAGGGGATGGTGCCGAGGATGCCGGCGAGTTCGGAGGCGGTAGGGTCGTCGCCGAAGATGGTGACGGTATCGCCGACTTTCGCATCGACGCCCGTGATATCAAGCATACACATATCCATACAGATATTCCCGATCGTGGGGACGCGGTGCCCGTTGAGGGAGAAGGAGGCGGCGCCACGCCCGAGGTGGCGGTCGATGCCGTCCGCGTAGCCGACGGGAATCGTGGCGATGGTCGTTCCGCCCGGGGCGATATGCCCGTAGCGGCCGTAGCCGATGGTGCCGTCTTCGGGCATCAGATGCTTGATCTGCAGGATTTTGCATTTCAGCGAAGCGACAGGGGATAGGTGTACGCCGGGCAGGGCGCTGATGCCGTAGATGCCGATGCCGAGCCGCACCATGTCGAACTGATACTGCGGGAAGCGCTCGATGCCGGCCGAGTTGAGGATGTGCCACATCGGCTTGTAGCCAAGCGAATCCGTCAATGTGGCCGCATTGGTCTGGAACATCCCGATCTGCCCGAGCGTATAGGGATCCTCTTCCGGGGTCTCCGCCACGCAGAGGTGCGAATAGACCGAACGGACGCGGACGCGGGACTCCTGCCGCAGCGCATCCTGCAGGCCGGGAAGTTCCGAGGTCGTGAAGCCGAGCCGGTGCATCCCGGTGTCGAGTTTTATGTGGATGGGATAGTCCCGCAGGCCGCGGCGCTTCAGCACGTCCAGGAGGGCCTGGAGCGTGTAAAGGTTGGGAATGCCGGGCTCGAGGCGGTTCTGGATGATTTCGTCGAACGAATCGGTACGGGCCGTCAGGACAAGGATGGGCAGGGAAATACCTGCCTTGCGGAGTTCGATGCCTTCCAGCGGGGAGGCCACGGCGAGATAGTCCGCGCCGGCCGCCTGCATCAGGGAGGCGAATTCCACGGCGCCGTGCCCGTAGGCGTTGGCCTTTACCAGCACCAGCATCTTCGTCCGCGGTCGCAGCAGCGAGCGGAAATACCGGTAGTTGTCGGTACACCCCTTCAGGTTGATCTCCAGTCTGGTAAAATCCTCTTCCCTTGTCATAGCCTACAAAGATAGAAAAAAATGGCGGAATCCGCAATTCCTCGCCAGTCATCCCGGGCTTGTCCCGGAATCTTTTTCTTCGTACATTTGTACTATGGAAAAGATCACAGACGAACTCCTCCGGTTCTGTTACGGAACGGATGCCAGCTTCTACCGGAAAACCCCGCAGCAGGTAATCCGTGCCGACAACGAAGCGGAGGCGGCCGCTGTGCTCAGGGAGTGCAGTGCGAAGAAGACGCCCGTTACCTTCCGGGCGGCCGGGACAAGCCTCAGCGGGCAGAGCGTAAGCGATTCCGTCCTGCTGGTGGCTGCCAAGGGATGGGAGAAGTATCGTGTCGGAGACGGGGGAGAGACGGTTACCCTGCAGCCCGGCATCGTCGGTGCGAAGGTAAACCGCATCCTCAAGCCTTACGGACGTAAATTCGGGCCGGACCCGGCCTCCATCGGAAGCTGCATGGTCGGCGGTATCATGGCCAACAACGCTTCCGGCATGAGCTGTGGCATCCATGCGAATGCCGATAAAACGCTGCTCTCCGCCCGGATCGTCTTTGCGGACGGCACCCTGCTCGATACCGGAGACCCGGCGAGCCGGGAGGCCTTCCGCCGAAGCCATCCTGCCTTTCTGGACAGCCTGGAGGCCCTCCGGGACGAAGTCCGGGCCGACCGGGCGCTTGCGGACCGGATCCGCCATAAGTATTCGATCAAGAACGTTACCGGACTCAACCTTCTGCCGCTCATCACGCAGGATGACCCCTTCGACATGATCGCACATTTGCTGGTCGGCTCCGAAGGGACGCTGGCCTTTATCAGCGAGGCTACCTTCCGGACGGTCCCGCTGGCGCCGCTCCAGGCCAGTGCGATGATCTATTTCCAGGACATCTCCGATGCGGCCCGCGCCGTGCTGCGGCTGCAGGATCAACCCGTCGAGGCGGCGGAGATGCTCGACAAATGTTCGCTGGCGGCGGCCGGAGATACGACCGGCGAAGGTCTTACGGCCCTGCTGGTACGGACAGAAGCCTCCGATGAAGAGACACTGTCAAGGCAGATCCGCAGCATCGGGGAGGCCCTGAAGGATTTCGACACCGTGACGGGCATCCGGTTCTCCCGCGACAAGGAGGAATGTGCCCGCTACTGGGCCATCCGCTCCGGTATCTTCCCGATGGTCGGCGGCATGCGGCCCGAAGGGACGACCTGCCTCATCGAGGACATTGCCTTCCATATCGAAGATCTTCCGGCGGCGACGGCCGGCCTCTGTGCCCTGCTGGAGCGTCACGGTTATGCGGATTCCTGCATCTACGGCCATGCCCTGGCGGGGAATTTCCACTTCATCATCAACCAGTCCTTCGACTCGGAGGCCGAAATCCGGCGTTATGAGGCGATGATCCGGGACGTGGCTGAAATGGTGGTGGGCAAGTATGACGGCTCGCTCAAGGCAGAGCATGGCACCGGCCGCAACATGGCCCCCTTCGTCGCCTATGAATGGGGAGAGAGGGCTTTTGGCGTCATGCGGCGGATCAAACGAATTTTTGACCCGGAGGGAATCCTCAATCCCGGGGTGATCTTCAACGATGATCCGTTGTGTTTCATCAAGGATATCAAAGCCTTGCCTGTGCTGAAACCCGCGCCCGGAGCTCCCGAGGGGACTCTGGAGGCTTTCCGGCGGCTCAACAAGTGCATCGAGTGCGGCTTCTGTGAAGTGAACTGCGTTTCCTGCGGCTTTACGCTCTCGTCCCGTCAGCGCATCGCCGTCCTTCGTGAGATGGCACGGCTTGAGGCCGACGGAAGCGATCCGGACCGGTTGCGCCTTCTGAAGAAACGGTATACCTGGCCCGGGGAACAGACCTGTGCCGGAGACGGCCTCTGCTCAATGAGCTGCCCGATGAAGATAAACGTGGCGGACCTTACGCACGAGATCCGCCGGCAGCATGTTTCTGGCGGGGCGCTCTGGCGCTGGGCCGCCCTGCATTATCACGGGACCAAATCGATGCTCCGGGGGGCGCTTGGACTTGCCTGGACCGGGCGCCGGCTGCTCGGCGACAAGCTGATGACGGGCCTCGGATGCGGGCTGCATTCGCTCGGCCTTCCGCTATGGACGCCTTCGATGCCACGGCCTTACAATGCCCGGAAGGTAGTTTCTGACCTGCGGGGAGACAAGCCGAAGGTGGTTTATTTCCCGAGCTGCCTCAATCAGATGATGGGTCCGTCGAAGGCTTCCCTGCCCCGGCGTCCGCTGGTCGAGGAGACGGTCGAACTGCTGCACAAGGCGGGCTACGAGGTGATTTTCCCGGAGGGAAAAGACACTCTCTGCTGCGGGACCGTCTGGGAGAGCAAAGGCATGCCGGCAGAGGCTGATGCGAAGCTTCGCGAATTGGAAGATGCACTCTGGAAGGCTTCTGAAGGAGGAAAATATCCCGTCCTCTGTGACCAGAGCCCCTGCCTCCACCGGATGCGCGCCAACATTGCGAAGATGCACCTGTATGAGCCGGCGGAATTCATCTGGAAATTCCTCCGGGAGCGGCTCCGCTTCACGCAGACGGATACGCCCGTCATGGTGCACCAGACCTGTACGATGCGCCGGATGGGGCTGGGAGACACCCTTGTCAACCTGGCCAGGCTCTGCTCTTCGAAGGTCATCGTGCCGGAGGATGTCGGCTGCTGCGCTTTTGCGGGCGACAAGGGGATGACGCATCCTGAGCTCAATGCCTGGGCGCTCCGTCATCTGCGCCAGGCCGTCGTTGAAGCCGGCGCCGAAACGGGCTATTCCAATAGCCGCACCTGCGAAATCGGACTTGAGACACACGGCGGGATCCCGTATGTCTCGATCGTGTATCTGGTGAATGCCTGTACCGCCCCGATCCGCTAGAACAGCGTCGGGTGATTCTCTTCCAGTTCGCTCAGAATCCGCTCCATGATGGATTCACGGAGGAGTGCGCTGCGGGAGCGTGTGTTGAATCTGCGGCAATATTCATCGATGGCGCTGCGCTCCAGGTCGTTTAAGTAAATGACCTGGCGGTGACGGCGCAGAAGAGCCAGCCGCTGCTTCTCGTAGTAGGCCGGATCTACGGTAAGTTGCTGGGATTTTTTCTTTCTGGCCATAGCAGCGCTAGTTAAGCAACATTCCTTTGCGGATTTCCGCCGCCTTGTCGGCGCCCTTCAGGAAGGAGACAATGGCAAGGCCGAATTCCAGGGCGAAGGCCGGGCCGCGGCCCGTGATGAGCTTGCCGTCGGTGACGACGGATTCTCCGGTGTAGCAGGCTCCCTTCTTCTCCAGATGGCCTTCAAAGCCATCGTAGCAGGTGACTTTCTTGCCTTCGATGCCGGGAAGCTGCGAGACGACCAGTCCGGGGGCCGCGCAGATGGCTCCGACCGCTCCTCCGTGCTGGAAGTGGGTCTTCGCAAATGCGATGAGCGGCTTGCATTCGGCGAGGTTGGATGCGCCGGGCAGTCCGCCCGGGAAGATGAGGATGTCCTCCAGGTCGCATCCCTCGTCGAGGAATTCGTCGAGGAGGCACTCTGCAAGTACCGTCACGCCATGCGCGCTGGTGACTTCGGGGGTGTCGTTGATGGAAACTGTCGTGGAAGGGATGCCGCCCCGGCGGAGAATATCCAGGGTTCCGAGGGCCTCTATGTCCTCAAACCCGTCGGCGAGGAAGATGAATGCGCCTTTCATAAGCAACAAAATTTGGTTGAGATATCAGGACTCGAACCTGAACTGAGGGAACCAAAATCCCTAGTGCTAGCCATTACACCATATCTCAAGAGCCCCAAAAGGGATTGCAAAGATAATCCCTTTTGGGTAAAAATCAAAATGAACTACTGCAGCTTGCAGATAATCGGGGCGGAATAGCTGACCTCGACCGGTACGCCGTTCTGCTTGCCGACCGTCCAGGCCGGAGAGCTCTTGATGACGCGGACAGCCTCGGCATCGATTTCGGGATCGAGCTTGCGGGTCACGACGACATCCTTCACCTGGCCGTCGGTGCCGACCTTGAAGTTAACCAGAACACGGCCCTGGACGCCACGGTCCTTGGCACCCTGGGGATAAACGAAGTTCTCGTTGATCCACTTGACGAACTGGTTGGCGTCACCACCGTTGAAGGTCGGTTTCTCCTCGACCACGACGTAGGGAAGGACCTCGGGAACGGGGGCCTCGTCGACCTCTTCCTCTTTGACTTCGCCGCCGGTATACTCGCCGATCTTGTCAGCGACCTTGTCGGCAGCTTCCTCTGCGGCCTCTTTGAGGGCGTTTACGTCAAGGGCTGCATCGGCAGCCTCGGGGGCGGCAAGGGTGTCAGCGGAGATTTCGATGTCGCTCTCGATGTGCTCGCCTTCCTGGCCGGGCTCCTTGGCACCCGCTTTGTCAGCTTTCTTCGGTGCTTCGGGGATCTCGATGCCTCTCTTCTTAATGATGGAGATGATGTCGCTCTTCTGGAGACCGAAGTCTTCGAGGGTGTTCTCATATTTCTCATTGTAGAGTTCAGCAAGGTCAGGGGTCTTCTCCTCGCTGATGCCGAGGGTGGCAAAGGCGGCGGCATCGGCGGCAAGGGCTGCCTTGATGTTGTCGGTGTTGTTCTCGATGACGGCGGTAACGAGGTCATTGGCGTTCTTGACGGCGGCGGCCTCTACGGCCTCGGGGGAGGGTTTGGTGTTGCAGGACGCAATCGTGAAGAGGGTTGCGGCAACTGCAAAGATAGAAAGGATCTTTTTCATTGTATAAAGGTTTAAGAGTTTCCGTATTCGACAAATATACTGACTTTCTGTCAGACTTGCAAGCCGTTAAGGCCTTTTGGCCTTGAAGAAGTCTGTGACGAGGGCGGCACATGCTTCCGACAGGACGCCTTGCAGGACCTCGGTCTTCGGATGGAGCAGGGCGGGCGTGTAGAGGGAATAACCTCTCCGCGGGTCGGGAGCGCCGTATACGATGCGTCCGATCTGCGACCAGTTCAGGGCCCCGGCGCACATCGGGCAGGGCTCGACGGTCACGTACAACGTACAATCGTTGAGGTATCTGGCCGCGACCGCGTCGGTCGCGGCGGTGATGGCGATCACCTCGGCGTGGGCCGTAGCGTCGGGCAGGCGTTCGGTCATATTGTGTCCGCTTCCGAGGATGCGTCCCCGCGAAACGATGACCGCCCCGATGGGGATTTCACCTTCTTCGGCGGCCTTCCGGGCCTCCCGGAGCGCTTCGCCCATATATTTCTCGTCCGGCGTCATATTGTCTGAAGTTACAGGCCGAAAGATACGAAAAAATGCAGACCTTTTAAAGGATCTGCATTCAATTTCTCCCAATAACCGTGTCCTAGAACCTGTCTTCGTCGGATACGGTGAGTTTCTTGCGGCAGTGACGACGGCGGGCGCTCAGTACGCGGCGGCCGTTGGCGGTAGCCATTCTCTCGCGGAAACCGTGCTTGTTGACGCGTTTGCGGCGTGAAGGTTGGAATGTCCTTTTCATAATATCTGTTTTTTATATTTTCGACAAATGGACTGCAAAGGTAGCACTTTTTATTGAAACCGCAAATTTTTTTTGCCAATCTTTTGCCCCGCCTGCTGTCCGTCTACGATTTTGGCGATTTTCGTGGGCGTGCTATCGGCGGGTGATGTGGACGAGGGCGCAGGTCACCAGGACCTGGGAGAGGTAGAAGAGCGGGAGCATCAGGATGTAACCGGTGGAGATGCCGGCGAAGTCGTGCAGCGACAGGAGGATGTCGGAGACGACCAGCGAGCAGATGCCGCACAGGGTGAGGATCTTGCCGGTGCGGTCCATCGTGGGACCGAAAGGCGTCCCCGAAGCCGCCGAAACCGAGAAGGCCGAGACAAAGATATAGGCGAGCACGGCGATCCGGATGCCCGTGGATTCGATGCCGGGAATCAGCAGGAACACGAAGTACAGTCCGAAGATGACGCACAGCAGCGCAAACATCCACCAGTTGACATTTCCCTTCCGCATCGTGAAGCCGATGTAGCTCATATGCGCGATAAAGTAAGCGATGACGCCCGCGATGAAGAATATCGCGCCCTTCTCATGTGCCAGATGCAGCAGATAGTCTCCGACAATTGAGAATGCAAAAGCCGCCGGGATGAATTTCATATACTTGTCGCGCTGCTCTTTCGGAGCCGACAGGATCAGCCACAGCGCCAGTCCCAGCAGCCAGAAAATGATCAGGCAGCGCCAGATGTACACCTCCGTCGCCGCATATGCCGCATACAGTCCCGCCGGAATGACCGTCGCCAGAATCAGGAATAAAGTTTTTTGTCTCATAAAGTGGGTGTTTAGTTTTCGGAAAATTTGGTGGATCAGTGGATAAAACCGTGGCCGCCCGTGGCCTCGTGAACGGGAGGGGCCCACGTAGTGGGAGGGATGGAGGAGCGAAGCTCCGGAAGTTTTAGGAACTGATTCACCGGATTTTTAGTCATTTTTCAATATGGATTACCAGTTTCCCTTCGTACCAGGGGCCGGACTGCCAGGCAGAAACGGGCCAGACGTGAACAGAGCCGGCCGGGAGACGGAAACGGCCCATGGCGACGGCGGTCTCTTCCGCGATGTCACCGCCCTTGAGACACAGCAATCCCTTCCGGCAGCGCTTCCAGCTCCACTTGAGAAGGTCCGGGAGCGGCGCGACGGCCCGGGACACGACATAGTCGAAGCCTCGTCCGAGGGATTCGGCACGGGCGTTGACAATTTCGACATTTTCCAGCGCCAGGGCTTGGGAAACCTCCCTGGCAACCAGCGTCTTCTTGCCGACGGAGTCGCAGAGCGTAAAATGCGCATCCGGGAACAGGACCGCGAGCGGAATCCCGGGGAAGCCGCCGCCGGTGCCGAGGTCCATCACGTCCGCCGTAGAAAAATCATCGAGCAAGTTGTTGATCTGCAGGTATTTCGCAATCGAGAGAGAATGCAGGACATGCGCTTCGTAGAGGGCGTCGATGTCCTTGCGGGAAATCACGTTGATCTTTGCATTCCATTCCCGGTAAAGACCCTCCATCGCCGCGAAACGTTCTTCCTGCCGCGGTGTCAGGTCCGGGAAATCCTGCCGGAGCCGTATGATAAAGTCGTTGAAGGTCATATCTCACGGTTCATCATTTCACTGAGCAGCGCCTTGCCACGGCGGATCCGGGTACGGACCGTGTTGAGCGGCAGGCCGACCTGCTTGGCAATATCCTCATATTCGAGTTCTTCCACCATATAGAGGATCATGATTTCCCGGTAGAGCGGGGAGAGTTCCTCGATGAATCCCATCAGGCGTTCGTGCTCCTGCCGGTTGATGATCTCGTCCTCGGGATTGACGTCGTCGGAGAGGTCCGGCGCTTCCTCGGTGTCGGAATGCGTCTTCTTGATCCCTTCCTTCTTCTCATCCTCCCGCTTGATGATCCCCAGATGGTCGAGGGCGGTGCGGTAGGCGATGGTGAAGAGCCAGGGAAGGAGGTCGCGCGAGGTGTCGAAGTTGTCGATCTTGGCGAAGAATTTCTGGAAACTTTCCGAGACGACGTCATCGACGTCCGCCTTCCAGATGAAATACTTTGACACGCGGCCCCGCACGGCGGCTACGTGCTTTTCATAGATGGCCTTGTAGGCCAGCTGGTCACCTGTCCGCGCTTTCTCGATCAGCGCGGCGTCCGTCATTTTCTTGTAATCGTACTCCATAATGATCAGTGTGCGTCCAGCCACGTCGGCCCGACATTGCATTCTACCGTCAGGGGGATGGAAAGCTCCACGACGTGCTCCATCTCTTCCACGACGATCTGCCGCAGGGTTTCAATCTCCTCCGGGAAGCAGTCGAACAGGAGTTCGTCGTGGATCTGCAGCACCATCCGGCTCCGGAGCTCCGCCTCGGCCATCCGGCGGTCGACGCGGATCATCGCCAGCTTGATGATGTCCGCCGAGGAGCCCTGGATCGGGGCATTGACGGCGTTCCGCTCGGCGAGGGCGCGCACGGTGGCGTTCCGGGCGTTGATGTCCGGGAGGTAGCGACGCCGGCCGAAGAGTGTTTCGACATAGCCGTTCTCGCGGCAGGTTTCGATTGTCGCGTCGATGAAGGAGCGGATCGCCGGGAAGGAGGCGAAGTAATCGTCGATGATCTGCTTGGCTTCCTTCCGCCCCAGATGCAGCCTTTCGGCCAGCCCGAAGGACGAGATGCCGTACATGATGCCGAAATTCGCCGTCTTGGCGATGCGCCGCTGGTCCGGGGTGACTTCCGCGAGCGGAATGCCGAAAATCTTGGCCGCCGTGGCCGCGTGGACATCCTCCCCGGCGCGGAATGCGCTCACGAGATGGGCGTCGCAGCTCAGATGGGCCATCAGCCGGAGCTCGATCTGCGAATAGTCGGCCGACATGATGAGGTTCCCGCTTGCCCCGGGTACGAAGGCCCGCCGGATCTCCCGGCCCCGCTCGGTGCGGATGGGGATGTTCTGGAGATTGGGGTTGGAACTGGAAAGCCGTCCCGTCGCCGTCAGGGCCTGGTTGAAGGTGGTATGCACCCGTCCGTCCCGCGGGGAGACATAGCCCGGGAAGGGCTCGATGTAGGTCGAGAGGAGTTTTTTCGCCGCGCGGAATTCGAGGATCTCCCCGATGATGGGATGCCGGTCGAAGATCGCCGTCAGCGTGGCTTCGTCGGTCGTGTACTGCCCCTTGGAACTCTTTTTGGCCTTGGGGTCGAGGGCGAGTTTCTCGAAGAGGACGTCCCCGATCTGCTTGGGCGAAGAAACGTTGAGGTCGGGCACACCGGCCATTTCCCGCACCGTGGCTTCGCGGGAGGCGATCTCCTTCCGGAGGTCGCCCGCAAAGGCGTTGAGCTGGGCGATGTCCACCTTGACACCGGCCTCTTCCATCTTGAAGAGTACCTTGGAAAGCGGCTCTTCCATTTCGAAATAGAGCTTCTCCAGGCCTTTCGCATGGATTTCCGCGAGGAGTTTCTCGCCGAGCGGAAGCAGGGCGGCGGCTTCGCGGGTATGGTGGACGACCGTTTCCTCGGGCATTTCGTCGAAGAGCGACAACGCCTGGGGCGCTTCCGGGGCCTCTTCTTCGATGCTCACGCCGAGATAACTCTTCATGAGGATCTCGGCCTTGTGGCTCTTCTCGGGGTCGATGAGATAATGCATCAGGGCGAGGTCCATCCAGCGGCCTTCGAGGTGTCCGATTTCGTGCGCCGCGGCCTTGAGGTCGAAGCCCCATTTTTCGACGGCGGGCTCTTCGAGAACGGCCCGGAATGCCGTTACGGGCCCTTCCGCAACCAGCCCGCCTTCCGTAGCGGCCGTAAAGGGCTCGCCGGCGCGGATGGCCATCTTCCCGGCCGCCCGGGCCGCTTTGACCAGTTCGGCGGGAGAGACTACCCGGATTTCCAGCACGGTCTCCGGGCTCTCCGTGGAAGGCCGTGCGACATGGGCGATAAACCGCCGGAGCGAATTGAATTCGTATTTCTCGAAAAGATCGGCGACCGCGGGGGAGAAATCCATGTCGAGCCGCATATCGTCGATCGTGACGGTAAGCGGAATGTCGGTCTTGATGGTGACGAGGGCCTTCGAGAGGGCGATGTGGTCCCGGGCCTCTTCGAACATTTCCCGCTGCTTCGGCGAGAGTTCGTCCAGGTGGGCATAGATATTCTCCACGCTGCCGTACTTCGCGATGAGTTTCCCGGCTCCCACTTCCCCGACGCCCTTGACGCCCGGCACATTGTCGGCCGTATCGCCGCAGAGGGTCAGCATGTCGATGACCTGCAGGGGTGAGGAGATGCCGTATTTCTCACAGATCTGCGCCGGGCCGACCACTTCATCGGCACCGCCCGCCTTGCCCGGCTTGAGCTGGAAGGCGTGCTCCGCGATGAGCTGCCCGTAATCCTTGTCGGGCGTGACCATGTACACATCCAGATCGGGGCCGGCGAACTGCGCGGCCATCGACCCGATCACGTCATCCGCCTCGAAGCCCGGCAGCGTCAGCACCGGGATGTTCATCGCCTGCAGGAGCTCCGTGAGCGGCTCCAGGGCGTCGACGATCAGTTGCGGAGTCGGAGGACGGGTGCCCTTGTAGGGCGGGTACATTTCATTCCGGAAGGTGCCGCCCGGAGGGTCGAACGATACCGCGAGATGGGTCGGCTTCTCCCGCTCGACCATCTCCAGCAGGTATTTGGTAAATCCGAAGAGAATCGACATGTCGGCTCCCTTCGAATTGATCATCGGGCGCCTGAGGAAGGCGTAGTACATCCTGAAAATCAGGGCGTGGCCGTCTATGAGAAAGAGTTTCCGCATCGGTTATTTCTTCCAGGTGTGGCAGAGATTGCCGTTTACGTCGTAGGTCTTGACATCGATGCCGTCCTTGGTGACGACGACATCCATCCGCTCCATATTGCTGTTGACGAGAAGGGGATAGCCCTTGCCGTCCTGCCCGGCCTCGCTGCAGATCCATCTGTGGTGATGGGCGCTCAGCATCAGGTCGATGCCGGCCTTCTCGAGAATCGGCGCCCAGTTCTCTGTAATCCAGAGCTGGGAGTACCAGCTGTTCTTGTAGGCGACCGTGGGAATGTGGACGATGCAGATCTTGACGGGAGCGCTTACGAACGAAGGGTCCTTTACGGCCTGTTTCAGCCACTCCGTCTCCCGCTGGCGGTAGGCGTCATAATCCGCCGTCCCGGCGTATTCGTGGCTGCTGTCGGGCTTGTCCTCCCCGCCGTCCAGCACGATGAAGGCCGCCGGGCCCTGCCGGAAGCTGTACCAGAATTCGCCCGTGGAAGTGGGGAAGAGACTGTAGACCTTGTCGAAATCGAGTCCGCGCCCCTCGTGGTTGCCCCGGGCGTAGACGAGAGGAACGCGTTCTGCCTGCTCGGTAATCGGCACGATGCTGTGCCTGGCGACCGAGTCGATGTGCTGGGAGAAGGAAACGATATCGCCGTTGAGGACGATGAAATCCGTCTTGTCCAGGTCGACGGGCTTTGCCAGCGCCGTGAACCGGGCATCGTCGAAATGGATGTCGTTGAACTGCGAGAAGCGGCAGACTTCGGCTTTGGCGTCGAGCGTCCGGACCTTGCAGGTCCGCTTCCTATTGGAAATCAGCCGGAGGCGTCCGAAGATAAGCTGGTAGGGGTTGCTTCCGTCCGTAAGTACCTTTCCGACAAGCCGGTAGCGGTAGGACGTGCCAGGCTCGAGGCCGTCGACCCGGACGGTGTGGTAGCGGCCCATCGTCCGCCGGCCGTTTGCGGTCTGGTAGTAGCGCGGCCGAGCCTTCGCCTCGAAGGCCGACCCGTCGTCAGGCGCAATCTCTACATAGTCGAGCGAAGGCTCGGCCGTCACCCACAGCACCGTAAATCCGTGCTCATCCACATTGTGCACCCAGGGCCCGTAAAGCAGGTTGGATGCACTCGCCGTCGCTGCCGTCACCACCAGCAGCGCACAAACCATCAGTCTCCGTAAAGATTTCATTGCAATGATGTATTAAACATACAAAATTGCACAAATCCCGTCTGTTTTGCAATAGTTTTTGACTTTTCGGCGAAAAATATCCTCCTCAAACCTTCAGGAAGATTTTCTTCCGGTAAAGGAACCAGAGCAGGAGCCAGCTGATGGCAAAGTAGGCGACGGAAAGGAGCCAGGCACCCCAGGCCTCGGGCATCAGGCGGGCCGCTCCGCCAAAGAAGAAGGCCGTGATATCCTTGAAGGGGACAATCCGCTGGAGCATATAGATGGTGATGGAATTCATCCCGATCACCGTGAAGAACGGCGTCCATTTTTTCCAGCCCCTGACGTCGATGAGCCAGTAGAAGAGGGCGAACAGGGCCACGGAAAAGCCCCCGACGGTCAGGACGAAAGTGCTGGTCCAGAGTTTCTTGTTGATGGGGAACCACAGGCTCCAGACGAGCCCGGCGCCGATCAGGACGACTGCGGCAAGCAGCATCCAAAGCGTCTTCCGGGACTTGCCGGAATCTTTGACGAACTCGCCCGTAAACTGGCCGAGCATCGCCGTCACGATGGCGGGGAGGGTGCTCAGGAGCCCTTCCGGGTCGAAGAGGCCCCGCTGGAGGAGATGATCCGGCATCAGGCAGCGATCGACGTATCCGACGATATTGCCTTCCAGTGAGAGACTGCCCGCACCGGCGGCATCCGGCGCCGGAATCAGGAGAAGGAGGTTATATCCGACCAGGATCAGGGCGGCGATCCCGGCCCGCCACTTCCAGCCGCAGGCCATGTAGATCCAGGCGGCGAACATCCACGCCAGGCCGATCCGGGCAAGGACGCTCGGAATCCTGAAGGTGGGCTCCAGTTTGAAGATTTTATTGTAAACCAACCCCAGCAGGCACAAGATAAGTCCCCGGAGTACGGTATGCCAGAATATCCGCTTCCCGGACGCCCCTCTTTCCCTTCGGGCCGCCATCGAAAAAGGGAATGTCATTCCCGAAATGAACAGGAATAGGGGGAAGATGGTATCGTGGTGGAAAAGGCCGTCCCAGTCGGCGTGGAGCATCTGGTGAAACAACCAGCTGTCTTCCCCGCCCGGGAACAACTGGCAGGTCGCCTTCACGATGGCGGCAAACCCCATGATGAACATCATATCGAACCCCCTCAGGGCATCGATCGACAGCAGCCGTTTTTGTTCCATTCGGTCAGATTTTCTCCTTCTTGCCGGTGCGGCGGGAGCGTTCGGCGGCGAAGCCCATCAGGTGGCTCTCTATGGAGACGTCAATGCTGCTTGACAGATGCGCCGGGTCATGCCGGTCCACGGCCTCGAGCCAGTCCCGGACCAGACGGAGGTCTCCGCCGCCGTGGCCGGACTGGGCATATTCGGGGATTTCGGCTACATTCATGTTCCACACCTTGGGCTTGCGGGTCAGGAAGTCCGTGACAGTGAACTCTTTGCCGTCACCTTCTATATAGCCCATCGTGCCCATGATGCGGGTCCGGCGGCCGCCTTTCGGGGAGAAGGCGTCCATACTGAAGGAGGCCGTGACGTCGCCGTCGAAGGCCATGATGGCTACATAGTGGTCCGGCTGGTCGTTGTCGCAGTGGAAGACGCAGCGGGCGTAGCTGTTGTAGCGCGGGTCTTTGAGCCGGCTCATGATTAGTTCCGGATCCTTGCTTCCGTGCAGGTCGAATACCCCGAGGTGCTGTTTCAGCCGGGTATAAATCTCCACGGCGTCGTACGGGCACTCTTTCTGATGCGGGCATCCGTCGGTGCAGTATTTCGGGGCGCCTTCCGGGGCGTTCTCCGCCTTGAAGAAGGAGAGCCAGCCCTCCGCGGAGATATGCTTGCAGGGTTTGTCGATGATCCACCGGAGGATGTCCAGGTCATGACAGGACTTGGCCAGGATGATGGGCGTGGTCTCATCCTCCCGGCGCCAGTTTCCGCGGACGTAGGAATGGGCCATGTGGGCGTACTGGATGGGCTCCATGTGCTGAATGTTGACCACGTCGCCGATGACGCCGCTCCGTACCACTTCGCGCAGCGCCATGAAGTACGGGGCATACCGCAGGACAGGGCAGACCGCCACGACCCTTCCGGTTTTCTTGGTCATTTCCCGGATGGTCTTGCACTCTTTGGCCGTGGGCGCGACGGGTTTTTCCAGCAGCACGTCGTAGCCGAGTGCGAGCGCCTTCATGCAAGGCTCATAATGCCGGTCGTCCGGCGTGGCGATGACGACGGCGTCGGCCAGTTTCTTTCCGCTTGCAAATACTTCCCGGAAGTGCCCGAAACGCATCTCCTGCGGTACATTGTGCTGGTCGCCCAGGTAATTGGCCCGGTGCTCCAGGATGTCCGAAACGCCGACGACTTTCATTCCCTTCGGGAACTTCCGGGCATAGCCGGCATAGGTCCGTCCGCGGTTGCCGCAGCCGATGATGATGACGCTGATGGGGCGGCTGACCTCGGGATCGAGGGGCCGGACAGGGGACAGGCCCCTGACGGGCTCTAAACCGTCATTCGTGGGCAGGGGAGAGGCTTCGGCGGGATTGGAAATAATCCCGGCGGCACTTGCCAGAGGCCCGGAGAGCGCGCTTCCGGCTGCTATCAGGGATACTCCTTTCAAAAAATCACGACGTTTCATACTGTTGAATAGTGGTTGACACAAATATACAATATTTTTTTCAACAGTTTTAATTGGATACACAACTTGTGTAACACAGATTTACATTTTCATCCAAAGACCCAGGACAGGATCGGAGAGTTTTATCCGGTCATCCTCCAGATAGACCAACCCCTTTTCCAGCATGGCCTTCCTGGTCGCCACCGATCCGGCAGATGAGCCCAGTTTATATTTGCTGATCACGTTTGCCGTGGAGAAACCGTCGGAAATCCCGTCGGATACAGCCCGCAGGAATCTCATCTGGAGCGGTGTCAAGTTTTCCGTACGGCTTTCGAACAAGGCGGTGTTCTGTTCAACTAACTCTTGAATTCCGTTCTCGATATCGTCTTCTGTTACCGATGAACCGGAAAAAAGATAGACATACCAGCACAACTGCTGAACATAAGAAGAGTGATACTCGACAGTTTCACAGATTCTTTTTATTTGCTCATCCGTGATAGTTTTGTCTGCCGAACTGAACTTTTTCGAAATAAAGGGAATCCAGTAAGACAGGGGGATGGTTTTCAAGTATAGGATATCTCCAAATTTGTAAAAAGGTTTGCTCTCATCATCAAACAACGCCTCCATCATATGGCGCTTGCTGCCGAAGAGACAATACGTGACATTCTCCTGATGTTGCCATATCGTTCTCAGTTGTTTCTGGAAGGTCATGCTGTCCTCAAATTCGGCGATCTGCTGGAACTCATCAATGCATATGACAATATCCGTCTTCTTTTTTTCGGCAATCCGTTGGGGAAGCATCAGAATCTCTTCCATCGATTTTTGTTCTTCTCCTATGCCAAACTGAAGTTTTAGTGGATTCGCCCGGTCGGGAGAAAGATTGATCCCGACATTGATCCTCCCCAGAAACCGCTGGGTAATGGAAAGGATTTCCTCAAAGGCGGATGAAGTTTGCTTTAGAATGGCATTCCCGAGAATCTCACAAAACTCAACGGATGTTTTTGCCTTGAATATGTCTGCAAAGACATAAGAAATTCCGTCATTGCCGGATTCTTTTATCACCTTTTTTACCAAAGATGTTTTGCCCCATCTTCTAGGAGAAATAATAAAGGTATTTATCCCGCTTCCGAAATTTGCCTTGAGTCTGGCCGACTCTGTTTCTCTATCCGTAAACGCCTCATCGTTAACGGGTTTGCCAAAAATAAAAACTTGTTTCATTTGCTAAAAATAATGTCTTCCACAAAGGTAAGCAATTATTTAGTAAGAAACAACTTAGTAAGAAAGTATTTACTTTTTCCTCTTGTCCGCCGTTTTATTCTCTCTCATATCAAGAGCCACAGCTAACACACTACCTTGTGTAACACGCCCAGAATTTCTTCACCTTGCTCCACTCGTAGTAGTGGCCGGTGAGGGGCTGGAGGCCGTGGATGAGGGTTTCCTTTTCGTTGAGGAGGAATTTGACGAGAATGGGCGCATTTTTGCCGGCCCGGTAGAAGATCAGCTGCACATTGCAGGCCGGGCAGACGAAATTGTAGTCCTGGAAGTATTCAGGGATTTCCTGCTCGGTGCAGGAGAGTACCGTACCCTCCAGTTTCATGGAGGCCATCAGCGGGAGCATATAGGTGTCATGACTGAAACGGAGCGTCGCCGCGACGGGCGAATTCAAGGTGACCGCCTCGTCCGCATCCCGGATGATGCATTCCAGGATGGCGCCCCTCGCTGTCGTGAAGGGATTGACATATCCGGGAAAATTAAGATAGCGGGCCCAGCTCAGCGTGCCTCCGACCCAGAGGGCGTACAATTCCCGTGACGTGAAATACTTCCCTATGGACGGCATCGTGGCAGGGTCGGTCACACACCCCGTTTTCAGGGCCTTGAAGGACTCGCGGGCGATGTATTTCACCGTCTTGGCCGGAATGGCGGCAGGATCCTTGAAAATCCTGGTCTCGAAGACGTTGTAGTCGTAACCCTTCCGCAACAAATCCGCCCACTTGTGGAAGGATTTTTCCTCTTTTGCGGCGGCAGCCCTTTCGGCCTTGGTCAGGTGAATGCCGGTGACTTCCTGCAAGGCATAGGAATTCGTGCCCGATTTTTGAGGAACCTTTTCGTCAATCTTTACGGAAGGAGCCCGGGATGTGAGTTCATCGGTAAAGGCGGCCCGGCTGTCCTGCACCCGCTGCGAGATGGTAGACCAGGTTATGACCTGCCGCCGGGCAGGGCCGGAGAAAATCTCCGGATAATGCCGCACCATTCTGGCGCAGATATCCCGGTGCTCCTGCGCACCGAGTGCCGTGAGACTGCCGAACCGGCCGTCTGACATTCCATACAGCATCTTAAGGTCTTCCCAGAGGGCAAGACCTTCATCGGTCAGCATCCCCTTGCCGGCATAAACGGCGAGTGTGTCCGCCACACGGAAGCAGTCAGAACTGCTCTTGGACAGGAACCGGCTGCCGTGGCGGGCGACATGGCTGATGTAGAAGGGCTGGTATCCCTTCGGGGCTTCACTGACGGTGGTGTCCTGCGGGAAATAGCCGCAGAGGCTTCCGCCTGCAAGATTGGGATTTTTGATAAAAGCCTCCAGGGCGACCTGAAGGATGATGGTCAGCAGAGAAATCATAATGGTTTATAATTCAAAAAAGGCACCGCGGCTGGGCGATGCCTTTTCGGTACAAAAAGGGAGCCGGACTAGAACCCGAGGCCCTTCAGCGCATCGGCAATGTTGTCGGCGGTCTCTTCGATGGCCTTGTCGAGGCCTTCCATGGCTTCGTCTTCACCTTCACCATCTTCGCCTTCTTCATCTTTGGCTTCATCGCTGAGGGCTTTGAGCTTTTCCTTAGCCTCAGGGGCGACGACATACTTGGTGGCGGCGGCGTAGAACTTGGTCGAAGCGGCAAACACCTTGAGTTTCTTGAACGGGCCGTAGTTGTCTTCGTGGGCCGTGAACTCATCCAGCAGGTCGCTGAATTCGCCCGCGACTTCTTCCCATTTGTCCTGGGACCACTTTGCGCCCTTCGTTTCCGCCTGGTCGGCGAGTTTGATCAATTTGTCGGGAACGGATTGTTTGCAGGAAACAACCATCAGGCTGCAGACAGCGAGGAGGAGGATGGCAATCTTTTTCATAATCGTGTAATTTTGAAACTTTTGCAAGATAAGGATAAAATCTTTATTCTCCAACTAAAGTCCCCAATCGGAGGCGGAAAACGTTCCCTTCGGCGCGTTGGGGACGTTGGGGAAGTAGGAGACCCCCGTGATTTTCTCCAGGTCGGAGACACTCATCATCTCCCTCGACGTCACTTTCTGTCCCTTGTGCGAATTGGAATGGGTGCGTACGAAAGCGGCGCACTTAAGTTCGCTCGCTGAACAGTCCTTCAGCGCCTTGCCGCTGTTGCCCGTCTTGGTCCGGAGAAGGATATAATAGAACATCGTCGGCATGCTTACGTCATTGCGTCCGCCGAAGCTGATGACCTGCGGATTCTGCGTGACGTTATATCCGTCGGTGTACTTGTCGAAATAGCATCCTACGACTTCGTAGAGCGTGTCGGCGCAGACCTGCTTGTCGACCCAGTCCTCGAGCGTGTTCCATCCGCCGCCGCCCGTGTTGAAGCCGGAGCTCAGCTGCGGGGCGATGTTGGGGTAGTAGAACACATCCTTGTTGGTCGCGACGCTGCTGGTACGCTCGGCCGATCCGAGCATATGGCCCTTGTTGCATCCGCCGCCCGTCGATTTGGAGGAATACTGGATATCGCCCGGAATCTTACCGTCGCGACGGTAGCTGTCGTTGCGGCCGGAGCCGCCGACGTACATTTTGTGACGCGGGGCCGCGACCCAGAGCGGGCAATGATATTTACCGCTGTAGCAGACCGTGTAATTGCGGGCGGTCTTGCCGCCGGGGCCTTTTTCGCCGCCCGAGCACATATGCCAGGCATAGTACTGGGTATTGTCGGTCGTATTGTAGTAATAATCGCCGCTCTTGCCGAGTGACATCGACGGAAGTTCGTACCAACCGATGGCATTGCTGCCGGGGGTCTGCGGAATGTCCGGATTGTCCGGTCCCGGAGGCGTGTCGGGAGGGGTGTCTGGAGGCGTAACCGGTCCCGGAGGATCGTCGGGAACGGGGGGCTCCGGGGAATCCTCTTCCTTGAGGGTGGTAAACGACAGGGTTTTACCGTAGAAAGTCTTTATCTCGCTTCCGCGCTGAAGAATGACATAGGCACGGTACCAGTAGGTCCGTTCTTCGCCCAAGGCATCCAGCGTAGCATAGAATGGCGTTTCGGTTGACGGTACCTGCAGGACCTCCGTAAGGGAGGCCTCGCTCTCGCCCCATTCGAAACCTGTTTCCCGGATCGGTGCGTTCGAACGGGAGTAGGTGCCGACGAGCAGCGCCGAGCAAACATCGATATCGGTGGCAAAGCTTGTCGTTACCTCGACTTTCAGCCCGCCGGGTTCGTCCTCTTTCTGGTCACAGCCGACGGCGACGGCGAGGGCCGCCGCCATCAGCAGTGATAAGCGCAGATTCCGCATAAGGAAATGCAATTAGAAAATGTAATTCAGACCCACGTTCATCCCCCAGACGCCGTCGTTGCCCTTGAAGAAGGGGTTGATACACTTGGCGAATTCGAAGGAGATGTTGAAGTTGGTGTTCATGATGACGTGGAGGCCCATACCGGCACCGAGGTGGATGTTGTCCTTGACTCCGGAGTAGAGGTAGTTCTCCGCATTGGCGTAAATGCTGCCGTCTTCCAGCTTGAAGCTGTTCTTGGCTTTCTTCTCGACGGAACCGTTGTTGACAAGCTCATCCAGTTGCTGCTGGAAGCGCTGTGTGGCAGGGTACAGGCTGGTGTCGTGGCCGCCATCGTTCTTCCACGCTACATAGGTTTCGCGGGCATCCTTCATCGCCTGGAGGCGGTACGGCTGAACGATGCCGCCGAGGTCGAAGAACGGGTTGAGGGCGAGGGCCCAGTGCTGGTTGATCCAGTCGAAGGTGACGAATTTCCAGCGGAGCTCGAGGTTGGCCCAGGCGTAGCCGTTGCCCATGAAACGGTTGGAAGTGGTACCACGGAGGGTGCAGGTGGAGCCGAGGCCCTCGGTGTTGATCTGCTTCATGTTGAGGCTCTGGATGCTCTGGAGCGAATAGAAGGGCGCCTTGCCGGCGATGATGCCCTGATAGGCGGCGTGCATGCCGAGGACGAGTTTGTCGCTTACGAGCGGGAAGAACTGCTTGACGTGAACGGCGAGCTTGAGGTAGCTGGTGCGGTCTTCTTTTGCCCGCTTGTTGAGGATGTCCGGCGAACCGAAGAAGTAGACCTCGACATTCGTACCCTTGGACGGCATATTCTCATGGTCGCGGGTGTCGTAGAAGAAACCGGCCTTGAGCTCGAGATGGTGACCGCCTGCAGCTTCCGCCTGGGGAATGATGCCGTTTTCCAGATAGAGGCTGTAGAGTGAGGGAATGTTCCCCTCCCAGACATCGACGCGGTTCTTGCGTCCGCCCGTTTCGTCCATCAGACCCCTGTTCTTGGCGTCTCCGCAGCGGAACCAAGTGTAGTTGAGACCGGCCGCCCAGCCGAAGCCGCTTTTGCCGAATTCGCCCTGGAAGCAGGTCATGACGCGGAAGATGTCGCGCTTCATGATATAGGTGCCCATACCGGGCGTCTGCCCCTCATAATTCAACTTGACGATCTTGTCGAGATTCGGGCTGTACAGCGACGCATTGCCGTTGAAGCCGTAGAAGTTGTACGTGTTGTTGAGGAAGTACGACACGGCTGCGCTGATGCGGACGCCGGGAACCAGGTACTTCGTGTCGAAGAAGGTATGGAATACGGTGTTGCCCTTGCTGTAGCGGGAGACTTCGACATTGGCTTTCCAGATATACTCGGGATACTTGGAACCGTCACCATACCAGTAGATGTCGGAGAGGGCGCCGTAGTGCCATCCGAGGTCGGTGGAGTAGCCGATCGCCGGGAGCGGGCCGAAATTGAGGCCGGTCTTGACACCCGTTGTATCTTTCTGCTTCTTTTCCTTGTTGCGGGAAGCGTCCATGTCCGCCCCGAAGGCGATGCTTGCCGTGGCCAGGAAGGCCAGCATGAGGATGATTTTTTTCATCTTGAATGTGTTTGTTGGTTAGTTAATATGTTCTATTTTAAATTGTTGAATTCCACGGATAAGCCGCGCCAGGCCTTCGTCGAGGGTCTTGCGCGGGCAGGCGATGTTGAGCCGGAGGAACCCTCGTCCCGCTTCGCCGTAAATGGCTCCGTCGCTGAGGACGACGCCGGCCTCCTCGCGGAGATGGTCCCAGAGTCCGCCGCCGAGGGCGGTGCAGTCGATCCACATCAGGTATGTGCCCTCCAGCGGGAGAACGGGGATGTCGGGAAGTTCCCGGCCCATCCGGGCATATACTTCTTCGGCGTTGGCCCTCAGGTATTTGAGCAGTTCATCCAGCCATGGCCCGCTCTCCCCATAGGCGGCCGTCAGCGCCTCAACGCCGAAAATGTTGACGTCGCAGCATTCGTTCTCGTTGATGGCCCTGTCGATCTTCTGACGGATCTCCGGATCGGTCGCCACGATATTGGCGATCTGGATACCGGCGATGTTGAAGGGCTTGGTGGGGGAGCAGCAGGTCGCGGAGGCTTTTGCAAAGCGCTCGCCGAGCGATCCGTACGGGGTGTAGTCGTGCCCGGGATAGGTGAGTTCGCAGTGAATCTCGTCCGAGATGACGAAGACATCGTGCGCAAGGCAGATTTCCCCGATGCGGGTGAGTTCTTCCCGCGTCCATACGCGCCCGACGGGATTGTGGGGGTTGCAGAGCAGGAGCACTTTGGCGGCCGGGTCGGAAGCCTTCCGCTCCAGATCTTCAAAATCGATATCATAGCGTCCGTCCCGGTAGCGGAGCGGGCTCAGGGCCTCGGCACAGCGGTTGTTGCGGACGGCCGGGAAGAAGCAGTTGTAGACCGGCGTCTGGAGGATGACTTTGTCGCCGGGCTTTGTCATGGCCTTGATGCAGGCGCTGTAGGCGGCAATCACGCCGGTCGTCGGGATGATGTCTTCTGCCTTAAAAAACCAGTTGTGCCGCCGTGCAAACCATTCCGTGATGGTTCCGTAGTACCTGGACGGGATTTTCTCATAACCGAATATGCCATGGTCAAGCCGGCGTTGCAGGGCTTCGCGGATAGCCGGCGCGGCCGGGAAATCCATGTCCGCCACCCACATCGGAATCGCATCGGGATACATGTCCCACTTCACACAGTCCGTTCCCCTCCTGGGAATCACGGTATCGAAATCAAAGGTCATACACGCGTGAGGATTTGGCAGTCACCGGGGGCTTTGATGTTGCCGTCGAGGATGATCTCTCCGTAAGTATCGGCGAGGATGCGGCCGCTGCGGGGGTTCTTGACGGAGGTGACGCGCCCGCGAAGGGTGGCATTCACGGAAGAATACTCGAACGCAAGGTCGGCGTCTTCTCCGAAGGTGCAGTCTTCCAGGACGAGGTCTTCGCAGTAACAGAGCGGCTGGGTGCCGGTGATGTGGCAGCGGACCAGCCGGAGCCGTTTGGAATACCAGCCGAGGTACTCGCCGTGGATCTCGGAATCATATACGGTAACGTCTTCTGTCTCCCAGAAGGCATCCTTGGTGTCGAGGATGGCGTTCCGTACCGTGACCCGCTTGCAATATTGGAAAGAATAATTGCCCTGCTGGCGGTAACCGTCGATGTCGATATCGTTGCTCCCCATATAGATGTAGTCGCCTTTCTGGACTTCGACGTTCCGGAGTTTGATGCCGCGGCAGTTCCAGAAGGTTTCCTGGGCGTTCGGGATGCGGACATTCTCCAACGAAACATTCTCAATCTCGCGGAACATCTTGGGCGCCTCAATGAGGGTTCCGGCCATCACGCAGTTCTTCGAATACCAGAGCGCCGCGCGGGCGCCCTCGCGAAAGATGCAGTCCCTGACGACGAAGCCGTCACATTCCCAGAATGGATATTTGCCCCTGAATTCACAATGCTCGGCCACGATGTCGGCCGTTTCCTTCAAGGCGGATTCGCCGGCCTCGATGATGACATTCTTCAGACAGAGATGCTTTTCCGCGTAGAGCGGGCGTTCACCACCGAAGACCGTATCCTGAATGCACTTCATAAAGTTTCAATTAGTTTACAAATATAGATATTACTTTTGATTTAATCAACTGTTCCCTAAATCCCATTATTATTTGTAACTTTGTCTGTTGTTCTTAAAATACCCGACATGAGAAAGTTCTTGTTCTTCGTAATGACGTTAGTACTGGCGGTTTCCTGCAAGGATCAGAAAACGCTTCCGTCGCTGCTGGACACTTCCGCCTTCAAGGGAGAGATTGACGGCCAGGAGGTCTCGCTCTACACAATCAAGGCCGGTGACATCATCCTTCAGGTCACCAACTACGGCGCCCGTGTCGTGTCTGTCTGGACCCCCGACCGGGACGGCAATTATGCGGATATCGTCCTCGGCCGCAAGTCGCTGGACGGCTATATGAACCCGCAGGGCGAACGCTTTCTCGGCGCCTGCGTCGGGCCCGTCGCCAACCGTATCAAGGACGCTTCCTTCACGGTTGACGGCGAGACATACCGCTTCCCCGCCAATGACAATGACCGCAATACGCTGCACGGCGGCCTCAAGGGGCTTGACCATGTGGTATGGGACGTCCGCGAGGTGACGGATTCCACCCTGACGCTGTCGTACCTGCATGCCGACGGGCAGGAGGGATTCCCCGGCAACCTTCTGATTTCGATGACCTATGCGGTGACATCCGCGAACGAATTCCGCATCGATTATACGGCGACGACCGACAAGCCCACGTACGTCAACATCACCAACCATCCTTTCTTCAACCTCAAGGGAGAAGGCGAGGGCACGGTGCTCGGCCATGAGATGTACATCAACGCCAGCCGGTTCGTGCCGGTCGACGCAAACGGCATTCCGACCGGTGAGGTCGCCCCTGTCGTGGGAACGCCGATGGATTTCCGCGAAGTGCATGCCATCGGGGAGCGGATCGACGCCGACTTCGACCAGCTGAAGAATGTCCGGGGTTATGATCACAACTGGTGCCTGGACCGGCAGGGAGACGGCCTGGAACTGGCCTGTACGGTGTATGAGCCGGAGCATGGCCGCTTCCTCGAAGTGCTGACCGACCAGCCCGGCCTTCAGTTCTACAGCGGCAACTTCTTCGACGGGACGGATTTCGGGAAGAACGGCAAACCGTTCCTCTTCCGCAGTTGCGTCGTGCTCGAAACCCAGGGCTGGCCGGATGCCTGTAACAACCCGTCATTCCCTTCGACGCGCCTGGATCCGGGCGATACTTACACCCAGACCTGTGTCTATCGTTTTTCGACGAAATAGCCTTCTTGCTCGGTAGCTTCTGCCAAATTGTCAGTCTTTCCCGGTTGGCATAAGCATTGATATTATTCCATCGCCCACAAAAAGGGCGGTGTGGAAACTTTTAAAATTATATATCATGCTCAAACCGTTAGGAACCAGAGTCGTCATCGAGCCCAAAGAGGCCGAGACCATGACCGCCGGGGGTCTTTATATCCCGGACAATGCAAAAGAGAAGCCCCAGCAGGGTGTCATCGTGGCAGCCGGCCCCGGCACTAAGGACGAGCCGATGGAAGTGAAGCCCGGCGAGACCGTCCTCTATGGAAAATATGCCGGCACCGAAGTCACCTTCGAGGACAAGAAATACCTCATCGTCAAACAGTCCGACATCCTTGCAATCGTCTGATACGTCATTCCGGGCTTGTCCCGGAATCTAAAAAAACAATACAATCATGGCAAAAGATATCAAATTCAACGTGGATGTCCGCTCCAAGATGAAGGAAGGAGCAGACGCACTGGCGGACGCCGTTAAGGTAACCCTCGGCCCGAAAGGCCGTAACGTCGTGATCGACAAGAAATTCGGTGCGCCGCAGGTAACCAAGGACGGCGTGACCGTCGCCAAGGAAGTCGAGCTCGAAGACCGCTTCCAGAACATGGGCGCCCAGATGGTCAAGGAAGTTGCCTCCAAGACCAACGAGCAGGCCGGTGACGGTACCACCACGGCGACCGTCCTCGCCCAGGCCATCATCAACGTCGGCCTCAAGAATGTGACTGCCGGCGCCAACCCGATGGACCTCAAGCGCGGTATCGACAAGGCGGTTGCCGCCGTTGTCGCTGAGCTCAAGGCCCAGAGCCAGGAAGTCGGTGACGACTACTCCAAGATCGAGCAGGTCGGTACCGTCTCCGCCAACAACGACGCCTACATCGGCAAACTCATCGCCGATGCGATGGCCAAGGTCAAGAAGGACGGTGTCATCACCGTCGAGGAAGCCAAGGGCACCGAGACCGAGGTCAAGGTCGTCGAAGGCATGCAGTTCGACCGCGGCTACATTTCGCCGTATTTCATGACCAATGGCGACAAGATGGAAGCCCAGCTGGATGATGCCTATCTCCTCCTGACCGACAAGAAGATTTCCACGATGAAGGACCTGCTTCCGATTCTCGAGCCCGTGGCCCGCGAAGGCAAGTCACTCCTCATCATCGCCGAGGATGTCGACGGTGAAGCCCTGACGACCCTTGTCGTCAACAAACTCCGCGGCACCCTCAAGATCGCGGCTGTCAAGGCCCCCGGCTTCGGCGACCGCCGCAAGGAGATGCTGCAGGATATCGCCATCCTTACCGGTGCGACCGTCATCTCCGAGGAGCGCGGTTACACCCTCGAGAACGCGACGCCCGCGATGCTCGGCCGTGCCGAGAAGGTCACCATTACCAAGGAGAACACCACCATCGTCGGTGGCGCCGGCTCTAAGGAGGAAATCAAGGACAGGGCTGACCTGATCCGTAAACAGATCGAGACCACCAAGAGCGACTACGACCGTGAGAAGCTCCAGGAGCGTCTCGGTAAGCTCGCCGGCGGTGTCGCCGTCCTCTATGTGGGTGCGACGACCGAGGTCGAGATGAAGGAGAAGAAGGACCGCGTGGAGGATGCGCTCAACGCCACCCGCGCCGCTGTCGAAGAGGGCTACCTGCCCGGTGGCGGCGTCGCCTACATCCGCGCCGCTGAGGCCCTGAAGAACCTCAAGGGCGAGAACGAAGACGAGACGACCGGTATCCATATCGTGGCCAAGGCCATCGAGGAGCCGCTCCGCCAGATTGCCGCCAATGCAGGCGTCGAGGCCAGCGTCATCATCAACAAGATCCGCGAGGGCAAGGGTGACTTCGGTTACAATGCCCGCACTGACGAGTTTGTCAACCTCTATGAGGCCGGTGTGATCGACCCGACGAAGGTCGCCCGCGTGGCCCTGGAGAATGCGGCTTCCGTCGCCGGCATGTTCCTCACGACCGAGTGCGGTATCGTGGACATCCCCGAGAAGGAGCCCGCCGCTCCCGCCATGCCCGCCGGAGGAATGATGTAGCATGAAAGTGCAGACTCTCTGATTGTTATGTAAAACAGGGTGCTCTGTTTTGAGCGCCCTGTTTTGTGTAAATTGTTGTTAATTAATCGGTTATATTTTACACTGACCTTATGAAAAAGACTTTTTTCCCTGTGGTCATGCTCCTCGCCCTGGCCTGTACGCCCAAAGTTCAGCAAGGCGTTCGGACCGGTGATCTACTGTTTGTCGGGATTCCGGCGGATTATACGCTGGATGAAGATTCGATGGGAAACGCCATCAGCGCCGCGACGGGGGAGGGCGATCTCAATATCATTCACGTGGCTATCCTGGAGGCGGAAAGAGACAGTATCTGGGTCATCGATGCTACGATCAAGCACGGCGTCGACCGGCATCCGCTCGATACTTTCCTGACGGATTTCACCCTGAAGGACGGTTCTCTCCCGGTGCTGGAGGTCCGGCGCCTGGAGGATGCGGAACTCTCCCGCAAAGCCGTAGAACGTGCCAAACAGTATCTGGGCAAGCCCTATGATGTGCATTTCCTTCCGGATAATGATGCCTGGTATTGCAGCGAACTGGTGCACGACAGTTATCTCGATGCATCCGGCAATCCGGTCTTCCCGGTGAGTCCGATGAATTTCAAGGACGCGGCCGGTGAGATGCCCGTTTATTGGGAGCAACTCTTCGCCCTCCTCGG
>CAMUZW010000006.1 GCA_947165305.1 uncultured Bacteroidales bacterium
GTCAGCCCGGGCCTCAACCTCGAGGGTTTCGTGGATGTCATCACGATGAAGTACTACAACAACAAGAACGAAGAACTCGACATCCCCGCCGCATACGCTGACGAGGCCGAAGAACTCCGTGCCGAGCTGATGGAGAAGGCCGCCGAAGGTTCCGACGAACTGATGGAGAAATTCTTCGAGACGATGGAGCTCTCGACCGACGAGATCCGCGAAGGTCTCCGCGCCGGCCTGGTGAAGGGCGAGACGATCCCCGTCTTCTGCGTGGCCGCCAAGGAGAACATCGGTGTCCGCCGCCTGATGCAGTTCATCGTCAACGTCGTTCCGTCTCCGCTCGGTACCAAGGAAGAGACCATCGACGGTGGCGAGGTTGTCTGCAACCCGGCCGCCCCGACTTCGATCTTCATCTTCAAGACCTCCGTCGAGCAGCACCTCGGTGAGGTCTCTTACTTCAAGGTGATGTCCGGTACCCTCAACGAGGGCGCCGACCTGGTGAACCCCGAGACCGGCAACAGTGAGCGCCTCAGCGCCATCTACGCCGTCGCGGGTGCCAAGAAGGAGAAGGTTTCCCAGCTCAGCGCCGGTGACATCGGCTGCGCGATGAAGCTCAAGGCCGGCAAGACCGACGTGACCCTCGCCCAGAGCGGCGTCGAGGCCATCAAGCACATGGTGTTCCCGGATGCCAAGTACCGTTGCGCCGTCAAGGCCGTCGACAAGAACGACGAGGCCAAGGTGGGTGACGCCCTCAACAAGATCGCGGCCCAGGATCCGACCATCACCGTCGAGTATTCCAAGGAACTCCGCCAGACCATCCTCAGCGGTATGGGCGAGCAGCATATCAACTATGTGAAGTGGAGAGTCAACAACGAGTTCAAGCAGAACATCGAGCTCTACGCTCCGAAGGTTCCTTACCGTGAGACCATCACCAAGATCGCCACGGCCCAGTACCGTCACAAGAAGCAGTCCGGCGGCGCCGGCCAGTTCGGTGAGGTTCACCTGCTGGTATGCCCCTACGTCGAGGGTGAGGAAGCCCCGCGCAACTTCAAGATCGACGGCAAGGACACCGTCTTCAACTTCAAGAGCCAGGATATCACCGACCTCGAGTGGGGCGGCAAGCTGGAATTCTACAACTGCGTCGTCGGCGGCTCCATCGACCTGAGCTTCATGCCCGCCATCCTCAAGGGTATCAAGTCCAAGATGGAGGAAGGCCCGCTCACCGGTTCCTACGCCCGCGACATCCGCGTCTATGTCTACGACGGTAAGATGCACCCGGTTGACTCCAAGGAAATCGCCTTCATCATCGCCGGCCGCAACGCCTTCAAGGAGGCCTTCCGCAACGCTGGCCCGAAGATCCTCGAGCCGATCTACAACGTGGACATCATCACCCCGAACGACTATGTGGGTCCTTGCATGAGCGACCTCAACACCCGTCGCGGCATGATTATGAACCAGGATACCGACAAGGGCTTCACGGTGCTTCACGCCCGCGTTCCGCTCGCCGAGCTGTACCGCTACTCCACCATCCTGAGCTCGCTCACCGGTGGTTCCGCGACCTTCCAGATGAAGTTCGCCGAGTACGTCCAGGTACCTGCCGACGTCCAGACCAAGCTTCTCGCCGAGTACGCCGCACAGGAGGAGGAAGAGGACTAATCCTTCCGCATCCTTGAGAGAGGGCAAAGCACGAAATCCCGGGATGATGTGCTTTGCCCCCTTTTTTATTTCCCGGAGGGGCGGTTGGAAGTAAAGGCTTTTTGGAGTATATTTGTGGATTATGAAGAAAACAATCTTGATCATTGCGGCGCTGATGGCCGCCTTTGTGGCAAGGGCAGACGAAGGAATGTGGCTCCTGCCGCTGCTGAAATCCCTCAATGCGGACGTCATGGCCGCTGAAGGCTGCCGCCTGACGCCGGAGCAGATATACAGTGTCAACCAATCCTCCCTCAAGGATGCCGTCGTCATCTTCGGCCGCGGCTGCACCGGCGAGATCATCTCGGAGGAAGGCCTGCTGGTGACCAACCATCACTGCGGCTACAGCAGCATCCAGGCGCTCTCCACCCCGGAGCACAACTATCTGATGGATGGCTGGTGGGCCCGCAGCCGGGCGGAAGAAATTCCCGTCCCGGGCCTGGACGTTACCTTCCTCGTCAGCATGGAAGATGTCTCCGACCGGGCTAACGCCGCCCGGGATCAGGAAGGCGGGGAAGGCCTGCAAAAATTCATCGAGGAACTGGAGAATGCCGCCTCAGCGTCGAATCCGGGCTGCGAGGCCACCGTGGAGTCCTTCTACAGCGGCAACGTCTATTACCTGATTCTGTATAAGAAATACGACGACGTCCGTTTCGTCGGCGCTCCGCCGTCTGCGGTCGGCAAGTTTGGCGGCGACACCGACAACTGGGTCTGGCCGCGTCATACGGGCGATTTCTCGATGTTCCGGGTCTATGACAAGGACGGGAAGCCCCTCAAGCCCCGCAGGAGCCTGGAGATTTCCCTGAAAGGGGTCCGGGAGAACGATTTCACGATGATTCTCGGCTATCCCGGCAGCACGCAGCGCTACCAGACGGCCGCCGAACTCGAGACGATGCTTGCTTCCCAGGAAGTCAGCATCGCCTGCCGGACAATCCGTCAGGATGTACTCAAGAAGTGGATGGCCGCGGATCCGGTCATCCGCCTGAAGTATGCCGACAAGTATGCGGATTCCTCCAACGGATGGAAGAAATGGCAGGGCGAGAAACTTTCCTTCGAGCGCATCGGGCTGCTGGACCAGAAACGCCGGGAAGAGGCGGCTTTCCAGCAGTGGGTGGATGCGGATACCCTCCGTCAGCGCAAATACGGCTCGGCCCTCCGGGAAATATCGGCCGCGGCCTCGGGGTCGACCGGGGCGCTCTGCACCGCTTATCTCCTGTTCGAAGCGCCTTTCAGCATCGAGCTTCCGCAGCTGGCCCTCCAGTACCTCCGCGCCGGCATGGAAGACGGCGACCCCGGGCAGGTGCTGGCGCAGTACAAGGATTATGATGCCGCCGTCGACAAAGACGTCGCCCGCGTGATGCTGGACTATTACCGGAAGCACGCCTCCGAAGCCATGGCCCTGGATTCCCTCGGGACGGGGTATGAGAGATTTGCCGACATAGACATCGACCAATATGTCGATTACCTGTTTGCCGAGAGTGCTTTCACCTCCCGCGAGAAGCTGGAGAAGGCTGCTGCCGACACCACCTTCGCCCTGCAGGTGCTGGACGATCCGGCCGTCGTGCTGGCGAACGTGATGATGGGGAAGATGTACGGCGTCATTCCGGCTCTCATCATGCTCCAGTACGGCATTCCCGCATCCCGCACCTACACCGCGGGACTGCTGGAATACTACGGTGACAGGCCGCTCTACCCCGACGCCAATTTCACGATGCGCCTTACCTATGGCAAGGTACTTCCCTATGAGCCAAAGGATGGCCTGAAATATGAGTATTATACGACCCTGGAGGGGGTGATGGAGAAAGAAATCCCCGGGGATATGGAATTCGACGTTCCGTCGAAGCTCAAGCAGCTGTACCAGGCCCGGGATTACGGCCGTTATGCCGACAAAAAGGACGGCCGGCTGCACCTTTGCTTCATAACCGACAATGACATCACCGGCGGCAACAGCGGCTCCCCCGTGCTCGATGCGGACGGCCGCCTGGTGGGCCTCGCCTTTGACGGCAGCTGGGAGTCGATGTCCTCCGACGTCCTCTTCGAGCCGGAGCTGACCCGCTGCATCTGCGTAGATATCCGCTACGTACTGTTCTGCGTGGACAAGCTCGGCGGCGCCGGTTATCTGCTGAAAGAAATGAAAATCAAGAAATAACATGAAGAAGATTGCACTCTGGGCCCTGGCCCTGATGATGGTCCTGCCCGCCCGGGCGGACGAAGGCATGTGGCTGCTGCCGCTGCTGGAAAAAATGAACGGGAAGGCGCTCAAGGAGGCGGGCTGCCGCCTTACGCCGCAGGAAATCTACAACATCAACGGCTCGTCCCTCAAGGATGCCATCGTCCATTTCGGCGGCGGCTGCACGGCCGAAATCATTTCGGACGAGGGCCTGCTGGTGACCAATCACCACTGCGGCTATAGCAGCATCCAGGGGCTCTCGACCCCCGAGCACAATTACCTGATGGACGGCTGGTGGGCCAAGACCCGCGCCGAGGAACTCAAGGTCCCGGGCCTTACGGTGACCTTCCTGAGGAGCATGCAGGACGTGACGGATGCGTATGACAAAGCCGAAGACAAGGCGGCGTACGTTAAGGACGCCGTTGCCGCCGCCGAGAAGGCGAATCCCGGCTGCCGCGCCTTCGTGACGTCTTTCTACAACAAGAATTACTGGTACCTCATCATTACGCGCGTCTATAAGGATGTCCGTTTCGTGGGTGCCCCCCCGGCCAGCATCGGCAAATTCGGCGGAGAGACCGACAACTGGATGTGGCCGCGCCATACGGGCGATTTCTCGATGTTCCGCGTATATGACGACAACGGGAAGCCGCTCCGCCCGGCCCGTCACCTCAAGATTTCCCTCCGGGACCTTTCAGAAGGTGATTATACGATGATTCTCGGCTATCCCGGCCGGACGCAGCGCTTCCAGACGGCTGACGAGCTGAAGCAGATGATCGAGGTGAACCGCATCCGCATCGATGCCCGCACCGTCCGCCAGCAGATCATGTGGGAGGCGATGTGCGCCGACCCGGACGTCCAGCTGAAGTATGCCGACAAATACGCTTCTTCCGCCAATGGCTGGAAGAAATGGCAGGGAGAGGAGCTCTCCTTCGGGAAACTGGACATCATCGGCCGCGAGCAGCGGAAGGAAGCGGCTTTTGCCGACTGGTACAATGCCAAGAAGCCCCGCGCGGAGAAATACGGGACGGCATTGGAAGACATCAGCGCCGCGGTTGCCGGACGCGATGAGGCCCAGAAGGCCATCACCCTGCTCACCGAGGCTCCGCTGCGGATCGAGCTCGTAAACATGGCGATGTATCTTGCCCGGTTCGGCCCGGAGGATGCGATGGAATTCTATAAGGATTATGTAGAAGAGATCGACCGCAAGGAAGCGGTCGCCCTGCTGAAATTCTACCGGGAGCGGGCGCAGAAGGAGAATTACCCCAAGGACCTCGGGGACGGCTCCGATTTCGCCACGATGGAGATAGAAGCTTATGTGGACTATTTGTTCGAGACCAGCGCGCTGACCTCCAGGGAGAAACTGGAAGCGGCACTGGCCGAACCGGACGGCCTGAAGAATGTGCAGGAGAATGATCCGGCGGTCAAGCTGCGGAATGCCCTGATCGCGGAAGCGCGGAAGCTGTATCCTGCGGTGGAAGGTGTCCGGGAGCAGTATGAGCGGGGAAGCAAGGCCTTCGCCGCCGGCCTCCTGGAATGGGAGAAAGGCAAGCCGTCCTATCCGGACGCCAATTCCACGATGCGTCTGACGTACGGCCATGTGCTGCCGTATTCTCCGCAGGATGCCGTGCTGTATCAGTACTATACGACGCTGGACGGCGTGATGCAGAAAGAGGATCCCTCCAATCCGGAATTCATCGTTCCCGAGAAGCTTAAGAAGCTTTGGGAGGCGAAGGATTATGGCCGTTATGCGGCCGCGGACGGCCGGCTCCGCACCTGCTTCCTGACCAACAACGACATCACCGGCGGCAACAGCGGCTCTCCCGTGATGGATGCCGACGGCAACCTCATCGGCCTCGCCTTTGACGGCAACTGGGAATCGATGTCTTCGGACGTGATGTTTGAGCCGCAGCTCCAGCGCTGTATCTGCGTGGATATTCATTATGTGCTCTTCCTTGTGGATAAATTCGGCGGAGCATCCCATCTGATCAAAGAAATGGATTTTGCGAAATGATAGAGGCGAATGAGATTCTGCGGGCGCTTGCCGAGGTGACGCATCCGGCCCGGGAAGAGAGGTCCCTGATCGACCTCGGGATGGTGGAGGATATTTCACAGGAGGATGGAAAAATCATTGTGACGCTGGGTTTCCAGAGCCGTCAGGACCCCCTGAAAGATTATCTGGCCGGCGCGGCGAAGGCGGCGATTATCCGCCGGGATCCCTCGGCCGACGTAGAGATCCGGACGGTGGTGACCGAGCGGCCGAAAAAGAAAAACGATACCCGGGAACTGACGCTTGACCAGCTCTCCAACGTCCGTCATATCATCGGCGTTGCCTCCGGGAAAGGCGGCGTCGGCAAGTCGACCGTGGCGGTCAACCTGGCCGTCGCGCTCGCCCGGCTCGGGTATCGGGTCGGCCTGGCGGATGCGGATGTGTACGGGCCGTCAGTCCCGATGATGACCGGTACGGAAGGCCTTATGCCGGATTCCGAAGAAGGAGACGGGATCGACCTGATCATTCCGCTGGAGAAATATGGCGTCAAGTGGATGTCGGTCGGGTATTTCGCCCGGCCCGGACAGGCGCTGATCTGGCGCGGCCCGATGGCCTGCAACGCCCTCAAGCAGATGATCCTGCAGGTGAAGTGGGGCATCCTGGACTTCCTGCTGGTGGATATGCCGCCGGGAACGGGGGATATCCATATCTCGCTGGTACAGGAGATCCCGGTTGAGGGAGCCGTCATCGTGACGACTCCGCAGAGCGTGGCGCTCGCCGATGTCGAGAAAGGGATCGACATGTTCCGCAACAAGAACATCGACCGTCCCGTCTTCGGCATCGTGGAGAATATGGCCTGGTTTACGCCGGAGGAGCATCCTTCGGAGAAATATTATATTTTCGGCCGCGACGGCGGCAAGGCGATGGCGGAGCGCTTCGGAGTGCCGTTGCTGGGGCAGATTCCGCTGGTGCAGTCGATCCGCGAGAGCGGGGACGCCGGCGAGCCGGTCGCCCTCTCCACCCGTCCCGATGCCGAAGCCTTCCTCGCCCTCGCCGGCACCCTCGCAAAGATTCTAGGATAAGTCAAGATATGTTTACCAAAGAGACCTATATCAACCGCCGCAGGACCCTCGCAGAGGCCGTGCGCGCCGCCGGAGAGACCGGCATCCTGCTGTTTGTCGGCAACGTCGAGGCGCCGGCCCAGTACAAGGACAATTGTTATAAATTCCGTCAGGACAGCTCCTGGCTCTATTTCTGGGGCCTGAACGAGCCCTGCATGGCCGCGACCGTCGACCTCGAGAGCGGCGAGGAGAAGATCTTCGCTGACGACGTCGAGATCGGCGATATCATCTGGATGGGGCCGCAGCCGTCCGTCGCCTCCAAGGCGGCGCTGGCCGGCGTAACGCAGACGGCTCCCTACGGGGCCTTCGCGGAAACGGTCCGCGGAGCGCTTGCCAAGGGGCGCAAGGTGCATTACCTCCCGCCGTCCCGGTATTACAACACGCTGTTCCTCTCGGAACTGCTGGGTGTTCCTTCCACGGGCCTGACCCCTTCGGAACCTTTCATCAAGGCCGTGATCGGCCTCCGGCTCATCAAGGAGGCCTGTGAGATCGAGGAACTCGACAAGGCCGGTGCCCTCGGGCAGGAGATGCATTCGGTGGGCCGCGACAGCATCGTTCCGGGCATCATCGAGCAGGAGATTGTCGGTAAAATGGAGGCCGTTACGCTGGCGAAGGGCTGGGGCGTGTCGTTCCCGACCATCCTTACCCAGCACGGCGAGACGCTGCACAACCACCTGCACGACAAGGTCGTCGAGCCCGGCAAGCTGATGGTCATCGACGCCGGCGCCGAGATCGAGAGCGGCTACGCTTCTGATTATACGCGCACGTATCCGACCGGCGGAAAGTTCACCCCGAAGCAGCGGGACGTCTATCAGATCGTGTATGAGTGCAACGAGTATGCTTTCTCGCTGACCCGCCCGGGTATCACCTACCGGGAGGTGCACATCGAGACGATGCGGCGGATGCTCGAGGGCCTCAAGGCGCTGGACCTTGTCCGCGGCAACGTGGACGATATGGTCACGGAGGGCATCGCCGGCCTCTTCATGCCGCACGGACTCGGCCACAACATGGGTCTTGACGTGCACGACATGGAAGACCTCGGCGAGAATCTGGTGGGTTACGATCCCGACCAGACCCGGGCCCGGCAGCTCGGCCTCGGCAGCCTCCGCATGGCCCGCCGCCTGCGTCCCGGGCACGTCATCACCGACGAGCCGGGCATCTATTTCATCCCGGCCCTCATCGACAAATGGAAGGCCGAAGGCACCGGAAAAGGCTTTGTGAATTTCGATAAGCTGCGGGATTACTACGACTTCGGCGGCATCCGCCTGGAGGATGACGTGCTAGTCACGACCGACGGCGCCCGTCGCCTCGGCCCTTCCCGCCTCCCCATAGCCCCCGCCGACGTCGAGGCCGCCATGGCCCGCTAGCGCCCCGGTTCTGCCCTCCCGGCGCCGGGACCTGGCACGTTTTGGCCGTTTTCGTGACGCAGCCCCTTCCGGCAGGAGGGGGCTGAGCACGTTTCGGGCGTTTTTGTGACGGGGTTATAGACTATTGATGGCTTCGTCAAGCCAGGCCAAACGGGCGTTCAGGTGATAGATCATAGCTTCATTCGCTTCGTCAAAAGTCATTTCTGAATCCATATGATAAGGATAGCTTTCGTCCAGGATCCACATTGAGGCATCCCTGGCTTCGGAGAAACGGATGGCTTCGTGCATGGCACTGATGGAATCTATCACATCTTGAAATCCCGTCTTGTTTTCGTTCCACTTTTCTTTGACCCGTGCTACAAAGACAGGGTCCTGGAACAGATACTCATACCATATGGATTTTTTGTGCAGGAAAGTCTTTCCGCTTTTGAATCTGTCAAGGTCGAAATCCCAAACCGGTCCGGCTTTGAGTTTCCCGCCCCGGTCTTTGTAGAAGTAAATGGAGCGGGGGTTGTACATCTCGGTGTTATAGGTCATCTCCTTCACGATCCAGACGTCAATGAAAGAATCTATGTCAATAAGATCTTCATAGCTGCGGCCGGAAATCAATCTTGCCTCAATTGTATCAATGTAGGAATGAATATAATCCAATTGCGCCGGGACCATGACATCCTCTTCGGGCTCCTTGACCATAACGGGAAGGTTCAGTTTTTCGGTCCTGAATTGATTTACCTCATCGAACATTGAATCGAATTCCAGCAGGTATCCTCCGCTTATCGTGGATTCATCAATGTCTGCGGAAGTCATTTCAGTTATATTGACTCTGTTGGAGGCAATTTTTATTTTTTCACAAAGAAGATATAATCCGGTATGCTGTCCGTTAAGGACTAATTCGACAAATCGGCTTCTGGGCGTCCATGACAGTTCGGTTTTTTCCGAAAGGGCGAACCCTACGGAATTTCTTGTCTTCGCCCTGTCATAGAAATTCGCAAGCAGGCACCAGCTTTTATCTTTTGGCATCCCCAGCAGTGAGGTTTTTTTGTCCAGCTTGATATTATAAGGTTTTTTGGGAGGGAATGACCAGGTTGAATTGCCCCTGCCCTTGATTTTGGTCGTTCCGATGCTGGAGACAACTCCGTCCGTTGTCCATAAGGAAATGGTACTGTTTTCGATCCATTTATTTTTGGATTTGACGGGCTGGCCTCCAGGAGTATCTATGGCGATGACAGGAAGGTCCGACGGGAAAGCCGTAAGCGTATAGTCTTTGACCTCTCCGCTTCTGGACACTACCTCTATGGTAACAGGCGTCTCCAGATCAAGCGTACATCCGGATGTGATCGCGCTGCCATTGAGCAGGACACTCATTCCATCTGTCTCAAAACAGAACTCGACAGCTGAAAAGTCCGCATTACGGGTGAAGCAGACAAAGATCCCCCCGTCATCACCCTGCCTGATCACTTGTCCGGAGACGCCCTGTGCATCTTTGAAAGAAATGGGAGTGAGGGAGGTTCCGTTTTTCAGGACCTCCGGAGGCACGGCAATAGACTTCAACGAAACGACCTTGTTCCTGACAATCTCAAAGGGACGTTTTGTCACGACAGAATAAATCTCCAAATCATTGTTGTCCAACAGGGATACCTTCATGCCGGCCGGAATGATTCCGGGTGGGAGGAAAAACAGGAAAGAATCTTCTGTCTGAACGCCGTCAAGTTTTCTGGAAACAGGGCCGGAGTCTTCAAGCCCTTCCACGATGATACGGTCAAAAACGGCTTCGGACAGACCGGAAAAATTGACCTGAAGAATGCCGCAGGCGGTTTTGAAAACAAAATCATTGGTCCCGTCGGACTGTGTGCCGACAAGGGGGATGTCCGACATTTGATCCCTGTCCCCGCTGCGAAGGGCCGTCGGAAGACTGAACGCATCGGGAGCTCCTGCGGAAGTAAGCAGAAGGTCGTTGGAATAACCATCCGTATCGGCGCCACGGAAAGGATACGTGGCATATCCTGCCAACGTATATCCCTCTTCAAGGACGCCTGTGAATTCAACAGAAGAACCACTGCCCGTCGTTACAAAGGGGACTTGGATATATTCTCCCTGATCGGTAAGCACAACCACACCGATGATATCGCCCTTGACCCACGAGAAAGTCTGTCCGTTCTCATAGGCTGTTTTGGTATCAGCGGCCAGACGGGCCGAAATCGAAATGCATTTACCCCGGGAAGGAAGAATGCTCAGGCTCTCATCCGATTCTTTGGAACACCCCAGGATGGCAAGTGCAAAAGAAAACCAACAGAATAATTTTTTCATGGGTTCACCTCCTCTTGCCAGGGATCAACTTCCTCCGGATCATACAAATTTTCTCCGGCTCCAGTTCCTGTTGCCAGAAAGTGGTTCTCACAGAGAATATAGACAGATTCTCTGATCAAAGGAGTCAGATAGTTTCTTTTCATCGCACTTCAATAGTTCAATATTTTCTGAATCTCATTACAAAGATAGTTATTTGTGGTAAAAACTGAAATCCTTGACTTTGACGGATAATCCACATATGATAGATGTGCTGTCTGCCCGAACGGAACAGACAATCCGAAATCAGAGAATCTTTGTACCTTTATATGTTACAATCATAACAATATGGCAAGCGAAACCGGTAACATCAATCTTTGGCCTGCTGTCGAACTAAAATCACCCAAAGCCAATCCCTGGAACACGATGCAACTGTTCTATGGATTGGTTTTTTTGTTGCATCCGCCGCCCCGCAGGATTGTTAATTTTGCATTACCACTGTAATTACGCGTAATAACCATTGATTTCTAAAATCAGTATGCATACAATGAAACGGATTAATTCCTTGTTATTGTTGACAGGTGCCCTTATGGCCTTTTCCTGTCAGGTCAATCGTGACGACAACGGCCCGCTGGATTATGATTCCCTCGAGGTCCAGTTCAAGGCGACGCTTCAGGGAGCTGAATGGGCTCCGGAAGCCCGGGTCAGCGTCCTGTCCTCCTGTACCCGCGACGGACAGGAGAATGTTTCCATGAGTGAAAACCCCGTTGCCCTTTACAGGGTTGAAGATGATCTTCTCAAGGCTGTTTCCGAGAAGGATCGCGCCATCTCCTATAAAGGGGATCATAATTTCAGGTTTGTCGCCATCTCTCCTGCGCCTGAAGGATCTTTCAACGCGGAACGCATCCCTGTCGCCGTCCCGACGACACAACATGGGGCGGACGGTGTGGCCGAGACCCTTACATTCTTCGGGTCGGCCAAGGTTCTGACGGTCGTTCCGACGATTCCGCTGAATCTGTCGACGCCGTTCAGTATCCTAGAGTTTTATGTTCCGAACGACCTCCGGGAGGACAGTGAGAGCACGATTACGCAGATGACGGTCTCCCTCGCGGAAGGCGGCCTGGCGGAGCAGGGCTTTTACAACGCGCTGACAGACAAGTTTACGGCTGAATCTTCCGCATCGTCCATCACGGTGGATTTTGGAGAAGGCCTTCCCCTGCAGGAGGCATATACTTGCATCCGGTTCGTTACGGCGCCGTTTGTCGTGCCTGAAGGAGGTCTTCAGGTCGTCTTCAAGACGACGGACAATGATGAGATAACCGTCTCGGCCTTCGCATCCGAAAAAGAAGTCGGGAAGCAGATCGAGGCCGGTTCTACTTATCAGGCCTACCTGAGCGGCATAAGTGACGGTATCATCCCCGTGACCTTCCCGGTCGTGTTCCCGATGGGCTTCCCGACCGAAACGCCCGCTGCGGCGACGGAGGGCTACAACAACCCGACCGTGGCGACCAATACATGGGTGATGGAATGGGCCAATGATCCCGCCTGCGTCCAGGCTACCCGTCTTTCGAAAGAATGGGTCGGACATCACGGCACCCTTTACTGCATGGAGCAGCCTCAAGCATATATGACCTGGAATTGGGACGAAGCCATCCTGGCTACGGATACCAACCATTTCATCGAGACCTCCAACTCCGTCAAGAGCGGTTCGCAGTATGTCAACATCAGTACGGTGGGCGTCAAGGGCGTCTGGACGAACGATTTCTTCGAGTTTGTCATCCCGGTCCGCAAGTTTGCCGCCGGCTCCACGCTTCAGCTCCGGATGGCCATCTATACCCGTCAGGGACCTACATTCTGGGAAGTGCTCTATCTGGACGGCGAAGAGTGGGTCTCGACCGCCAAGGAGGATCTTCCCGCCTATCCGGGCGCCGAGGTAAAGGCCAGGGCCACCTGGGCCATCCCTTATCTGGCCGTCACCGCCACCACCGACAATGAACAGAGCGTCAACATGACCTTCTCCAACGAGGTCAAGAGCGGCGAAATCCGGATCCGTGTCCGGTGCGTGGACGGAAGCATCCGTTCTTCCGGCGTCAATGCCGTCACGACCGGCAATACGACGCCGTATATGAGCGGTGCGACGCCGGCAGCTCCCTTCTATTTCTACAACCCCGGCAAGCGGAATGACCAGCATATCCGGATAGAACTGCTGTAATATGTTGCCTTCTGCCGCTTTGAGGAGAGGTTTCCTGGCCGCCATGCTGCTCGCATCCTGTATCGGGATGCGGGCGCAGCGGCCGGAGTATACCTTTACCCATTTGAATACCGCCGGCAGCGAAATCTCCTTCAACAAGGTTCACGTCGTGGCCCAGGATGCCAACGGATTTATCTGGATGGGAACGGCTGACGGCCTGGACCGGTATGACGGCCGCACCTTCCAGGTCTATTCTGCGGAAGATATGGGCGTCGGTTCGTCCTTTGTGGTCAGTCTCTGCGCAGATGACCGCGGAAACGTATGGGTCGGAACCGACACCGGCATATCAATGTATAATTTTGATATGGACCGGTTCGAACCGATGAATATCGTTTCCGACAAGGGAACGGTCGTCAGAAACAAGGTATCCAAGATTGCCATAGACAAGAATGGAACTGTCTGGTTTACGGTCCTTCATCAGGGGCTGTTCTCCTATGACGGGACCCGGCTTGTGAACTGGTTCTGGGAAGACGGGCATCTTACGCTGCCGAATGGCATCCGGTCGTTCCACGTTGATAACAACGGGGTTTTCTGGATTGCCCTGTATTTTGATGACCTGTATTATTCGGACGACTCGCTGAAGACCCTCCGTCCGGCCGGAATCGGCAAGGACGGCGCCTGGTTCCGGGGGGATGACATTATCTCCATCTGCAAGAACAATTCGGCGGGGACCCTGCTGACCGCCAGCAACAATCACGGCCTGTGCGAGGTGGATCCCCGTACCCGGACGGCACGGGAACTGATTCCCAATAAGGAAGGCGCCATTATCGAGGCCATGACTTATGATGCCGGAGACCGGGTCTGGCTTGCGACGACCAGGGGCTTCTGGTACTATCATCTCCCGGACGGGCAGACAGAGCAGGTCATGGTCGATCCCGACAACCCTTACGGCCTGTCGGACAATCATGTCTTTCACGTATTTTCCGACCGCTCCGAAAACCTGTGGATAGCGACCTATTCCCACGGCGTGGATTATTCCGGCTTTTCCGCTTCGCTCTTTGGCAAATACCGTCAGAGCGCGGACGGCGGTTCCCTCAAGGGAAGCCTGTTCAGAAGTATGTCACAGGATCATGCCGGGAGACTATGGATTACGACAGAAGAGCAGGGGCTGTTCTTTTTTGACAGCAAAAACGGCGAGCTCTCCCGGTACAGGAGCCCCCGTCTGCCGGACAATCTCTCCGGATTATGCTGTGATGACGATGACCTGTGGATCGGCTCTTTTGACGGGATGTACCGGCTCAACCCTGATACCGGACGCCTGAAACTGTACAGCCGTTCAGACGACGCTGCTGAATTCAAGGACAGCAAGATATACCGAATCTGCAAGACATCCGCGGGGGAGATTTATTTCGGGACGACGCTGGGCTTGTTCCGGTACAACCGGGAAACGGATTCTTTCCTTTCCATACCGGAATTCGGCGGCGTTTTTGTTACGGATATTTTTGAAGATCATACCGGAACGCTCTGGCTGTCGACCTATGCTGACGGCATCTTTTCCTTCCATCCTGCTGATTCTTCGCAGGCAATCCTGCATTGGTCCCGTACGCAGGAAGGGGATTTCTACATTCCTTCCGACAAGATCATGTCGTTGAAAGAGGACCGGGAAGGACGTATATGGGTTGCCAGTTTCGGTGCGGGCTTCCTGATGAAGGAGCAGAACGGACAGGCCTTCCGGCAGTTCAACAAAAGCAATGTGCCCGGCCTTCCCAGCGACGTGTACTATATGATAGAGGAAGATTCCGCCGGGAATGTCTGGCTCTCTTCCAACAAGGGGCTCGTCGCCTTTAACCTGGAAAGCGGGCTGCTGGGAACATTCTCGGAGGCAGACGGCCTCATCGATAACGAATTCAATTATCACTCTTCGTTCCGCTGTGCAGACGGAAGGCTGATATTCGGCTCTGCCAACGGAATGGTTCATTTCCGTCCTCTGCAGGTTCTGGAAAGCAGTACATCTTCGTCTGTCATCCTGACGGAGTTCCGTGTCAACGATGAACGGGTCCAGCCGGCCCCGAAGGATGCCTGCCTGAGCACCCATATCGAAAAGACACACCGGATCGTGCTGAAGCCTTCCGTCCATTCCTTCGGATTCAAGGCCGCGACTCCCGGTTCCGGCATGATGTCCGGACAGGCGATTTCGTACCGGCTGGAGGGGCACGGCCCGGAGTGGAGGAACGCGGGCCCGGAGGGAGAAATCCGGTACGAGAACATCCCGCCGGGACGCTATAAACTATATGTACGCAGCCGGGACGACCAATCTCATCTTCCGCTGGAGATCATCATCCGCCAGAAAGTGTACAAGACGGCCCTGGCATATGTCCTGTATGTGCTTCTGCTGGCGCTTCTCGTCACCTGGCTTACCCTCCAGGTGAAGCGGAACGCCAAACGTCGCGCTGACAAAGAGCTGTATCAGGAGAAACTTTCCTTCTTCGCCAACGTTATCCACGAGATCAAGACTCCGCTGACACTGATCAAGACCCCGCTTCAGAACATTACTTCGACGGGGGCCGTCGCTCCGTCCGCTGCCGATGACCTGGCCGTCATCAACAACAGTACGGAGTACCTGAACCGGCTTGTCAGGGAACTGCTCGGATTCATCCAGGTCGAGAAACACGGATATGTGCTGGAATACAAGGAAGTAGACCTTGTGGAAAGGCTTGACTTCCTCTGCTTTAATTTCTCCGAGGCCGCCAGGTCGAAGAATCTGGACCTTCGGTTCGAGCATGATGAATCCTCCCTGCCGCTGGGCGTGGACGAATCCGCGCTGAACAAGATCCTGACCAACTTGATAGACAACGCGGTGAAATATGCCGAGACCTATGTCCGGATCCGTGCGGAGCGGAACGGAGACAAGATGGTGATCCTGTTTTCCAACGACGGGCCGACGATTCCCGAGGCACAGCGGAAGGAAATCTTCAAGCCTTTCGTCCAGTTCTCCAGAAACGAAACATACTCACAAAGCTTCGGAATCGGCCTGTCACTGGCCCGTAACCTGGCTCAGCTCCACGGTGGAACCCTGGTGCTGGATGACAATGCCCGGGAGACCTGCTTCCGCCTGACGTTGCCTGTCGTCAAGGTCGCGGCAGAGAAGGAGGATGCGGCAGAAGATGAGATTATCGGGAAGGATTCCTCCCTGCCGCTGCTGCTGGTCGTTGAGGATAATACCGACCTGCTCGGTTATTTGCGAAACAAACTGGCCGGAGAGTACCGTATTCTGACGGCGACGACGGAAGAGAAGGCGTTGCATCTTCTTTCCAAAAACGATGTCAACATCATTCTGACCGATATTTCTCTGCCCGGGAAAAGTGGCATCGAACTTTGCCGTGCGGTGAAGGCGGATCTGGCGACGGCCCATATTCCGGTCGTCATTCTTTCGGCGATTTCTTCTTCCGAGACCAAGGTGCTTTGCCTGGAGAGCGGGGCGAGCCAGTACATCGAGAAGCCTTTTGACCTGGAATACCTCAAGGTTTGTCTGAAGAGCGAGATTGAGCGGCGGATGACGCTTCGCCGCAGCGTGCTCGGCTCCGGAGAGGCGCCACTCGTCGTCCCCGGAACAGATATGGAGTTCGTTGACCGGCTGAACCATTTTATTCAGGATAATATCTCACAGCCGGAGATCTCCAATGATATGCTCGCCAATGCCCTCTATGTTTCCAAGACGACCCTGATCCGGAAGGTGAAAGGCCTTTTGGGGACATCTCCAGGGGAATATGTCCGGACATATAAGCTGAATCTTGCCGCACAGATGCTGCAGAGTGACGGCTGCCGGATCAGTGATATCTGCTATGCCGTCGGATTCAATACACCTTCCTATTTTGCCAAATGCTTCAAGAAGCAGTTCGGCGTCCTGCCGGTGGAATATATGAAAATGAAACAAAAACATAAATAATCAAGGTTATGTCAACTTGCAAACACATTTTCCTTTTTGCGCTTGGGATGATCCTGTTTGCCTGGGGGGCAGGTGCTCAGAACCTGGTCACCGGACATGTCATGGATGAGACGGGAAGTCCTCTCCCCGGAGCCGGTGTCATCGTCAGTGGCACAGCTACGGGAGTCACTTCAGACAGCAAAGGCGCATATTCGCTGACGGCCGCGCCTGATGCCGTCCTCGAATTCTCCTTTATCGGGTATACAACCCAGACCATACCGGTGAACGGCCGTGCAACGATCGACGTCACGCTGCTTCCTGATACAAATCTGCTGGAAGAAACCGTGGTGGTCGGTTATGGAACCCAGAAAAAAGTCAACCTGACGGGGTCCGTGTCGACCGTTGACTTCCAGGAGGTTGCGGCCTCCAGGCCTGTTACGACGACAGGGGCGGCCCTGTCCGGCCTCAATGCCGGCGTGATGGTCCGCCAGACCTCGTCCAATCCGGGCAGCGAGGGCGTGACCATCCGGATCCGCGGTATCGGAACCCTGAACGATTCGGCTCCGTTGGTCATCGTAGACGGATTTGAAGGATCCCTCGGCAATGTGAACCCGGATGATATAGCCTCCATTTCCATCCTGAAGGATGCCGCCTCCTGCGCCATCTATGGCAACCGGGGCGCGAATGGCGTGATTCTCGTCACGACCAAGGGGAACGACGCCAAGACAGGCAGGCACAGCATTACTTACAGCGGTCAGTTTGCCGTCAATGCCCCTGCCGGCAGTTTCAGGCTGGTTTCCGACTATGCCGACTACATGGAAATCATGAACGAGTCAGCCGAGAACATCGGGAATGCGGCTATCTTCTCCCAGGCGATGATCGACCTGTGGAGAGAAAAATCCAAGGACCCGAAAGGAATTGCCGACAGCGGATATCCCAATTATGTCGCTTACCCAAATACAGACTGGGTCAAGGCGATGTTTAACTATACGCTCTATCAGAAGCACAATATTTCTGCTTCCGGCTCAGGCGGCGGAGTCCGCTATCTGATTTCCGCCTCCTATATGGATAATCCGGGTATCGTGAACAATACGGGATATCGCCGTTACCAGCTCCGCGGAAACATCTCCGCACAGGTGACGCCCTGGCTCGAGATCGGAACCCGGATCTGGGGCTTCCTTGGCAACCGCCAGCTGAATGATTTCTCCGGCGCATCATCCTACATGTCCCGCGCCACGCCGGGCATCTACCCGTATTACGACGGGAAGTTCGGCTGGATGGAGAATCCGGAGCAGCACGCCAACTCCAGGAACAACCTGTACTTTTTCAACAGGATCGGCGGCAGCGCCAAGACCTTCTACGGCAACGCAGCCCTGTATACCAATATTTCCCTGCCGTTTGATATCAAGTATCACGCTTCCTTCAACTATACGCACCAGAACGTAGATTATATGAAGTGGGTCAACCTGGGCGGCGCGTACTCCTTCAGCCGCGCAGCCGAGGCCTATACCTATAACAACCTCGCTAACCAGTATACCGAAATACAGGGCAGTAACACGCGGCACTGGACATTCCAGACCAATCTGTCTTGGAATCACACGTTTGCTTCCAGGCATGAGGTCGGTGCGCTGGTCGGCTTTGAGGCGCTGAGCCACAATCACGGTGAAAGTACCTCGCGCAAGACGGGCGCCACGACGGAGTCCCTGCACGAACTCAAGACGATGACCAATATGACGACGATTACCGGAACGCATGAGGAATATGCGGCGGCATCCGTCTTTGGCCGTCTGACCTATGCTTATGACGGACGATACCTTGCCGAGGTCAACCTCCGGTATGACGGGTCTTCCCGTTTCTCCCGCCGGGCCCGCTGGGGCCTGTTCCCTTCTGTTTCGGCAGGCTGGCGCATCTCCCAGGAACCCTGGCTCAAAGGGAAGGGTGTTGACAATCTCAAGTTGAGGGCGTCCTGGGGAAGGCTCGGTAACAATTCCACGGACAATTACGGTTATCTGTCCACCTATGCCGTGGGTGCCGCCTATCCGTTCGGCAATCAGCAGGTGACGGGTCTTACCGCAACGCTTTCCAACGATCTGCTCGAATGGGAGACCACCACTTCCTACGACGTCGGCCTGGATGCCGGTTTCTTCAAGAACCGGCTTACGATAGAAGCCGATGGCTATCACCGTGTCACGGACGGAATCCTTTACAACGTGCCTGTCTTCGGCGTCATCGGAACCAAGTCTGCGCCGGATCAGAATATCGCCCAGGTGACCAATAGCGGTATTGAGATTACGCTCGGGTGGAAAGACAGCATCGGAGACTTCCACTATGGAATATCGGCCAACTTCACCCGCAACTGGAACAGGGTGTCCCGTTATAAGGGCCGTCTGCAGGCCGGATGGGTGACAGGAGAGGACGGGACCCGTTCCTATCAGTCCAATATCGGTGATGTGTCAACCGGTACTTCGCAGCGGGTGCTGGAGGGGAAAATCATCAATGAGTGGTATCTGGTACCGGTTTATTCCGGTGACGGTTCTCATTTCTTCGGCGACGGCTCAGTCAATCCGGACGGCGGTCCCCGGGACGGTATGATCCGGACAGAGGAAGACATGGCCTGGCTCCGTGCGATGGTGGATGCCGGTGCGGAGTTCCTGCCCAACCAGAAGGTCTCCAAAGACAAGATCTGGTACGGCGACTATATATATGCCGATATCAACGGCGACGGCGTCTATGGCGGCGAGGATGACAATCAGTTCCAGAATAAAGGCGTTACGCCGAAATTCTACTATGGTGTCCAGCTGAATATGGACTGGAAGGGAATCGATGCGGCGGTCACGCTGTCCGGCTCGGGCGGCAATGCCATGTACTGGCGCCACGGCGGATACCACTCCTACGGGACCCGTGCCGATCTTTCGCTCCCATACGATATCGCATACGACCATTATTTCTACGATCCGGAGAACCCGGACGATCCGCGGACCAACCTGACGTCTTCCCACGCCCGTCTGACGCTGAATTACGGCTCCGAACAGAGCGGTGCGACGGTTGCTTCCACGCATTTCCTCTATAAGCTGGATTACCTCCGCATCAAGAATGTGACCCTTGGCTATACGCTCCCTTCCAAGTGGACGCGTAAGATTGCCATGAAGAATCTCCGGGTTTATTTCAGCGGTGAAAACCTGTTCACATTCACGAAATATCCCGGGATGGATCCGGAATTCAACAGCACGACCAACTATTATGCGATGCTCCGGCAGTACACCTTTGGTATCAGCGTTAAATTTTAAGAAGTCACTATGAAAACGTTAAGATATTGTATCTCCGTACTGGCAGTCCTGACGGCTGTCACAGGCTGCAACAAATTCCTGGACCGCTTCCCGACCGACCGGGTCAGTTCCAATACGGTCTTTACTTCGGGCAAGCTGGCCGAGTCGGCCGTGATTTCGGCATACAGCAATATCCTGTATGACTATGTCAGCGCCGACCTCGACCGCATCAACTGGGACGCTTTTGCCGGCGTGATCGATCCGTATTATGATAATTTCTACACGAATTATCTATATCTCAACGGAAATGTCCAGCCGAACGCTCCTATCTTCCTGACTTACTGGAAACGCCTGTACGAAGGCATCAACCGGGCGAACGACATTATCGGTCATTTCGGGGAAGTACCCGACCTGCCGGATGATGTGAAGGCATGCAGGATAGCCGAATGCAAGTTCCTCCGGGCCTATCATTATTACAAACTGAATGCCCTCTGGGGCGGTGTTCCGTGGTACGAGAAGAACCTTGCTCCGTCCGAGTATACCCGTCCCCGGAGCACGGAGGATGAGATCTGGGACAAGATTATCCAGGATCTGACCGACTGTATCAACTGTCCGTCCCTGCCCGACAAGATTGCCGGCAGTTCGTCTGACTACGGCCGTATTACCAAAGGGGCCGCGTATGCCCTGCGCGGAAAGGTCTATCTGTGGAAGAAGATGTATGCGGAGGCGGAAGCCGACTTTCTGGCCATCGCTCCGCTGGGTTACGGCCTGCTGCAGAAACCCTATGCCGACATTTTCAAACTGGCGAATGAAACTTCCGAAGAGATCATCTTCTCGGCCCGCATGGTGGAACTCAGCGGCTGGGGGAATGCATTCAGCCGCTCTTATGGATCCTGGCAGGTGGCCGGAAAGGGCGGAAACAACACGTTCTATATGAACCAGCAGTTTGTCGACAGTTATCCCTGTGCGGACGGAAAAGAATTCAAGTGGGATAATTTCCTACCGGGATGGTCTTCCATGACGCCGGCGGCCCGCAGCGTATTCTTCCTTCGTGACGGGCTTACGCAGGATGAGATCAGCCAGATGGAGGAATATGGCGCGGACATGTCGCAATATCTCCCTTCCGGGAACGAAGCGCGTATCAAAGCGGTGTATAATGCGCGTGATCCCCGTCTGCTGGCCAGTGTCATTACGCCCTATTCGACCTATAGCGGCGGATTCTACGGAGCGGCGACCAATTACACGCGCCGCTTCCCCTACCGCCATGACCAGGCTCCGCAGAACGATCTGCGCACCAAGCAGAACACGCATTTTTATTATTGCATCCGCAAATTCGTGACGGTCGGTACGGAATGTACGAATGAGACCTATAACCCGCTCGATATTCCGATTATCCGCTATGCCGGTGTCCTTCTTGACCTGGCCGAGGCGGTTGCCGGGCAGAACCGGCCCGATGAGGCGCTGGGCTACGTCAATCAGGTCCGCGACCGGGCGGGTGTATCTCCTTATCTGACTTCGGACGGGATCAAGGAGAAGATTGTAAATGAAAGGCGCTGGGAGTTTGCCTGTGAGGAGACCCTTTATTATGACGAATTGCGTTGCGGCACCTGGAAGGATTTCCGCTTTGCCGCCGGGAACGGCCTTGCCGAACCATGGGGAACGACCGAATACCGGTACAGCTGGGGCGGAGATGCCTACTACCACTGGCCGATTCCCAGCAAGGAAAGAGAAATGAATACGAATCTGGTACAGAATGCGGGCTGGCTAAAATAAAAAGTGATGATGAAGAAAGTAATTTTAAGTATTGTTTTGTCCGTTCTCTCCTTTGCCGCGGTGCATGCGCAGGGCGTGAAGGCATGGGAAGGAACACTGGAACTACCCACTTACCTGTTGGATCCTGCGGAAGAAGCACCCGTGTTTGACCGTGACTGGTCTTATCAGCGGGCGCGCCGGAGCGTTTATCCCTATCCGCTGAATGACAACATGACCCGGAACCGGCAGAATGTCAGCTGGAAGGCGCTTTATCTGGAGAATGAGTATGTGCAGCTCTGCGTCCTCCCGGAGATCGGCGGCCGGTTGTTCTATGCCATCGACAAGACCAACGGATATGATATCTTCTACCATCAGGATTGCGTCAAGCCGGCGAATGTCGGCATGACCGGGGCCTGGATCAGCGGCGGCGTTGAATGGAACGTGTTCCATCACCATCGGCAGACAAGCCACATCCCCTGCGACTGGAAGATCGAATCCGCCCCTGACGGGAGCAAGACCATCTGGCTGGGCGAGACGGAGTACCGTCACAGGATGCAGTGGGCGATCGGCATCACCCTGCACCCGGGCTGTTCCTATATGGAGATCAGCGGCCGCCTGATGAATGCGACCCAGAACAACAACTCGCTTCTGTACTGGTCCAACGTTTCGACCAGCGTGGACGAGAATTATCAGATAATCTTCCCGCAGTCGACGGAATTCGTCCAGTTCCATTGCAAGAACTGGATGGCGCACTGGCCCGTTACCGTAGAACCTTATAACGGGACCGAAGAGTACCGCGACAGCGTCGACGCCCAGTGGTGGGCCGCCCATCCGGTCGGGAACTCGATGTTTGTGTATGACCAGCAGGAAGATTATGTGGCCGGCTATGATCACGGCCGCGATGCGGGGACGATGCTTGCCGGAAACCACAACATCATCAAGGGCGGCAAATTCTGGTCGTGGGGACCCAATTCGAAGTGGGATACCAAGATCCTGACGGACAATGCCGGACACTACATCGAACTCATGGTCGGCGCCTATTCGGACAACCAGCCGGATTACAACTGGAATTTCCCGTACGAGACCAAGGAATTCAGCCAGTACTGGTACGGCATCCGGAACATCGGCGGCGTCAAGGCCGGCGACAAGGAGGTGGCGATGAATATGGACATCCTGCCGGACGGCAATGTCCGGCTCGGCGTCAATGCCACCCGTCGCCGCAGTTCGCTCCGGATGGAACTGCTCAATGCCGGGAAGAGTGTTTTCTCCAAGGCGGCCCCGGTTGCCCCGGACAAGCCGTTTGTGGAGAAGGTCAATCCCGGGACCATTGAGAAGGATACGGATCTGACGATGAACCTTTATGATGAGAAGGACCGGCTGCTGTTCAGCTATACGCCGGTGCATCATGACCTCAGCAAGCCGCTTCCTCCCATTGTGGAGCGCCCGCTCCGTCCGAAGGATATCAAAAACACGGAAGAATGTTATCTGGTCGGACTGAGGAACCTCCAGTTCCACAATCCTTTCATCGATCCGACGGACTATTTCCTTGAGGTTCTGCGGAGAGATCCCGGTGACACCCGTGCCAACACCCAGATGGGTGTCTATTATCGCCTCCGTGGCGATTATGACCGTGCTGCAGCGTACCTGCGTACGGCCATCCGCCGCCAGACACACGATTATACCCGCCCCAAGGATGCCGAAGCGATCTACAATCTGGGTCTGATCCTGAAAGCCCAGGGGAAGAAGGCGGCGGCACTCGACACATTGTACAGGGCCACCTGGAATTATACATACAACTCCGGCGCCAATACCCAGCTCGCGCAGATGTATGCGGCGGACGGTAACTGGGAGATGGCCCTGGACCGTATCAATGAAGCCATTGCCTACAACGGCAGGAACTTCCAGGCCATCAATCTCAAGGGCCTGATCCTCAAGGAGCTCGGAAAGACGGCGGAAGCCCGCGCATGCTTTGATGCCGTCCTGGCCGAAGATCCTGTCAACGCGCTGGCAACCCGTGAAACCGCCCCGGCGGGCGCGTTCCATACCTTCATGCGGGAGCAGCCGGAATCTTATCTCGAGCTCGCCATCCTCTATTGGAACAACGGGTTCCCGAAAGAGGCGGAGGCCGTCCTGAGAGATATTGACGCCCGGGTGGCTTATCCGACCGTCAAGCTCTGGCTCGGTTACCTGACCGGAGACGACAACCTGATCCGTGAAGGACTCGCCCTTCCCGTAGGGTACTGCAACCCGTTCCGGCTCGAGACCGTTGCCGTGCTTGAGAAAGCCGCGGAAGTGTGTCCGGAGAGCTGGAAGGCCCACTATTACATGGGGAACCTGATGTATGAGAAACAGCCGCTGCGTGCTGTTGAGGAGTGGAAGAAGGTGACGGAAATGGAGCCTTCCTTCGCCATGGCCTGGCGAAACCTCGGCTGGTACAACTGGCTGCTCAAGAAAGACTATGCGGCGGCCAAAACATGTTATCTCAAAGCCATTGAACTGGATCCGGACAGCGCGCTCTTCCTCGAAGAATGCGACCAGGTGCTGGAAGCGCTCGGGGAGGATGTGGCTTTCCGTCACGAACTCCTCAAGAGCCACCACAAGACAGCGGTCAAGCGGTACTATCCGCTGGCCGGGGAAGTGATTACCGGTATTTTTACCGGCGATTATGACTATGTCCTGGATCTGCTCAAGAATTGCTACTTCCCGACCCGTGAGGGCGTGGCCAATTTCCACGATATTTATATGGATGCCCTTCTGCTTGCCGGTGCGGACCGTGTCAAAAAGGGAGACGTGCAGGGAGCCCTGGACTTATACGCAGGAGCTTTCGATTACCCGGAGAACCATCAGGTATTCTATGTGGACGGCCGCAGCCCGCACGACGCGCAGGTGTATGTCGCGATGGCGGACGCCTATGAGAAGCTCGGGAACAAGGATGCCGCCCGCGAGGCATTGGAAAAGGCTGCGGAGGTCAACGTCAAGAAGACAGACTACCGGTATTGGAAGGGTGTCGCCCTCAGCCGGCTGGGACGCAAAGCCGAAGCGAAGGAACTGTTCCGGAATCTGGTGGATGCAGGAAAGAATGCCATCGTAGAAGACTATGTCAACTTCTATGGTGCGGAGGGAACGACGGGCGCCACGGTAGAGAGTATCAATACCAAGGCATATTATACGATGGGACTCGGGTACAAAGGACTGGGCCGCGGCGGCAAGGCGAAGAGTTGCTTCCGCAAAGCCGTTTCTTTGAAGAAGGACCATCTCTGGGCCAATAAAATGCTTGAAAAATGAGAAAGTTTGTAATGATTGCGGCCTGTATCCTGGCCGTTCCGATGATGGGTTGCAGCAAAAGCCCGTGGAAAGAAGATATCGGCGTGCGGATTTCCTGGGACAGGACCTCCTATCAGGAGGTGCGGGAAATCCCCGTCGGGAACCTTGGGTACACGGAGACAAACCTATACTATCCCCGGGTCAAGCGCCTTACGGACGGCGCCCTCCTCTTTACCTTCTCGAATCATCATTACGGATGGGATATCTATGCATCCCGGAGTGAAGATGACGGGAAGACCTGGCAGGATGCCTTCTGCATAGCCCACAGTTATGATACCACCTATGTCTCTTCGGAAGGGATGACGAAGCCGGACCGGATCGTCTATGTCAATCCCGATTTCACGGAACTGCAGGACGGGCGGATCATCCTGGCCTTCCAATGGCGGTATTCCGGCGGTTACGGCGACCTGCCCAAGACCAATGAGAACTGCGGGATCATGATCAGTTTCTCCGAAGACAAGGGGCGGACCTGGTCGGCACCGCGCGAAGTATTCCGCGGGCGCTGCTGGGAGCCGGCCTTCCTCCAGCTTCCTTCCGGAGAAATCCAGATGTATATCACGTCGAGCCAGGACATCAAGGATAACACATCTTATCCCCGCACCATTGTAATCCGTTCCTTTGACGGAGGTGCGACCTGGCAGGGAAAACCCTGCTGCGGCATTGAGGACCCCGAGGCCATCTCGCGGAGCATCGACGACCGCTTTGCCTATGACGGAATGCCGACCGGTGTGCTGCTTGCCGAAGGGAAGGGCATTCTGGTGCCGCTGGAGAGTTGGCATGGCAGGCTGGTCGTGGACCAGACACCGATTGTCGTCAAGACTACGATGGAGGAGAACTGGCGGACCGACCAGAAGAAACTGCTGGAAGAAGGCGGGCCCGATTATCCGATGAAAAAAGAAGTCAACAAAGACTTCCAGGGATATGGCCCTTACGGTACAAGCCTTCCGGGCGGCGAAGTCCTTGTTCTCAGCAACGGGACCTACAAGGGCCGTCAGGGAATCTGGACATTCATCGGCGACAAGACGGGAGACAATTTCCATTTTGCGACTTCTCCCTTTACCAGTGATGAATATTGGGGCAGTATTGCCTATATCGGGAATGGTGAAGTTTTCGCTACCGGGACGTACAAATACCGGGATGAGAAAGGAGAGACCCGCGGCATGATCCGGATGATCCGGGGCCGTGTCAATGAGGCCCAAACCCTTCGCAAAGGGCATCTTGACGTTCCTGCTCCCGAAGCGTTCAGCCCGGTTCCGGCCGGCTGGTGGTTCCTTGGGAAGCGATTCCCTTCGCAGGTCTACGCGGGCTTCGGCTACACGGCCGATGCCTTCGAGGCCGGTGTCTGCCTGCTGGATGGATCCCTCGCTTCTTATACCCCCGAGAATTCCGATGCGCCGGCCGTCCTGATTGCCCGGAACGACGGTACCGTGTACGAAATGGTCGTCAATGCCGAAGGTAAATATATTGTCTACCGGGAAGAAGGTTAGTCCTGGCATCTGATCCATCAGGGCGTAACGGAGGACCTTTGCGTACGCGGCACCCTCAACGATGATTCTGATACCGATACCGGTTACTCCGTCAAAGTTTCCATCCCCTGGAAGGTTATCGGCGGAGCTCCCCGCGCGGGTGAGGAGATGAAGGTTCACCTTCGTCGTTTCTATAAAAAGAACGGCAAAGAAAAGCCGATTTCCATCCAGGAAGACCTGCAGGGTGAAAACTCGGATTATCCTCAAGAATGGCTCAGCCTGACCCTGAAATAGCATGAAAGCAAAATTAATACAGATCATGGCCTTTTCCCTGGCTCTTCTCGCCGCCTCCGGGTGTGAGAAGAATCCGGGGAAAGGCAGCGGCGAACCCGTCACGCCGGGCGGACGTCGCCAGACACTGACACTGACGCCGATCAAGGAATTGAACGGTGTGGCCGGAGCGGTGAATTCCCATTCGACGACGGCGCTGAAGTCCGTTTTGACGCCCGTGGCCGGAACCTATGTACAACTGGGAGAAGGTGTCTTACAGGAATCCAAGCCCATTTATCCGCGTTTCGTCAAGACGGACGCCGGGGATTACCTGATGTTCTACCACGGCGGAAACGCTTCGACCTGGGCCGGCAATGAATGTTCCTACGCCCGGAGTTCCGACCTTGTAAATTGGAAATTCGAGAAAAAACTTTTTCCCGTCCATCAGATAACGGATTGCTCCGGTTCCAGTAACCGCCGCGGCTATGCAGGCGCGCATCCGCTCAAACTCGGCGACGGCAGGATCCTCGTCGTCGCCGCCACCCGGGCGATGACCGCTTTCCGGGACCGGGTTCCGGACAACGGACTTGCAATCCGCATCAGCGATGACAACGGCGTCACCTGGGGAGAGGAGCAGATCGTATTTGTCGGGACCAACTGGGAACCGATGCCGGTCCTGCTCCCCGACGGCCGGATCCAGATCTATTACACGGACTCCGAGAAACTCAATTCAGATGCATTCGGCGCGGGGAACGAAGTGATTTCCACAGGCAGTTCCTACATCGAGTCCTCCGACGGCGGCAAGACCTGGCAGTACGGATCGACGACCGGTCATGCCCGGGGATTCGCCCAGATCCGCTACACCTACGGCTCCCAGATCATCCTGACCGACCAGATGCCGGCCGTAATCGCCCTCAACGGATCTTCCGCTTTAGCGGCTGCGGCGGAATCCTTCATCGGCGGAGCATCCTATACGACCTACGTCTCGCTTGCCTACAGCGACGCGAACGGATCCTGGGGAACGCCGGATGCCCAGGGCGTGCTGCCCGCGGACCGGGTAAATAAGTTTACGAAGGGCTGTGCACCCTATCTGGTGCAATTCCCTTCCGGAGAGACGGTCCTTTCCTATAATGAAAACAATGTATTCTATATGCGTCAGGGCGATGCCAAGGGGCGGAATTTTTCGGATGAAGTGAAGGTATTCTCCCAGACGCTGACGACCGGGAAAGGGTTCTGGGGTTCGCTTTACTGTGCGGACAGCCATACGCTGGTGGCCGGCGTAGGAGGGTCCGGCGGTGTGATGCAGGTCGGGCAGTTCTATCTGAACCACGCGATCAAGGCGGCATCCCATCCCGTGACGGTGGACGGCAACAACAACGACTGGAAGGCGGGCGACGAAGCGCTATGGATTTGCTCTCTGGGCGACAGCAAGGCCACGGTCAGGTGTGCCCGGGATGCTGAGTATGTCTACTTCCTCTTCGAGGTTTCCGATGCCGACATATCCAAGGATGATTATGTCCAGATCTTCCTCTCCGATCCTTCGAGATCGGAGACCGGAGGGACGTCGGTCCGCGTAAAGGCCTCCTACGAAGGCCTTAAGACCGAAGGAAACTATGCAGGCGGCTGGCGCGAAAAGGTTTTGGGTTCCAAGGTCTCTTCCTCTTATGACGGTACGGTCGGCTATAATACCGATACAGACAACGGCTACGTTGTCGAAATCGGTATTCCCCGTTCGGCTTTGCCCATCCAGGACGGAAGTCTCCTTCTGAATGCCGCCCTCTTTGATATCCGTAATGGCGGAGAGGATGCAATTCTCCCGACAGCCGACAAATCCACGGCCCGGTGGATTTCACTGACAGGATTATGAGAAAAATTTTAATCGTTTGCGGGTTATTCATACTGACGATTTCCTGCGCGTCAAAATCGCCGTTGGAGGGACATTATCCTTCCGGCGGCGGTGGCCATACGACCCCGACACAACCGGACAATCCGCCTGAGCCACCGGCCCAGAAGACAACCCGCATCCTGTTTATCGGGAATTCCCTGACGTTGGATGCTACGTACCTGCTTCCAAGCCTGCTGAACAGCGCCGGTGTCCGGGACGTTGAACTGACCCGTATTTTCCACGGCGCCTATACGCTGCCGTTGTACAATGAGAATTATGCCAACAGCGGCATCTGCTCCATCGCTACCTGGAAGCCCGGCCAGGCCCGCTGGCGCGGGGAGGAGGTGACGTCCCACGCGCCCAAAGAGGCCGTGGAGATGGCATCCTATGACATTATCTGCATCCAGGAATACACCGGCCAGACCTGCTGCTGGAGCTGGACGGAGGATGAGCGCAGTGTGCTGGAAAGTCTCCTTTCCAAGATCCGCGCTTCGCAGGGGGAGAACAATCCCCGATTCGTATACCTTTTCTCTACGCAATTCGGCCGGGGGATGGAAAGACTGGTCAATAACTTCAACGATGACCCCCGGAAGCAATTTGAGGCCAATGTGGAGACAATCCGGCATATCCTTGAGGTGACCGGCATCGAGACGGTGATTTCGACCGGCGCCCTCCAGCAAAACCTTCGGACGACCGGGCTCAACTCCCTGCGGGACATGACGCGGGGCGACCAGACGCACCTCGATTACGGCCTCAGCCGTTATGCGGCCGCGCTCCTGGTTTACAAGACCCTGATCACGCCGCTCACAGGCCTGAAGGCGGAAGACAATCCTTTTACCTTTGACGAATATTATCCGCATCCCTCCCTGTATACGACGCCGCTGACGGCCGAGAACAAGCCTGTCGTCCTCGCCGCCGTCAATGCCGCCTTCGAGCATCCGCTGGAAATAACCGATCTGAGTTCCTTTGCGGCGTCACCGGCTTATACCCATCAGCCGGGATCGGTCCTTCTGAATGAAGGCGCGGAGATTGAGCCGGTCCGTTTCCCTGTCGTATTCCCGTTGGGGAACGGAACGGTGGATTCCTACAGGCAGCCGTTCTGGTCGGGATACGGGCTTTGGATCTGCAAAGATCAGCCGCAGGCCTGGGCCAAGTGGAACTTTGCCTCCTACTCCATCCCGGGGATGGTTCCGACCCGGAATTTTGCCAACAGCGGCGCCATATCTTCTCCCGGGCTCCGGGGAATGTGGACGGGAGACTGGTGGGAATTTTATATTCCGGTAAAGGATTTTGCGTCGGGGACATCCGTTCGGTTCTCCGCACCGTTCTACACCCGGCAGGGGCCTGTCTTCTGGATATTTGAATGGCTGGATGGAGACACCTGGAAGAACGATGCCTCTTCTCTGACCCTCGACGGCTTTACGCGGGAGGCCAGCTTCGCCCTCAAGGCCGGATCCAACAGCATCAGCCGCACGGCAACCTTTACCCGGGGCATCGGCGAGGGATACCTCCGCTTCCGCATCCGGGTCGCCGACGGAAGCATTCAGGCCGACAGCTCTACCGGGATGGCCGTACAGCGGGATCTCCCCAATCATACCGGCGAAGACTACAGTTCCGTGTTTTATTTCTACGGGACAGGGGCAGACGCCCAGTCACTCCGGTTCGAAATCGTGAAATAACAATCAAAATCATGATAGCTATGAAACAAAACAACAGGGTGGCGCTACCCTATGAGGCGCCGGTGGTCAGATGCATGATGTACAGCATTGACCAATCGTTCTGTGTCAGCAACTATGCTGCCCAGCACGAGGAATATGAGGATTACGAAACCGAGTACACGCTCGAATAAGGAGGATGTTGCCATGAAAAAGACAATGTATTTCTGGGCCCTTGCAGCCCTTGTCCTTGGGGCCGTTGCCTGCAACAAGGAGAATGCTCAAAATGAACCTGCTCCCGCCGGCGAGAAAATCCACCTTACGGTCAAGGCCGGTTTTGATGAATCCGTGACGAAAACCTATCTGGACGGCAAGAAGGTCAAGTGGTCTTCTACGGACGAGATCGGGATTATCGACGCCCTTCTTGAGGCCACAGCGACGACTGCAGAGAAGAAGGCCGCCGTGCAGAAGTTTACGATTTCGGAACTGTCCGCCGACAATGCGACGGCGACCTTCGAAGGAGAGATTGCTCCGGGTCTGGATAAGTATTATGCAGTTTATCCTTTCGATGCGACGGATTTTGTCAGCGCGTCCGAGGGATATGTGCGTTTGGGTTTCCTTTCATCCCAGAAAGCCTCTGCGCCCGGGACATTTGATAATACCTACAATTCGTCCGTTGCCTTATTGAAAGACGGAGAACTGCAATTCAAGAATCTCGGCGGTTTGCTGAAATTCGAACTGCAGGACGACAATGTACAGAGCGTCACGCTCAAAGCCAATGACAATGGGACCATCGGGGGTGTTTATTACGTGACCCTGGATGACGCCGGGAATATTGCAAGTGAAACCCTCGCGAGTGCAAGAACGTCCATGACACTCACTCCGAAAGCCGGCGGAACGTTTGCGCCCGGCGTTTATTACTTCTGCCTTTCCGCAAGAACATATACCGGAGGTATCACGTTAAACTGTGCGCTGTCTGACGGCCCGAATAAGACGGTCGGAACTACGGAGGATGTCGTGGTGGAACGTTCTAAGATCACTTCTGTCGGAAAAATCAGTACTGTAGTGTCCAATGTCGAGCCTGTTACATTCCCTGTCGTCTTCCCGATGGGCTATGACGCTACCGGCGCCGGATACAATGCGGCCACGAATGAATGGGTAGTGGATTGGTCGCAAGATGCGGCCTGTGTACAATCTACAAGGACATCGCAACTCTGGACAGGACATCACGGGACGCTCTACTCCAAAGACCAGCGCCAGGCGTATATGACCTGGAACTGGGCGGACGCGATTGTCGCCACTACCGTCAAGCATTTTATTGAAACGTCAAACAGCGCGGGCTACAAGATCAGCGTCGTCGGCGTAAAGGGAATCTGGACGGGCGACTACTTTGAATTTGTTCTGCCTGTCAAGAATTTTGATGCCGGGACGACACTGAGTCTGACAATGCCGATCTATACCCGTAACGGCCCTACTTTCTGGGAGGTGAAATATCTGGATGGTGCCACCTGGAAAACGACGGCAACCGCAAACCTTCCGGCCTATTCCGGAGCTGAAGTGACCGCAACGGCAACCTGGGCCATTCCTTTCGGCGGCGCGGCAGCCTCAGCCACGATTGATACGGACCAGACCGTCGAAATGACATTTGATAATGCAATCTCAGAGGGTGAAATTAAGATAAGGGTAATTTGTGTAGACGGCTCTATCTGGAGCACCGGAGAAAATACGGTTGTTACAGGAAAGACAGGTCCGTCACCCGCTACCCAAAACGGAACGGCCAATGCGCCTTTCTATTTCTGGAATCCGGGGAATCGTGACAATCAGGCCATCACGATAGATATTGTAAATATTTAACGGTTCATGAAACGGATCCTTATTCTTCTGGCGGCCGTCCTGGCGGCGGCCGTCAGTTGTACGGAGAAAGCGGAAGTCACGCCGTCGGAATTCGGGACGCTCTCTACGGGAGAGAAGGCGACGCTCTTCCACCTGACCAATGCGCAGGGGGCTTCGATGGATGTTACGGATTATGGCGCCCGGGTCGTCCGGATCGTCATGCCGGACCGGCAGGGGCGTCTGGAGGATGTTGTCGTAGGGCCCGGGACACTGGAAGCCTTCGAGACGGGAGACCGCTTCTTCGGACCGGTAATCGGCCGCTTCGGCAATCGGATCGATCACGCTTCCTTTACACTGGACGGGGTGAAGTATGAACTTGACGCCAATGAAAACTTTGAGGGGGAGCCCGTCCAGTGTCACGGAGGCAAGGAAGGATTTGACCGGAAGATGTGGGAGGCGGAGCCCTGCCGGGAAGAAGGCCGGGTGGGCGTCCGCTTTCACCGGCTGTCTCCCGACGGGGAGGCCGGATTCCCGGGCAATATGGACGTGACGGTCACGTACTGGCTGACGGATGCCAATGCTGTCTGTATGGAGTATGCTGCGACGACCGACAAGCCGACGGTCATCAATCTGTCTAACCATACGTATTTCAATATGCGGGGTGCGGAGGGAAGCTACATCATGGAGCAGCAGCTGCAGGTGGATGCGGATACTTGTGTGCAGAACAACCTGCATTTCTGTCCCGACCTGCTGCTGCCCGTTGAGGACAGTCCGTTTGACTTCCGGGAGCCGCACAGGGTGGATTACCGGATTGATATGCCCAACCGCCATCTGGAGATCATGCACGGGATGTCTGCCTGCTGGGTGCTGCGGGACTGGGACGGGACCCTGCGCCGGGCGGCCTCGCTGTATGACCCGGTCACTGGGCGCGGCGTGGAGGCCTGGACGACGGAACCGGCCCTGCTGACCTATACTGGCCGCGGATTCAATGTCGAGAAATACCCGTACGGGAAATACGGCCCGATTGACAAGTTCGCGGGTATGCTGCTGGAAACCATTCATTTCCCGGACTCCCCGAATCAGAACCGTTTCCCGACGACGGTGCTCCGCCCCGGCGAGCGGTATACGTCCTGCACGGAGTTCCGTTTCTTCGCGCGTTAGCGCCGGGACCTGGCACGTTTTGGCCGTTTTCGTGACGCAGCCCCTTCCGGCAGGAGGGGGCTGAGCACGTTTCGGGCGTTTTTGTGACGGGGTACATGGGGGAATCGGGAAATCTTTGTACCTTTGTGCCTTACAATCCTGACAATATGGCAAGCGAAATCCGTGACATCAATCTCTGGCCCGCCGGCGAACTCAAAATCGAGTGGGTACGGCGCCACATGCCCCTGCTGGACACCATCCAGAAGCAATTCCTCGAAACCCGGCCCTTCAAGGGCCTCAAGGTCGCCCTTTCCGTACACCTGGAGGCCAAGACGGCCCATCTTTGCGAGGTGCTCGCAACGGGCGGGGCCGAGATGTATGTGACCGGCAGCAATCCGCTTTCGACCCAGGATGACGTCGCGGCCGCCCTCGTGCACGAAGGCCTCAACGTATTCGCCCTTCACGGCGCGACGGAGGAGGAATACATGCGCGGCATCCGCAGCGTCCTGGCCGTCGGGCCGAATGTCATCATCGACGACGGCGGCGATCTCGTGACCACCATCCACAACGAATATCCGCACCTGGTCCCGAACGTCATCGGCGGCTGCGAGGAGACGACCACCGGCATCCTGCGCCTCCAGGCGATGGACCGCGCAGGCAAACTCCGCTTCCCGATGATGCTGGTCAACGATGCGGCCTGCAAGCATTTCTTCGACAACCGCTACGGCACCGGGCAGAGCGTATGGGACGGTATCAACCGCACGACCAACCTGATCGTGGCCGGCAAGAATGTCGTCGTGGCCGGCTACGGCTGGTGCGGCAAAGGCGTCGCCATGCGGGCCAAGGGCCAGGGCGCCAAGGTCATCGTGACCGAGGTCGACCCCATCAAGGCGATGGAGGCCGTGATGGATGGATTCAGCGTGATGACCATGCGCCAGGCGGCCCCGCTGGGCGATATCTTCGTCACCGTCACGGGTTGCAAAGAAGTCATTTCAACGGAGGATTTTCTCGTGATGAAAGACGGCGCCATCTGCTGCAACGCCGGGCATTTCGACGTGGAAGTCTCGGTCGCGGCCCTCAAGAAACTGGCCGTAAAGGAGGCGCCCGCGCGGAATAACATCACGGCGTATACCCTCCCGGACGGGAAGATCATCTATATCATCGCGGAAGGCCGCCTCGTCAACCTTGCGGCGGGAGATGGCCATCCGGCAGAGATCATGGACATGTCCTTCGCCATCCAGGCGCTGAGCGCGCAGTGGCTGGTAAAGAACAGGAGCACCCTCCCGGATGAACCCGGAAAGATGCTCCACAATGTTCCTCTGGAAACCGACCGCCGCGTCGCCGAACTCAAGCTCGCCGACTGGGGGATTGAGATCGATCATCTCTCCCCCGAGCAGCAGGCGTATCTGTACGGAGCCTAAAGGTCGTAATCGGCAAACTCGATGTCGTTCTTGGCGCGGGCCTTGAGCGCATCGTCTTCGCAGGCGGCCTTGAGGGCCTTCTTCATCGCGGATTCCTTGCCCTGGCGGGCGGCGATGATAGCCTTGAGATAATTGCCTTCGGGCGTATCGATCTTGTTGAGGATCGATGAGGCCTTGTCGAGGTTGTCGGTCAGCACGCAGGCGAGCGCCTCGTTGAAGGTGCCGGTGCCGTCCAGTTGCTTCAGCGCCTCGTCATAACGGCCTTCCAGAATGTTGACCGTACCGAGATTCTCTTTGTTCCCGGCCTTGTCGAAATATCCGGCAGCCTTCTCGTTCTCGCCTTTGCGGAGCGCCAGGACGCCCAGGGCATTGAGTACCTCGGGATCTTTCTGGTCGAGTTTGGAAAGGGCTTTCTCGGCCTGGGAGAGTTTGCCTTCATCCACGTAGAGGGCGGAGAGGTTATAGGCGGCACGCTCGCTGTCGTATTTGGTGACGGCCTTCTTGTAGAGCGTCTCCTTCTTCTTGTTGTCGGTCGCGATGCTGGCTGCCTTGAGGAGGGCTTCCTCGTCGAGGACGTCCACATTCTCGTCAATCAGCTTCATGAGCTCTTCCTCGGTGTAGTTCTGGTACTCGATGTTGGCGATGAGGCGGGCGCGGCGGAGTTCCGGAAGGACTTCTCCCTTGAGCGAGGTGAAGACCTCGGACATGTTGCGGATCTCGCTTTCGCGGACGGCGGGGTCGCTGTACATCGAAAGGACGCGGAGAATGAGGTCCTTGTCCTGGATGTCGGATTCGGCGACGAGCTTCTGGAAGCCTTCCCAGTCCTCACCTACGCTCTTGAGCGTCGGGTCGGAGACGGATGTGCCGCTGGTGATTTCCTCCCAGGCCTTGCCGGCAGAAGCGGAACGGTCGGCGGAGAGTTTGTTGTTGAGGTCCTCGGACCCTTCGGGGGAAGCGTAGGAGACGATCTCCGTCCCGGAAATCTTCTGACGCTCATCCTTGGCCGCCTCTTCGAGCATGGCCTTGAAGTCCTTGATGGACTGGGAAGAGAGTTCGGACTTCCGGACATCGGACTTGCCCACTTCGTACTTGATCTGGCCTTCGACTTTGGTGGTCACCACGGACTGATACTGGTCGCTCTTGTAGTTCACGGCACCGTCGCCCTTGGCGAGCATATAGGTCGTGTTGCAGCCGTCGGCCACCTTCTTGACCGGAAGCTTGACGGATTTGCCTTTGCCCTTTGCAACACCGCGCAGCTCCAGATGGCATTTCTCCATGCCCTCGGCATATTCGAAATGAATGTTGGCGTTGACGGTCTGGCCGTCGGAAGAGACGACGCGGTAGTTGTCCTTGACTTTCTCGCCCTGGTAAATGAGTTTCTTGGCAGAAGCCTCGCCGCCGTCATAGACGATGACGGGCGTAACTTCGAGGATAGCCTTCGGGTTGAAGTAATCGGCCGGATAGGTGACCGTAACGACGGCATCGACATTGCCGCCGACGGCCTCCAGGATTTCCGGGTTGCAGGTCACCTTGACTTTCTCGGCCATTTCGGCCATCTTGTCAAGGGATGCGCAGGATGTCGCGGCTCCGGCGAGCAGCAGGGCCGACGCCAGGATGGTAAGGGTCTTTTTCATATTTGTCAAAATTTCGATATTACCTTTATTGCAATAAAGCATACTAATCTACAAAGATAATCCATTTTGCCAACAAATCCAACCGCACCCCTGCCCAGCCCGCTCCTGCCCGATAGCCC
>CAMUZW010000007.1 GCA_947165305.1 uncultured Bacteroidales bacterium
CGGCCCAGAGGATGATGCCGACGTTTTTCTGCTGCCCGTAACGGATGATTTCCGGGAGGTCGATTTCGGGGATGACGGCAAAGAGGTCGTCGGCATATCTGGCAGCCCATCCTTCGTCCATCAGGATATATTCGATTCCGTGGCGGGAGGCAAAATCGATATAGGCCTTGTATGTCTCCGTATTGACCCCAGGCATGAAATCCACGTCCGAGAGGGCGAACTGATTCCACCATTCCCAGGCCACCTTGCCGGGCCTGACCCAGGAGAAATCGCCGCTGGCGGGAGGGGCCAGGCGGGTGACCAGATCGTTTCCGGCGAGTTCCCGGTCTTCCCGGGCAATGCAGATCACCCTCCAGGGGAAGGTGCGCGCTTTGCCGTCACAGGAGGCGATATAGTCCTCGCGGGAAGTCACGATCCATTGCAGGTTCCGCTTGCCGCCCTGCTTCTCGGTGGCGGGATACCCGGCGAAGCGGGCTTCGAATCCGCAGCCGAAGGGCTTCAGGAACATCCCCGGGTAGGAAATCACGTCGGATTCGGCGATGACCATCTTGATCCCATTGTCCTCGACCAGTGCGGGCAGCACCGCCAGGGGCGGCTCTCCGCCTTGGGTCGGAAGAATGGGTATGTCGTAGGGCCCCATCGCGACGTCCAGGAGCGGCTTTCCGGAAGACCAGACCGGGAACGACGCTGTCGTGTAAAGATTCTGGAAGTCATCCTGATAAGGATCCACGTTCTTATGCGTATAGGAGAAGAAGGTATTCGTTCCGGCCTCGAAACGGAAATCCGCCCGTTCGGAAACGACCTGATACGGCTTTCTGGAAGAGGCTTTCCACCGCCAGGCTACGCCGTCATTCTCCGCCCGCACTTCCAGGCTGTAACCTCGATAACGCAGTACGAGCGAGTTTTTCCCCTTGACGATCCTGGCGGGTTTCCCCGCGCCGAATACCGTACCGTCGGACAGTGTCATACCAGCCGGTGAAGGCCGGACCAGGACCTTCCCGTCGCACGACACCCGGTACAGGACATTCTCGTCACCGGGGCAGACCTCGATGCAGACGCGTCCGTCCGGCGAAGTGGCCTTCTCCCAGTTCTTTGCTGAAACGCTGTCATCAAACAGTACCTTGGCCATCAGTGGAAAATGGTCGGAAGGGTAGTGCAACGTACCGTCTGCCGTAGGGTATTTGTCCCGCCGGACCATAAAGTCCACCGCCTTGAATCCGTCAGTCATGATATGGTCCGGATGCCATTTGCTCCAAGATTTCTCATCCTTGGTATTCTGCGTGCCCCATTCTTTGTCATCGATGTTCAGGGATCCGTTCCGGTAACATTGCGTGTAGATATCCTCCCACCTTCCTTCGGACAGGTTGCGCCAGTCGCCGGATGTATGCGAGATGTTCAGGTCCCCCACGAGAATGGAAGGAACCCCTTCCGGGACGAGCGCCTCTCCGAGAAGTCTGAGCTGTTTGATATTCAGGATGTTCCCGCTGTTTCGGGGCCATTTGTCGTTTTTGTATTTCTGGGGAACGACGGTGTGGGCGTCCAGGAAGTAGAACTCCCGTCCCGTTGCCTTGGTCCGGAACCGTGCCCATACGCAGGGCTTGCAGGAATGTTTGGGTTCTCCTGCCCTGGTCCGGGGTTCATCGGGGATGCCGCCGATCCAGAAGATCCCGGTCGCGAGCGTGTCGACGAGGTCCCGCCTGTAGGCAATGGCAACATCGTATGAGATGCCTTTGACCGTGTTGGGATAGAGGATCCAGTCGTAAACGTCGTTGCGTTCAGCCACAAGCTGCCTGATATCCAGATCTCCCTTTACGCCCCAGATGCTGTCGCAGACTTCCTGTACGCCCAGGATGTCACAATCCATCTCCGCAATCATATCTGCGACAGCAGAGGCGCTGTTGCACCAGTATCTCTGTTTCCCGGCAAAGACTCCGGCCTTGCCTTTCTCGATGAAGGTTTTGCGGGAACCGCTGGTACATAGATTATAAGTCCCCACCTTGATGGAAAGGTCGCGGGGCTTCTCATTCGCCGGGGAGAGCGAAAGAAGGGAAGCCAAGAGGGCAATTGCTATAGCACTGATCATTCTTCTGTAATTGTGCCTGTTGAAATACAGTTCATTTCCGTGTGGGTCTCCGTCGAGTACAGGCCGACGATGGGCTTGGCGATGAGTTCTCCGTGCGTGCCGATCCGAAGGGTCATCGCTCCGCCATACAGGCAGCCGTCCACCGCGATATCCTTGATGGTAGCGTCTCCCGTCGCCACGCCGGCGATGCCGCCGCACCGGACGTCACCGGTGGATTCAGAATCCACGAACATCGTCGTGTTGCCCGTGCATTCCTTGATGGAAGACGCGCAGATGTTTCCGGCCACGCCGCCGATGTTCAGGAGCGATTCCGTCGGGGCGGAGAAGTGGATGCTCCCTTCGTCGGTACAACCCGCTATGGAGGCGAGGGAGTAACCGACGATGCCTCCGATATTGACGGCGCCGTTCAACACGGTCGTGCCCGGAACGGTGATCTTTCCGTAGTTGATGTCCCCGGAGAAAACACTGGTCGTGTGTATCGGAGTGAAATGGCCTCCGATACCGCCCAGGCTGGCCGATTTGGCCGTGCCTTCCATCGTAATGTCACCTTTGTTGACGCAGTTGATGACCTGGACAAAGTATGCCGAGGAATAAGAGCGCCCGATGATGCCTCCGGCGTGGACCATATCGCTTCCGTCCCCGATGACCGTAATGTCGGCCTCGTTGACGCAGTCTTCAATCAGCGCGTGCGGTGCATAGCCGACGATTCCTCCGACGCGGATCTGTTTGCCCCACTGGGTGTACCGGATCGATCCGCGGGTCATGCAGTTCCTGGCAATGGCGTTGCCGTACATACGGTTGGCAAGGATTCCGGCCCAGAAAACCGATCCGTCGCCAACGATGTCCGCCTCTCCCGATATGTTCAAATCCGCTTCCAGGGTCAGATTACGGACGCAGCCGAGCAGTTCGTTTGCAAAGGCTTTCTTGAGCCCGGAAATGGTGTAGCCGCCTCCGTCAAAATCTCCCGAGAAGCCTTCCAGCGGCATCCAGCTGTCATCCACCTTGATGTCTGCCAACAGGCGGGCGTGCAGGATTTCCTTCTGGGCCGCGACTTTCTGGGCAAAAGCTTTCAGCTCGGCATAGGTGGAGATGAGCGTCACCGGCTCGACGTTGGATACGAATCCGTCCGCCGGCAGTTCATACACATGCCCTGCGGAGAGGGTCTCTCCGGCCAGGGTGCAAAGCCGCATACGGCCTCCATCTTCGGCATAGATATCCAGGCAGATCCCTTTGGGAAATGTGCCTGGACAGACGGAAAAGTAGAAAGTCTTTCCCTCGCTGATGTCGACTCCTCCGTTGACCGTCACGTCAATATGACTGTTGCCGCTGATCATTGCCGTCTTGCCGGTAAACTGGCCTTCCTCTTTCTCCAGACGGAAACGTCCCGCAAGGGGAGTGCCGTCAAGGGTGTAGAGAGAGAGGCCCCGGATGGTGGCTGAACCTTTGAGCTGAAGGGACAGGATGCAGGAAAGATGGCTCATTGTAAATGCATTCTGCGCGGAGGAGGCATACATCGGAGCATAGCCGCTTCGCAGGTTTCCCTGATAGTATTCCTGCCGGGCGGGTATCTCAAACTCGTCATCCTGTCCGGAAATGCCGCCATACAGTACGTTATACGGCGCTGCCGGGGCTGTGTCGAAACGGAATGCCGCTATTTTGCTTCCTGCTCCGACGGCATTGAGCGGCTTGGATTCCAGACCATTGACGATGATGCGGTCACCGACGCTCCAGAGAACGGGATAGGTTGACCCGGACCTGGGCCCCAGAACCGTCCGTGTCTCCGTATCCGGCATCCCGGCCTCCAATATATAATCCTGCGGGGCGGTCTCTTTGCTGCAAGCCAGAGCCAGACTCAGGATGGGGAGTAAGGTATGCTTGAATCTCATAACTATTTATCCTCGAAGTTTAAGATGACCTTCAACGGGAAGTGATCAGACGGATAGTGAAGGGATCCGTCCGCCGTCGGGAACATCTCCCGGGCGACCCTGTAGTAAGTCGGGCAGAATCCTTCAATCAGGATGTGATCCGGACGCCAGGTTCCGGATCCCCCTGTCTCGTTCTTGTTGGCATTCATCGTTCCTTTGTTCTGGACGTCTACATATTCCAGCGTTCCTTCGATGTTCATTCGGTCATATACGTCATCCCAGCGGCTGCTGCGCAGGACTTTGTAAGCAACGGAACTTCCGTCGCAGTTCATATCTCCGACAATGATGGAGGAAGAACCTTCGGGAGCGACCAGCGGAGCCAGCCACTCGACCATTTCCTGCGCGTTGATGATCTGCGCTTCATTGGGGTTCTCGGTCGTTCCCTTGCCGGGAACGTCCAGGTGGGTGCTGAAGAAATAGAAGGTTTTCCCGCTGGCATTGTGCTTGAATTCTGCCCAGGTGCAGGATCGGTTGGAGCCGGGCCCGTCGAAGTTGACGCCCCTGACGGGCGGTTCAAACTTGGTGCCCGTGATCCAGTAGCGGCCGGAGTTGACCAGCGTCAGGGTGGACGGCTTGTAGATGATGGCGTCCGTGGTCCCGATGTCGTCGTAGGTTACGAGTCCTTCTTCGTCGTATTTCGTTGTCCTGAGGTTGTAGATGATCCATTTGTATCCGGGCAGGACATCCTTGAGGTCGTAGGTTTTCCCATCGTAATCAGGACCGAGCCCGTAAGTGATCCAATCCACCTCCTGCAGCCCCATTACATCGCAGTCCAGCCATTCGATCATCTTCCCGACAGCCTTGTAGCTGTTGGCCCAGGAGCGCTGCTTCGAGACGCTAGGGTCTTTGTCCATCATGTTCTTGCGTGCAGCTCCTGAAAGGATATTGAAGGAGCCGGCCTTGATCGAGTTCGCCATCTTCGCCTCTTCTGCGTCCAGACTTCCAGCCCCGACCGTTTCCTTGGTATTGTCATCGGCGCTTCCTCCTCCTACCGTCATTTCTTTTCCGGCTTCGTAGGCAATCGTATCGAAGCGATGAAGGGTGGCGGCGGCCAGCTTGATGCCGGAGGGATGGACCTTTACGGTCATCGCCGTTCCGTCAGTCGCGCGGATAACGGCCTGAAATCCTTTGGAATAGTTTCCGCCGGGCAGGGAGAAGAGGATGTCCCGGCCAGCACCCGAAAGGGCGAGCCCCTCCCCGAATGAATATTTTAGCGATCCTGATGCACCGGCCTCTGCTGTAATGCTGCCGTCACAGGTTCCGTCCTTGTCCATTCCCAGTCTGAAAGGACCGCTGATCTTCTCGCTGCCGGGAGAGGTGATTTCCATCTCTTTCAGGGTGGCAGAACCTTTCAGTGACAGTTGGATGATGGCTGCGGGAGTTCGAAGCGTTACGCCGTCTTCCAGTCTGGCCGTATGCCCGGCCAGCGGAATTGCGCCCCGGCTTACGGATCCTTCCACGTATTGCTGAAGGGCGGGGAACTCAATCCTGCCCTGCTGGGTGGATCCGGGGTATACGACATTGTAGGCAGATGCTTCCGCCGGTTTCTGCGTCAGCTTGAAGGCCGCGGTGGCCGTACCGGCCTGATCCTTTGACAGGGCTTCGGAGCGGATGCCGTTGATGCTGATAACGTCGCCGGCCGCCCAAAGGGTCTTCAAGGCCGGATTTTCAATGCTGGCAGTCAATGAAACAGACTTGTCTCCTGCCGGCTCCTTCCCGCAGGCCAGGAGAAAGGACAGGAGTGCAATCGTCAAGTACATTTTATTCAACTTCGTCATTAGTATTGTAATTCAGCGATGACTGGGAAATGCAGGGCAGGGTAGTGCAATGTTCCGTCGGCCGTCCGATATTTCTTTCTGAGGACGGAGTAGGATTTTACGGAGAAGCCATCTTCCAGGATGTGATCCGGACGGCCTCCCTGCAACTTCTTCTCATCCAGTGAATTCATTGTGTCTATTGTCTTTCCGTCTGCTTCGCCCAGGGATCCTTCTTCCTTCAGCCGGTCATAGACATCAAACCATCGCGAAGATGTGAGGGCTTTGTATCCGGGATAGGACGGGGCGTTACGGGCGTTGAGTGTGATGACGGAGGGCGTCCCTTTAGGGGCGATGTCCGCATTCATATATTCTAAGATATTCCGGCAGTTGGCGACGTTGATCTCGTGGTAGGTGACCTTGCCGGTCTTGGAGTTCTGGGAGGGACCGTTGACGCCGGCGCTGGTGAAGACCAACTCCTTCTGCGCGTCTTTGTCAAAGAGCCGGACCCACATCATAGAGGCATGTTTGCCTCCATATTTGAATTCCTTGGCACGCCCGGGCTTGTCGAATGTGCCGCTGAGCCAGTAGATTCCATAGTCTCTGAGTTCGAACCGGGAGGACCGCCAGAGGATGCCTGTCCCGTTCGACATTTTTCCTTCCAGAGGATATGAAGGATTCTTGTTGCTCAGGACAAGCCATTCATAGTCTCCGCCTTTCTCTCGGAGGACAGTGATCAGCGGTTTGACGCCGTCCAGCCTGCCGGCTATGGTGTCGCAAACGTCCTGGATGCCCATAATGTCGCAGTCGGCCTCCAGGATGGCATCTGCCACGGCTGAGACGCTATGACACCACATCCGCTCCGGGGACATCTTGCCGTTTTTGACCTGTGTCTGTCGGTTGAACGAATTGGTGATATCGTATGTGCCGACGCGGAGTGTCGTCTTCCCTTTCTGGGGAGTTGCCGCCACTGCGCAGACCGAGGCTAGGATGGCGCATATTGTCAATAACCTTCTCATAGCTGCAAATCTGCCCGGATGGGATAATGGTCTGATATATAGTTGATATGCAGGTATTTCCGTGTAACAACCTTGAAATCTGTGCATTTTTTGAACCCCTTGTACCAGATATAGTCGATGTTGCCGGTCCAGGACTGCCCGAAGCCGTTGAAAGAATATCTGTCATCTGAGGACACAGCCGTTTCCCGGGCATTTTTCATTTCACCGGACAACCGGACCAGGGCCGGATTGTCCTCCGTCATATTCAGGTCTCCGACCAGTACGCAGGGGAGTTTCCCCTTGTTGATGACGGACAGGGTGTCCAGAATCAGGTCCAGGCCCTTTGTCCTCGCTTCCTGTCCTTTGTGGTCCAGGTGCGTGGTGACAAAAATGAACTCTTTCTTGCTGTCCTTCATCCGGAGCCGGGCCCAGACGGCCGTCCGCTTGACGGCCCCGTCCCAACCCAGTGAGGGAACGGACGGTGTTTCGCTCAGGTGAAAGCCGCCCCAGTCCAGCAGGTCGACGGAATTGCAGTTGTAGTAGAGGCTCGCGCATTCCTTCTTGCCGTCCGGTTCACGGAAGATGCCCACGTGCTTGTAATCCGGGCAGCGGCGGTCCAGATATGCGATCTGGATGTCGGTGATTTCCTGTGTGCCGAATACGTCCGGTTGCACGTCTTCCAGCATGGCCGGAATAGCTCTTCTTCGCATGGCCCAGCCATTCTCCAAGTCGACGTTATTGTTGTGGTAACGGACGTTGAAGGACATTGTGCGGACCGTTTTCTTCGCCTTGGGCGGAGTGGGGAGCCCGCTCGGGGAATAATCGATGAAAACTACGTGACTGGTCAGCGGCAGATGGTCGGAAGGGTAGTGCAGGGTCCCGTCATCCGTGGCGAAACGGTTGCGGTCGATGACATAGTCCAGCGGACGGAACCCCTGGACCATAATGTGGTCCGGATACCATTTGGTCAGCCGGCTCTCGTTTTTGACATTCTGCGTTCCCCACATCCTGGCGTCTTCGCTCATCCGGTCAGAGCGCAGGAAGTAGAGTTTAGTGTCCATAAACGGCACTTGTGCCAGGGTATTCCAGGTCCTTCCGTTGATGTCGACATTCATGTCGCCGACCAGGATGGCGGGGACATCATCCGGCAGATTCTCTTCGCACCATTTCCGGAGCTGCTGGGCGTTGTATTTGTTCCCGTCATCATTGTGGGTCCCGTCAGGCAGCTTCTGAGGCACAAGCAGATGGGTGGAGATGAAGTAGAACTCCTTCCCCGACGCCTTGTGCAGGAACCGTCCCCAGACGGCGGGACGCTTCCACCCTTTGTATATGCCGGGCGCCGTCTCCGGCTTGTCCAGGACTCCTCCCATCCAGAAGATCCCGCTCTCCAGGCAGTCAAAGACGGACGGCTTGTAACCGATGGCGTCGTCGAAAGAAATGGTATTTTTCGGAGAGTTGGGATACAGGATCCATCGGTAGTCACCGCCCTTGGCCGCCACAATCCCGCGGATGTTGCGGGGACCGTTCCAGATACTGTCGCAGATCTCCTGCAGGCCGATGATGTCGCAGTCCAGATGAACGATCATGTCTCCGACGGCACCGGCGCTGTGGCACCAGTACCGCTGCGGGGATACGGTCGTATCTTTCTGGAGAATATCGCGACGGGATCCGGAGGTGTACAGGTTGTAAGTGCCCACCTTGAACCCGGGCGCCTCCCCGGCCGTTGCCGGCAGGGAAAGCGCCAGGAAACAAAGTGCGATAAGGATTTTTTTCATTACTGATTCTGATAAGAGCCCGGCCACCAGCCCTCCGCTCCTCTCGGCGTGCCTGCAGCGTCCGTATTGAATACCCCGGCTTCCACAAGCCAGTTGTAGAAGTCTTCACCGTAGTGGTTGCTTCCATCGGGGACGTAGGCTTTGAGTGCGGCTTCAACCTCTGCGGCCGTAGCTGTCTGGAAGCCTTCCAGGGATGCCGGACCGCTCCAGGGCAGCAACCCGTTCTCGGAGAGTGCAATCGTGCTTCCGAATATGGAAGTGGCCGTGACGCCGGATATGTCGGTCGCGGTGCCGGTCCCCTTGAAGGTGACTGTAGGCGTCTTCGACAGGACATTGTGCCCGTAGGTGGTGACAATGGTATTTGCACCTGAAGCGACGGCCTTGGCAATGGAACTGCCCTCGTCAACGACGATGAGGTTGTTGACGATCATATTCAATTTCTCATCCTTCTTGTAGAATCCGGCGAATCCGTTGGTGGTTCCAACCTTTGCGGCTGCCATCGTGCAGTTGGCCAGGAGCATCGGGACATTTGCGCGGATACTTCCGTTTGAGGCGGCATTGTTTCCCATAGGGTTGACCATCGTGCAGTTGTAGATCAGCAATGCATCACCTGCCGATGAGAAGATATCCGGCCCGTTGGTGGCGCAGGCATTTTCGTCAAAAGTGCAGTTGGCAATGAAAAGGGTGTTGCCCGTCTTTTTCTGGAGGATGGCGCCGCCGTTTCCGATCTTGTCGGGGTTATTGCCCCTGAACAGGCAGTTCAGGATCCGCGTGATTCCTGCAGAATAGATGGCGATGGCACCACCTCCGGTTTTGGCGGTCTTGTTCCCGATGAAGGAGCAGTAGGAGATGTTGGCCGCTGATGTCCCGCCGAGATAGATGGCGCCGCCAGTCTGCTCATTGGTGGCGGAAGTCGTCGCATTCCCCGAGAAGATGCAGTGCTGGATGTCAAAGTGTCCGGCCGTCAGGTTGAGCGCTCCGCCGGCGCCGTTATGTTTCGCATCGGCGAAAGTGATTCCTTTCAGGGTCAGGTTGACATTGGATGAAGCGCAGGCGAGGATACATTCATCTGCCGCACTGGTCTTGAAGATGGTCTTCCCTTCGACACCGGAAACGAAAAGTATCGTCGGTGTGTCATATTTGACGGAGATGGCGCTTCCTTCTGCTCCGGCAAGGTCATATTCCCCTTCACCGACGAAGATGGTATGACCGTGGAGGGCTGCCCCCTGGGCAGGATCGGACAGATAGGTGATGAGCTGTGCCTGGTCGCCGGCATTCTCCCAGGATGTTCCGTCCTTGGTCCCGCTGCCGGTGACAGTAATGTAAAAGTTCCCCAGCGCTTCCATATGGCCGTTTACCGGGGTGTCGATGCAAAGGACGTTTCCGGCCGGGATCGTGGCGGGCTTGTCAGAGGTTGCCTCCCCTTTCCAGAGATTGTTGTCTCCCAGTTTGAAGTAGAGGCCCGGCAGGCTGACGCCCGGGAGTGTCGCCAGGAAATAGGTCCCGCTTCCGTCAAGGTTGACCTCAATCTCGGGCTGGGTCCCTTCGGTAGTAAAATCGGAGCATCCGGCATCCGTGGAAATGGATCCGACGATGTTCATTTTATCATCTGTCGAGGAGAAGATGGCGCGGGTGAGGGTCTCATCATCTATGGTAAACCGGATCATACCGACGGCGCTCTTGAAGCGGCCGAAATTCTTTTCCTCCCAGGTCGTATGGGAGGCGATGACCGCACAGTCCTCGAACTTCCCCGTCTGGCTGGCGGGGAGATGCAGGGTCAGCCTTCCGTCCGCTTCCACCTTTGCGGTGATGGTGGAAGGATAGACGGCGTAATATTCGTCGGCTTCTTCAACCGTTGCCTTGAAAAGCACTTTGCCATCCACGATCTGGGCGGGGACGATACAACTGCCGCCCTCCCACAGGATCGAAACCAGGTCGCCTTCGTTCCAGGTGACATTCCAGTCTTCGCCGAGCGTCGTCCGGGTGACAATGTCAGTGTCGGCGGAGAAGGTGACCTCCACGCCTTTCTGCGCAGGCTCGGGGTCCTTGCTGTCCTGTTCTACTTTTGCACAGGATGCTGCGGCCAGGAGGACCGCCAGCAGAATGATATATCTTTTCATATTCATTACCAGTTGTATTCAATGGGATTCATAGGATCGATGCCGCTGTCTCCGTCGAAGGGTGTTGCCGGCGGTTCTACGGTGTTGTAGCGGATTCCGATGTAGTTCCAAGCCGTCGGGAAAGACCCCGAGGCAGGATAGACGATGGAGGGATCCAGATATGAGACGTTGGAACCCGTCTGCAGTCCTGCATCCGGTATGATCCGGAGATAAACCTTCGGCTGTCCGAGCAGGGTATAGGCCGGCAGCGGGACATTGACCGGCTTGTAGCCGGCCGTCTGCCACGGTTGTGTAATCGGACTGGTCTGGCAGACCTCCGGCAGACTGTATCTGGCAACGGGGGTCCAGCTTTCTCCGTTCAGGGAATACTCAACCCTCCAGAAGCGAGGCCCCTGCAGATAGGTTGCGACACCGTTGACGCTCTGGGTCGACGGATAGAAATAGTTCATGGAGGAGATCTGAAGGCTCATCCTGGAACTGGAGATTCCCTCAGTCGAGAAGACCAGCATCGTGTACATCGGTTCGCCTCCCCTTACCGTCAGGTTGGTGGCCCAGGCCGAACCGGCGTCTGTCGGGATTTCACCATATCCTTTCTCATTGATTGCCCCGGCGTATTCACTGTTGTATCCGCTCCATCCCGGGCTCATCCAGTCGGATCCGTCCGCGAGGATGACGCCGACACCGCTCTCGTGGCCGATATGGCTGTTTCCGGCAGGACCGAGGTAAGAGTAGTCGCGGTACTTGATGATCGGCAGCTTGCCGGCACGACCGTCCGTGTAGGAGTCGGGGTAGACATAACTGTACTCGAAGTAGGCGTTTTCGTCACCGTCCGTGGCGTAGTACTTCTCGAGGTTCTTGTCCTTGATGTAGCGCCATTCGGCGATGATGCCGGAGAATGTCGATTCGGTCATCGTCTGCGCCATCCCGAAATCTTCCTTGCAGGTATGGCGGAGCTGGTAGCGTCCGATGTTGCCCCAGGTGTCGGAGTCGGTGGAAGCGTTGTCCTGGTAGCTGAACCGCGGGTACAGTTCGTGGACGACGACACCGCTCATATTGCCGCTTCCTTCCGGCAGACGGGAACCGTCGCGACGGTAAGGGCAGGTGGTGTTGGTGTACAGGTACATCGATCCGCCGCAGATGTCGTGGAGGAGGATGCCGAATTTATTGACCTTGTCGGCGCCTGTTTCCTTGGTGAATTGCTCGCTGATCGGAGTGAGGGGGCCCTTGCGGACTGGGAATTCACAGTCCTTGATGGTGACATAGGTGAAGATGTCTTCATCCGTCAGGCCGCCGATGTATTTCTCCTTGAGCGGAAGGCCTTCACGGCCGAGCGGCTTGCTGGACAGGGCCATATTCCCCTTGAATCCGGTTACATAGTAGTAGACCGGATCCACGGAGGCGTCAATGACGGCAGCGCGGAAGATCTTGGTTCCGCGCATTCCGAGCTTGACCTTGTCTCCCTGCTTGAAGATGTTGTCGGCTGCGGTCTTGGCATCAATCCGGATGCCCATGGAGCCGTCCGTCGCTTCCAGGTAAATGGTCCTGAGACAGCCCTCGTAGTCGATGACCGTCACACCGGTCTGGGGGTTGTCACCGCAGTTGCCGTTCTCCTTGTCGCTGACGACGATGCCTTCGATGGTAATGTCTTCCTCGATGTCCGTACCTTCCTCGGTTGCCAGCGCACAGAAATCCTGCAGGCTGTATTCGTTGCCGGCAGTATCTCCGCTGGAGAGCTGGCTGATCATCAGCGGGACGCTAATGACTTCCCCGAAGGCGTCGGTGTGAGTTACAGTAATGCTGCCGCGGCGGATGCTGCTTCCGGGGTTGGCTTTAAATGAGAAGGTCAATTTCGAATCCTTGACGGAGACGTCGTTGATCCAGGCCTCATTGCCGTCGTTGTCCCACTTGAGGACCAGTTCCTGATCTTGCAGGTTGGTCTCGAGCGAGACGGTTTCCGTTCCGGGAGCAGAGCCTTTGACGGTGATGACGTTGTTCTCTGCGGAAAGAACGGGGGAAACCGTGCCTTTCTGCCGGACCGTCAGGGTGTCATAGTGATGGGTCTCATCGATTCCGATGACGACTTTCGCCAGGCGGGGGAGGGATGTATTGGCCGTATAGGTCATCTGGAATCCCTCCTTGCCGGCCGGAGCCGATTCCGGGACGGTCAGCCAGCCGGCTTCCGTCCGGACCGTATAGTCCCGGGTGGCGATGACGGCAATATGAACTTCTCCCTTTTCGGCCTCGAGATCGCACACCTTTTCGGGGTATCCGAGTCCGGACCCTTCATTGATGGTGCGCTCGTTGATATCTTTTGAACAGGCGATGGCCGCTATCATAGCGGCGCAAAGCCCTATATTCCGTAAAATTTGCATAATTATTGAACTTTTACGCATCTTACATTTCCTGCCCATCTTCTCTGGGGATAGTTTATGTTGATCTCGCCGGTGTTGACATTGGTCCTGTACCACAGACGGTAAGATCCTTGATAATCTACATTTTCCTGCGGAGTGGCAGACCAGATCCAGCCGTCGCCCATATTGCACATCTCACTGGCAGTCGAGGCCAGGCGGCGGTAGACACCACCCGGCGCGAACAGCATAGATTTTCCGTCGTCATCCGTGATGGAAATGCCGACCAGTTCGACAAAGGTGGATCCCGAAAGCCGTTTGGCAACGATGCTCAGCACATCGTTCCCGGCAACGGTCCAGCCGTTCGGGCACGGGTTGCCGTCGGCGGTAGGGGATGCCCAGAGGTCGTTGTCCTGAGGGTCCCTCCAGTCCTGTCTTCCGCTGTTGGCGCTTCCCCAGTAGTAGGTCGTCGGATTGGCGTGCGCTACTTCCGGTGCGACGCCGTACTGGGCGGTTACAAAGCGGATGGAGTTCGGATAAACCTTCTTATGATTGGCGTTGCCGGTGGACCTCGTCTCATCGGTGGGAGGGAAGGGATCCTTTCGGCCCCACTGGTAGTGCATGCCGATCGAGGCGTTGGAGTGGTCATCGGCTTCGGCCTCGATGGCCCCGAGGTTGCGGTCCATCAGGTAGAAGGCCCCGAATCTGCGTGACTCGACCGGCTGGGCAGGCGCCCAGATCAGGTAGCTCCAGCGGATGACTCCGTCCTGATTCATCACGGCGATATGCGCGTCGCCGGGGTGTTCCGCTTCTTTGCGGAAATAGAGTTTCCCGGCCTTGGCATCAATGGCCAGATACGTCAGGACATTCGGCTCGGTCTGCCAGAGATATCCGCAGCGGACGATATCGTCGGCCGGGACGGTCCCGTCCGGACGGCGGATATCGATGCTGTACATCTTTTCGGCCAAATCCTCGACCAGATAGCAGTTGGCCCATTTCTGCCCGGCGGACAGGTCTTCCGCACCGGTCGGCAGGGTCAGGGAGATCTCCTCGAGGGGAACGATTTCGTGCACACGGCCCACCGTGGTGCTCTCGGCCGTGATGGCTCCGCTCCATTCCGTCGAAGATGCATGGACGGTCAGGCGGTCAATGTCATTGGCCGGGATGGTCAGGTAAAGTTCTGTCGGCAGGCTGACGCCTTCTTCAGGAAGCAGGACCTTGATTTCCAGGGAGCTGCTTGACAGCGGGGTGTAAACGGGGCGCTCAGCACTCATATCAATGCTTCCGTCTCCCGCGAGCGGGATGCCGGAGGAGATGCTCAGGGTCTGCAACGTGCCGGTCCCGGCAATCTTGACGCGAAGAATCGAGCAGGCGCTGTTGAACTGAATGTTCTCTCCTTCTTTGTTGCCTACGAGGACCATCAGGTCAGAGGATTTTGACAGGGAAGTCTTGAACTCCTGTTCGTCGGGCAGGGTGATATAGACCTTTCCGTTGCTCCATCGGGAGACGTAATCTTCGGGATAGACACCGCCGAGGATACCGCTCTTGACGGCATCTCCGTTCACAAGCAGGGTGGCCGATTCTGACGAGAGATCTCCGATCGATGCGGAGATGGTCGAACTGCCGTCAGCGTCGAGCAGGACAAACTGGTCATCTTCCAAGAACTGGATACCGGTCCCGTCAATAGGGGAGACACGCGCTTCGAGTTCAATGGGGTCGCTGACGGACTGGTTGACTTTGAAGCTGGCCTTGACAGGGGTGTCCCAGCGTGCCAGCGGGAAAGAAATCTGGACTTCGGCGCTGCGAGGGGCTCCTGTGTTGTTCTCGTCAACCCGGAAAGATACCCGCTTGGGGGAGACTTCGATATCGTGGATCCACGGTTCTTCGTCTTCGCTGGCATAGATGACGGTGTCAATGGCACCGGAGACGGTGTCTTCATCAAGGTTCGTTCCTGACATAATCCTTGCCTTGGCCGCCGATCTGAGGACGTCGACGGATTCCTTGACAAAACTGTAGTTGCCGGCATCCGTGGTTCCCTTTTCCTGAGAGATATAAAGTTCTCTGCTCCCGTGGCTGTTGGAAACATACAGCGTGACGCCGCGGGATACTCCTGGATTCAGGTCGGTGGTGACCTTCAGTTCGGCATTTCCTTCTCCGGAAGTGGCTGAAAGCGTGACCCAGTCAACATTCTTTCCCAGTTCTGCCTTCCAGGGGCCGTCACTGTATACAAGGACATAGTAGGTGTCGCCCGAGTTCTTGAATCTCATTTCAGCACGGCTGAGGGCGAGGGGAAGGTCGAGTTCGTAGCGCTGCGTACACGCAGTCACTGCAAGCAGCATAATGGCTGCCCAATAAATAATCCTTTTCATATTACAAGCCGTACGCATTATATTCTTTGTTGTCAAGTGCATACCCGGAGTTCACGACCTGCTCGGCGGGAATGGGAAGATACCTGTGGCAGCGCTGTGCATAGGTGGGGATTCCTCTTTTGTCCATCTCCGGCTCCCAGTACTCCTTGATGGCATCGTACCAGATGCCCCAGCGGACGAGGTCGAATTTGCGCTGGAACTCGCCGAAGAGTTCGCGGGCCCTTTCGTCGCGTACTTCTTGTCTGGCCCTGTTCCAGTTGCTGACCGAATAAGGAGACAGCGCAGCACGGGTACGGACCTGATTGAGGTACTTTTCAAAGGCTTCTTTATCCTGTTTCTCGCAATAGCATTCCGCAAGCATCAGGAGGACGTCCGCATAGCGGAATATGGGGTAGTTGTTGGAGTCGGCAGTAGTGCTCATCTCCGGACACCAGAACTTGGGTCCCATCCAGGGATCCGTGATGCCGGTATTGAAGGGTTTGCCATCGTAGCGTCGGCCCTGGTTGATGTCCACGCGGAGATCTTTTCCGTCATCAGGCTGAAGGGCAGCGTGGAAGTAAGAGGTGGGCCGATTGCAGGTTCCTACTTTGGCGGTGGTCCCCAGGAAGGGGATAGAAAGGCCGTCGTATGTCTTTGTTCCGGAGGTGTAGGGGGGCATACAGTTCTGGGCCAGGTTGCCGGCGTAGGACAGGGTCCCTTCCGTGTAGGTGTGCCGGATCTCGAAGATTCTCTCCGGAGTGTCCTTCACGCTGAACAGCAGGTCACTCAGCGGGTATTGGGATAGGTCGCCATAGACGGGGACCAGTCTTTCCAAAGCATCGATGGCCACCTGATACCAGTCGGTGTCGCCGGATGTGTCGGTGCCTGCATTCCACAGGGCCATCTTGCCGATGAGCGTCATGCCCATCGCCCAGCCGGCGCGGCCTTTTTCCACGCCGTCATAAGTACGGGTCTGCTTGAGGGGACCCGTATAGGAATCGCCATTGTAGCTGTAGCAGTCCTGGAGTTCCTTGATCAGATCGGCGCGGATTCTAACGGCGCTCATCCTTCCGAGATGGGCGGCACGCTCCATCGTCGCCTGATCCACTACGTCATCCGTATAGAAAGGGACATCGCCGAAGACGGAAGTCAGCAGATAATACCAGAATGCGCGCATCGTCTTTGCTTCGGCGACCAGGGCCAGCCGGGTCTCGTCGGGAATGGTCGTAGAGGCTTCAATGCCGGCAATGGCGGCGTTGCAGTACATCACGGCCTTGTACCCCGTGCTCCATATCCTCTTGGAAACGCTGCATTGGGAGGGATTGATGTCCATAATGGCGTTGACATCAGACACGGACGGGACATATACGAGGTCTGTCGTTCCTTCGACGTGGGTGAAGAACGCGGTGACATATACTGTCCTGAGCCCCTCGTAGCACGAGTTGACGGCAGAGATACATTGGGCTTCGGTCTTATAGTAGTTGCTCCTGTCGACGAAGGAAGTGGGGTCTTCGTCCAGGAAGTTGCAAGCGGCCAGCACGAGGGCCGCAAGCGAAAGTATCAATGATTTTTTCATACGCCCTAGAATTTAATTTGAACCATACCCACCACTTTCCGGGGTCTCGGATAGGCTCCGATATCGGCCCTGCGGATGGTGGATTCCTGATCACTGACCTTGCTGGAGACATCCGGGTCGAAGCCGTTGTAACGGGTCCAGAGGTATAGGTTGTCAGCGCTGACGCCGACCGAGAGGCTCTTGATCCATTTGGCCTTCTTGAAATTGAACAGATAAGACAGGCTGATGTTCTTGAGCCGGAGATAGGATGCATCGTGCACCATAAAGTCGCTGGGAAGCATGCTGCTGCCGCTGGCGCCGCCGGCCGGGAAGTTGGATTCCGGGTTGCGGTAGGGATTCCAGGCATTCAGCATATAGCGGTACTGGTTGGTGCAGTAGGTCCCTGCCATATAGAATTCAGAGTAGTTGTAGATGCTTCCGCCAACGGAGTAGGCAAGATAGATTCCCAGTTTGAACCCATAGATATGGAAGGTGTTCTGCAGACCTCCATAGACGACCGGGTCGGCATCTCCCAGATAAGCGAGATCCTGGTTGTCCAGAATACCGTCGTGGTTCTGGTCTACATATTTGGGACGGCCGCACTTGTACGGTTTCGCATAGTAGTCGACATATTGGTGCGTAATCTCGTTCTCGGCGACTTCCTCTGCATTGTGCCATACACCGCCATATTGGAAACCCCAGAGCGAGTTCAGCGGATAACCTACCCTGTAGCCGTACATCATATAGCCCTTCGGGTCGCTCATCGCGACAACCTCCGCCTCGCTCCCGATGTCTTCGACCATCTGCTTGTTGTGCGAGATGGTGAATTCGGTGGTCCAGGAGAAGTTCTTCTTGACGATGTTGTGGGTCTCCAGGGTGAACTCTATACCTTTGTTGGAAGTGCGGCCGAGATTCTGGGTAAAGCTGCTGTAACCGCTCTGCTGTGCTTTCTGTACGCTCAGGAGCAGGTCTTTCGTATAGGAAAGATAGCCTTCTGCCGTCAGTTTCAGGCGTCCGTCGAGGACAGACATGTCGAGGGCGAGGTTGTAAAGGTCGGTCTTCTCCCAGGTAAGGTCCGGACTGTCCAGACGTGAAGGATAGTAGTAGGTGGCCTGCCCGTCTCCGATCAGGTATCCTGAAGTGGAACTGCTCAGTTTCTGCAGCGAGCTGTAGGGGGAGATGGCGTCGTTACCCGTCCGTCCGGCGCTGAGCCTGAGGGAGAGATCCTGGAAGACCCGGGTCCGTTTGAGCCAGGGCTCGTTGGCCAGATTCCACTTGAGCGCGCCGGAAGGGAAGAATCCCCACTTGTGGTTGGCTGCGAAGTTGGATGAAGCATCCTCACGGCCGGTAAGCGTGATATAGTAACGCTGCTTGTAGTTGTAATTGATTCGTCCCATAAAGGACATCCTTCGGATAACCTGGTTGTTGGATGTGATGGTGTAGTTGTCCTTGTCGCCGATGGCGTTGAGGTCGTTCCATTTTAGGTCATCGACCAACATTCCTTTTCCGATTACCTGCTGATAGTCGGTTGTCTTGTAGTACATGGACATACCGGCCATTACGTCAAGGTGGTGGGCTTTGGCGAAATCTTTCTTGTAAGTGATCGTGTTGTCGGTGTTAAGCTGCGTCTGGTTGGAGTCCTGACGCTGGACCTCTCCGCCTGTCCCTGCCATTCTCCTGACCGGCAGGGTGCCGGGGAGATACCGGTACAGGTGCGTGTCATACTTGTAATAGGTATTCCTGCTCACGATGGTGAGGCCCTTTACCGGCGTGAAGGTCAAGCCGATCGTCTGGGTGTTGGAGAAGCTCTTCCGTTGGTGGACCGACTGCTTGATGGTGATGAAGGGATTGTTGAAAGGCGTGCCCTTGCCGTAATTGTAGAGATCGTTGATTTCACTTTCCACATCCAGGGCCGGCGAAATATAGACGGCACCTCCGTACACACTGGTTCCGCCGATGCTGGTCTTGTTGTTATTGTTGAGCCTGTACAGGATGTTGGTATTGTAGTCAATTTTGAACCACTTGTTGAATTGGTGCCCCAGATTGAGACGTCCGATCAGTCGCTTGGCACCGGAATCCAGAATGATACCCTCGTCATCGGAAAATGAGACGGAAGCGAAGTAATTGGTTTTCTTCGTTTTCCCGCTGACGGAGAGGCTGTATTCCTGGAACGGCGCCGTACGTGTGACGGCATCGAGCCAATCGGTCCCCTCACCCAGCGCTTCCGGATCCGCGTATTTTGCGGCATAGCCCGGAGTGGCCGGATAGGTCAGGCCGTCCTTGCTGGCCCGGGCGAAGTCTGTCCGGTCATTGTTGTACATAGCGAACTCCGTCGCGTTCATGATATCCAGCTTGCGGGCGAGCTGGGAGAATCCCAGTTTGACGGTGGCCGTCACGCTCGGCCTGGCTGAGCCGGAGTTGCCGGCCTTGGTCGTGACGATGATGACGCCGTTGGCGCCCTGTGAACCGTAAATGGCCGTCGATGACGCATCCTTGAGGATGGAGATGGATTCGATGTCGGCCGAGTTGAGGTCGCTCAGATCCTGGACGGCATTCATCACACCGTCCACGACGATCAGCGGTTCGTTGCCGGCTGTGATGGAACGGGATCCGCGGATACGGATGGAAGTGCCCTCCGTCGGGTCGCCGGATACGCTCATGATGTCGGCGCCTGCAATGCGGCCCTGCAGCGCCTGATCTACGGAAAGGGTGGGGGAACTCTCCACATCCTGCATTTTAACGGTGGCGACGGATCCGGTCAGGTCTTGTTTCTTCTGCTCACCGAATCCGATGACCACCACCTCATCAAGATAGGTAGCGTCTTCCTCCATCACAGTGTCGATAACAGTCTGATTACCGACTCTTATCTTTACAGTCTTGTATCCGAGACATTCAAAGACCAGTACTGCCTCCTTGGAGGGTACTCTCAGTGAAAATTTCCCGGATCCGTCAGTTACGGCTCCGGCAGAGGAACCCTCTACAGAAACCGTTGCGCCCGGAAGCGCCTTCCCGTCCGCATCTGCGACAGTTCCGGTTACCTGTACCGGACCCTGTGCGTGAAGGGCGAACGTTACAAATGCGGCGGCCAAAAGGGCCAAGCATCGTTTCAACATTGCTGAATATTTAGTTAAACATTTGGGACCTTTTGCGGGTCCTGGTTATTGTCTTTGTCGCTGACTGTGGCTGTCAGTGTGCGGCCGGCTCCGGCCTGGTGCAAAGTTGGAAAGAAAAAGTCCCTTTTCCGATACCCGCTTCCGAAATTATAAGTTCAAAAAGGGGTTTATAAGTTTTTTTAAATATAAAAACGGCCTCGTAGCATGTTACGAGGCCGTTTTTGGCTATTTGAACCTTCAAAAAGATAGAAGTGTTTTTATAAGTTTCTAGGTTGTTTTATAAGCACTTTACACGTTGTTCGAACTCCTCTTTGGGACACGTCGCCTGGTTCCTGAGCTTGGCCCGGTAGGTGTAGACTGTCGAGAGAGAACACTTGAGAAATGAGGCAATCTTCGGGCTGTCGTCGATGCCGAGCTTGAGGGCGGCGAGGATACGGAGCTCGGTCGGAAGACTCTTCCGGGCCGAGTATTCGTCAAAGCGGGCGTCTTCCCTGAGCAGGGCGTTGACATCCTCGATGAAGTGCGGGAAAATGCCGAGGAAGGTCTGGTCAAAGATCCGGTAGAATTCTTTGTAATCGGCAAAGCCGGCGGGAGAACGGAGCATTTTCAGCAGGGCGTCCGTTCCTTCGTTCTTGGCTACTTTCCGGAGCATATGGCGCGTCTCTTCCACTTTGTCCAGGTAACTGATTGAAAGGTCCATATACCGGAACACGTAGTTCTCCTTGATCTTGTTGGCTTCGGCCAGGGCCGCATTGCTCCCGGCCAGGGCCTTGTTGGCCTGTTCCAGCGATTCGTTGGCCTCTGCCAGTTCCTCGTTGGCCTTCGCCAGCCATTTCGCCTGGCGGCGCGCCAGGCGCATCATATAAAGGATGACGATAAGCAGGGCTGAGAGAATGATGATGCCGACGATCAGGATGATCCTTCTCGAGCGTTCCGCCCGCATCGAAGCTTCTACGATGATATTCTGGGCCTGGGAGGAACGGATGACTTTTGCCTGGAAATCACCTGCCAGTACATCGTCAAAATGGATCTTGATGTACCGGCTCGCCCGGCTCAGGTCTCCTTCGTTATAGAGCGTAATGGCCAGTTCATAAAGGGAGAGGAAGTCCCGGTTGGGCGCCTTGAAGTCGCTGACGGCGGATTCCGCCAGCCAGATTTTCTTTTGCTCCGTATCGCCCAGGAGCCCGTACAGCATGGCCGTGTTGTACTGGATCGAGGTCAGTTCGTGCCAGTTGCCCTTGTCGGCATTTTCATAGCACTCGCGGAAAAGGTTCAACGCCTTGCCCAGGTGGCCTTCGTCCCTGAAGTGCTGGGCCATCACCTTGCGGCCGTAGTACGATACGGTATCGACGGCCATGTACTCTTCACGGAGCCTGTGCAGGTCATCGGAATAATTACGCCCTTCGCGGAGAAAGCGCGGGAAGCGTGAGATATTCGTATAGATTTCGATGCCCCCGGAGAGATACTCTTCCAGGAGCCCCATCGCCTTGATGCCGGTGGTGTCCAGCGCCTCGTACAGGTTCAGCGCCCGGCCTTCGTCGTGTGACCACACCAGAAGCTGAATTTCCGAGAGCCGGGTGCGGAACTCTTCCTCGGGGGATGTCGCATATTGCTGCATCCGGGTAACGTAGCGCCCGGCGGAATCTACGCTGAAATGGTGATAGGACTGGTACAGCCGTTCCGAAAGGGCCCAGCGGAGGCTGTCGGATCCGGCATCCCGCAGGGCGCTCCGGAGGGAGTCATTCCGCTGTTCGAAGGCCTCTACATAGGTCTCCCGCATTCCAATCGTCCTGTCGAGGTCTCTGAAGGCCTGCTGGAGAGGAGATGGACTGCATGCGGTCAGGAAGAGCAGTATGCCCGGGAGAATCTTCATCGGCTTTCGAGCTGCTGCCCGGCGAAGTCGAGCCTGGCGAGGGCTTCGGGGACGCCGACGAGGGAGATGATGTCGGCGATACCGAGACCGCTGGCGCTGCCCGTGAGGGCGAGGCGGAGGGTGTTCATTACTTTGCCCATCGGCCACTCCTTGCTGCGGATGTAGTCTTCGATGGCTTCCGACATCGCGTGTGCGTCGGCAAAGGACTTGCCCTGCAGCGAAAGGACCGTTTCCCGGGCCGCTGCGGCGTTCTCCGCGTTCCAGAATTTTTCCGTATCCTTCGCGAGGAAGGGCGCGGTGAGCGAGTCGTCATAGACCTTCGCCCGCGGATCGGCCGGTTTCTGCGCGACGGCGGCGCCGGCCTTGACGCCGAAGGCTTCGAACTGCGACGGCGCGATGAAAAGGTACGATGCAATCGTCCAGAAATCCTCCACGAACGTGGCCCGCTCCTTTATCAGCGAGACGACTTTCAGGACATAGTCCCGGTCGGCATCGGCGATGCCGTGCTTTGAGAGCACCGGCAGGAACAGGTCTGTGAGTTCTTCCTCACTCTTCTGCCGCAGGTATTCCTTATTGAACCATCTGGCCTTCTCGGGGTTGAATTTGGCGCCGGCCTTCTGGACTTTCTCCATCGAAAAGGCCTGAATCAGTTCTTCCATCGTGAACAGTTCGCGGTCATCACCCGGATTCCATCCGAGCAGGGCCAGCATGTTGACGAAAGCTTCAGGGAAATAGCCGTCCTCACGGTATCCGTGCGAGGCGGTCCCGTCGGCGGCCACCCACCGGAGCGGGAAGACCGGGAATCCCATCTTGTCGCCGTCGCGTTTGCTCAGCTTGCCGTTGCCGACGGGCTTCAGCAGCAGCGACAGATGTGCGAACCGCGGCATCGTGTCTGTCCATCCGAAGGCCTCATAAAGCTGATAATGAAGGGGGAGGGAAGGCAGCCATTCCTCGCCGCGGATGACCTCCGTGATCTCCATCAGGTGGTCGTCGACGATGTTGGCGAGGTGATAGGTCGGGAGTTCGTCAGCCCGTTTCCAAAGCACTTTGTCGTCGAGGGTGTTGGTATTCATCTCGATATGTCCGCGGATCAGGTCATCCATCTTGACGACCGTATTCTCGGGCATCTTGAAGCGGATGGTCCAGTCCGTGGTTTCCGTGAGAAGCCGCTCGGTCTCTTCCGCCGGCAGGGTGAGGGAATTGCGCAGCTGGAGACGGGTCTTCTGGTTGTAAATGAAGGTCTCTCCGGCGGCTTCGGCCGCAGCGCGGCGGGCGTCGAGGTCTTCGGCACTGTCAAAGGCATAGTAGGCCTTGCCGGCCGCTACCAGCTGTTCGGCGTACTTGCGGTAGATGGGTTTCCGCTGCGACTGCCGGTAGGGCGCGTGCGGATGCCGCGCTGAAGGGGTTTCGACAACCTGGCCGGTCGCCATGTCGACGCCTTCGTCTGGAATGATGCCGCACCATCCCAGCGCCTCGATGATGTACTGCTCCGCGCCCGGGACGAACCGGTGGGAGTCGGTATCCTCGATACGGATGATAAAATCGCCGCCTTTCTGCTTGGCGTACAGGTAGTTATACAGGGCCGTCCGGACGCCGCCCATATGCAGGGGGCCGGTCGGGGACGGGGCAAATCTTACGCGCGTTCTTCTTTCCATGGGTCTTTATTGAATCACTTTGTCTGCATTGAGCCGTTGGAGGGCCGACACATTTTCCAGGGAACTCCTGTCCTGTCCGGGCTCGATGGCCAGCACCGGTTTGTTCTCCGGGCCATACAGGAAGCGTCCCCGGGGCTCGGCGCTGCCGAATCCGATCTTGATGGTATTGCGTCCCTCATAGGGGTCGACGGTCTCTTCTCCGTGATGCGCCGCCGGCTTGTAGGTGAAATCGGGCGAGAGGATGATCAGGTTGCCGAGGTTGATGTCGGTAATATCCCCCAGTTTGCCCATGTCGAAGCCGGTCGCGATGGCGGTGATCATCACGGCGTCGCCGATCGTGTCGTCGTAGATGATGCCGGTCTTGAACTTGTTGGCAATGCCGGTATACTGGGCGATCCGGTCGTTGATTTCCTCCATGTCCGACATCCGGATGCCCTGGTCGTTGTTGTTGACCGTGATGTTGATCAGGACGTTCTTGGCGGTCTTGAGGTCGAAGTCGTTCAGCAGCGGCGATTCGAAGGCGCCCTTGACGGCCTTCTCGAGGCGGTTCTCGCCCCGGCCTTCGCCGTGGCCCATCAGGGCCATGCCGCTGTCGCGCATCGTGTTGGTGACATCCCGGAAGTCGACGTTGATATAACCGGGCTTGTTGATGATCTCGATGATGCCCTTGACGGCCGTCGAGAGGACTTCGTCGACCTGCGGATACGCTTCGTGGAGCAGTTTGTCCCCGAAGTATTCGTAGAGCTTGTTGTTGTTGATGATCAGCAGGCTGTCGACATTGCGCTCCAGTTCGTGGATGCCGTCCACGGCTTTGGCCTGCGTCTCCAGTCCGTCGGTCTTGAAGGGGATCGTCACGACGGCGACCGTCAGGATGCCGCGCTCCTTGGCCATCTTGGCGATGACCGGAGCGGCACCCGTCCCCGTACCACCGCCCATACCGGCCGTGATGAACAACATCTGGGTGCCGTTGTCCAGGGCCTTCTCGGCGATTTCCTTCTGGGACTCCAGGGCGGCGTTGCGGCCCGCGACCGGATCGGTACCGGCGCCGAGTCCGGCGCCCATCTGGATCTTGACGGGTACGGCGCTGCGCTGAAGCACCTGCGAGTCAGTGTTGCAGACGATGAAGCTGCAGCCGGCGATCTTTTCTTTGAACATGTAGTTCACCGCGTTGCAGCCGCCGCCGCCCACGCCGATGACCTTGATGATGGAGTTTTCGGGAACCCAGTCGCTGGGAGTGATGGGGTTGTTGATATCGTTTGACATGGCCTATTCGTTTACTTCTTCGGTTACGCTTGTATAGAATTTGTCGACGGCGCGCTCGACCCCTTCCGCCACATTGCTGCTTACTTTGGAGAGTTTCTGCCAGATGACATGGCCCCAGCCCGGTTTCCGGGTTTCGGGTTTCGGTTTCGGCTTGCGGACAGGTTCCGGCTGCCGGGCAGGCGCCGGCTCGCGGACGGCGACCGGCTGACGCACGGGTTCGGGCTCCGGCAGGGGTTCCGGTTTCACTTCAGCCACCGGTTCTGGTTCGGGCTCCGGCTCCCAGGCGGCTTCCGCGGCGGGAGCGGGCTCGTACGGTGGCGTATAAGGCTGTTCGACGGGAGGATAGGTGCTGTCCCAGGGCAGGGGAACCGTTGCCGGTGCATTGAGGCACGTGGGCAGCCGGTCGTCCCGCGCGGCGAGAATCATACCGATGACACCGGCCGACCCGGTCTCGAAGGCGCCCGTGACACCATCCGCCGAGAAACGGTGCTTCGGGTAGCCGATCCTGACATTATAGCCGGACATGTCTTTGATGAGGTTGGCCAGGTTGGCCATGTTGGCCCCGCCTCCGGTGATGACGATGCCGCTGCGGAGTTCGTCCTTGAGATTGCTCTCCTGGATGGAATACAGGATGGCGTCGATGATCTCGCGTTCGCGGGCATCGATGATGCTGGAGATAAATTTTACCGGAATCTCCTTGAACGGCCCGTCTTCGTAGCGGATCTGGAGCGTCTTCTCGCTCAGGGTGACGAGTTTGGCCGGCTGGCAGGCGCCGTAAGCGAGCTTGATGCTCTCGGCGAGGTCCGGGGAAATGGCGCATTCGATCCGGATGTCGCGCGTGACATTGCTGCCGCCGAACGGGATGGCATAATAGTGCCGCATGATGCCGTTGCTGTAGATCGTCACAGAGGTGACGCCGTGGCCGAAGTCAATGAGCGCTACGCCATTCTCCTTCTCCTCGGCACTCAGGACGGCCTTTGCCGTCACGTCGGGGAGGAAATATTTCTTGGCAATCGCGATACCTAGGTCGTTGAACATCTTGTCGATGCTGATGACGCTGTTGCGGTTGCCGATGAAAATCTTGAAATTGCCCACCATCTTGCTGCTGAGGGTGCCGACCACGTCGCTCTCGGACAGCTGGATCTCGTCGTCCGTCGAGAACGACTGCGCCACGGCCCCGTAAATGATCTGGCTCTTCTCATCGTCGAGCGGATACGACTGCAGGGCGATTTCCTTGAGCGTTTCGACTTCTTCGAAATTGATGTACTCGTTGGGATTGCTGCGGTCAATCGTTCCGTTCGCGACCTCCTGGGCGACGCTGTACCGCGGGAGACCGAGAACCACCTGGCGGATTTTGATCTTGAGTTCGTCTTCGGCCTTGAGAATGGCGTCCTGGACCTTGAAGAAGGCCTTCTTCGGGTTGCGGACGACACTGTAATAGATCCCGTCCGAAGGGGTCTCGCTGTAGTAAATGACCTCTACGTTCTCCCCGCTGACCCGGGCAATGGCGAGCGCAATCTTGGAAGAACCGAGGTCGATGGCGGCAATGTATCTCTGTTCCATATCTTTATATTATTTTTTACAGATAATCTGTTTGTCAAAGCGCACGTCCACCACGCCGTAGGAAATCTTTTCCAGCGACGGGACGACGGCTTCGTAATAGGTCCTGATGCGGTCGAACTTGGCTTCGAACCGGTCCGGGGCTCCGAAGATGAATTTTTCCTTCCCTTCGGCGGGGACCAGCACCAGATTGCCGTCCGGCTGGACGGTGATCTGGGAAATCCGCTTCGACCAGCCGTTCGTCTGCATATACGCGACGAGCGCGATGATCCGGTTGAGCCACAACTGCTCTTTTTCTGTATCGGGCTTTCCCTTGAAGCCGTTTCCGGCCTTGATCGGCACGGCCCCGTCTATGATCGGCACACGGGAGGTGTAGCTCGTCTGAAGCGGGAAGATGAAGCCCTTCTCGTCGGCGTAGAAACCCTGCTCTCCTTTCTGGAAGCGGATGGCGGGTTCGCGCTGGCCGATTTCGATGTTGAGGTAGCCGCTCCTGTCCATATAGGCTTCGCAGCCGAGGATGGCGCTCTTGTCGAGCATGATGGTCTCGATCTGCTGCAGGTCGACGTCGTCGACCAGTTTGCCGATGAACGGACCGTAGTCTTCCATGTATTTCTTGATATCGCCTTCGGACACGAACGAGAGCCGGGCGCTGTCGGTGATATGCACCTTAAGCCCCTGGCACGACAGCCCCCGCTGCCGCACCCGCTCCGCCGTCAGGACGAAGATATAAAGGGCTGCGAGAAGCAGGGCCGCGCAGAGCGTCAGTATGTGCCGGACGAAGGGTTTCATACGCGGGAGAGCAGCATTTCGGTGATGGCGCCGGTGAATCGGTCGATATCGCCGGCTCCGAAGGTTACGAGGACGTCAAGGTCTTCTCTCTCAAGTGTTTCCATCAGTTCCGCGCGCGAGATGAGTATCTTCTCCGGGGCGGTCACACGGTCGAAGATGATCTTCGAGGTAACCCCGGGGATGGGCAGTTCCCGGGCGGGATAGATGTCCAGGAGGATCAGTTTGTCTACGGCGCTGAGTGCCGCGGCAAAGCCTTCGGCGAAATCCCGGGTCCGCGTGTAAAGGTGTGGTTGGAAGACGGCCGTCAGCTTGCGGCCGGGGAAGACGTCGCGGATGGAGGCGATGGCCTTCGAGAGTTCTTCCGGATGATGGGCATAATCGTCGATGTATGCGATCCCGGGCTTGTTGACGTGTACTTCCAGGCGCCGTTTCGCGCCCTGGAAGGTGCCGATGGCATGACGGATCGCTTCGGGCCGGATGCCGTACAGGAGGGCGATGGCCGCCGCGGCGACGCTGTTCTCCATGTTGACCCTGCCGAGCGTGCCCACGCGGATGTCGCGCAGGATGCCGCCGGGGCAGTGCAGGTCATAGATAAAGTGCCCGTTGTCGATGCGGATATTCTCCGGATGGAAGTCCGCCGACGCGTCCTCAGGATGATAGGTGAGGATCCTTGCTCCGGTATCTTCCGGCGTGATGGGAAGTCCCTTCTTGATGATGACGTCGGCGCTGACCTGCGAGGCGAAGGCCCGGAAGGCTTCCTGTACATGGGCCAGGTCGCCGTAAATGTCCAGATGGTCCGCGTCCATCGCCGTGATGACTGCGATCTCAGGATGCAGCTGCAGGAAGGACCGGTCGAATTCGTCGGCTTCCGCCACCACGGTGGGCGTGTGGCTGATGAGCGTGTTGGTGCCGTAATTCCGGGAGATGCCGCCGAGGAAGGCGGTGCATCCTTCGCCGGACTCCGTCAGGATATGGGCGAGGAGGGTGCTGGTGGTCGTCTTGCCGTGCGTGCCGGCGACGGCGAGGCAGCGCTGCCCTTCGGCGATTTCGCCGAGCATGCGGGAGCGTTTGATGACGCGGTAGCCCTTCTCGCGGACATACCGCAGTTCGCCGAGATCCTCCGGAATGGCGGGTGTATAGACGACGAGCGTGTCCTCCACTTCCTTCGGAATGAAGGAAATGTCGTCACTGTAATGGACGCCGATGCCTTCTTCCAGGAGCTTGGCCGTCAGTTCGGACGGGGTCTTGTCATAGCCGCTCACGTTCAGCCCCTTGAAGTGGTAATACCGAGCGATGGCACTCATGCCGATGCCTCCGATACCGATGAAATATACGTTCTTCATTTGACGGTCAGTTTATAGGCCTCTTCGCAGATGACATTGGCCGCATCGGTGAGGGCGAGTTTGAGGATGTTCTGTTCCATGGCGGCGATTTTCTCCGGATCGCCCAGCAGTTCCAGCGCCGCCGGGAGGAGTTTTTCGCCGGCTTCGGCGTCCTTTACGATGAGGGCTGCATCCTTGCGGACCAGCGCCATCGCGTTGTGGGTCTGATGGTCTTCCGCTACGTTGGGGGATGGAACGAAGATGACGGCTTTGCCGAGGGCGCAGAGTTCCGAGACCGTGCTGGCCCCGCTCCGCGAAATCACGACATCCGCCGCCGCGTAGGCGAGGTCCATCCGTCCGATGAAGTCGAAATGCTTCACCGCCGGGGCGGGATGTTCCGCGAGGAAGGCATCCACCCCTTTTTTATAATATCTGCCGCACTGCCAGATGACCTCGACGTCTTCTCCGCCCGGGCATCCGGCCGTAATCCAGGCCTTCATCGCTTTGTTGAGCGTGCCGCTGCCGAGGCTGCCCCCTACGATGAACAGATGTTTCTTCGCCGGATCGAGCCCGTAGAATGTCATTGCCTCCGCCTTCATTTCCGCCGTGGGCGGAACGGTCATTTCCTTGCGGATCGGGTTGCCGCTGAGGACGATCTTGCCGGCTGGGAAGAACCGTTCCATGCCTTCGTAGGCGACGCAGATGCAGCCGGCCTTCTTGCCGAGGATCTTGTTGGTGAGCCCCGCGAAACCGTTCTGCTCCTGGATCAGGGAAGGGATGCCGAGCCGGGTGGCCGCCCAGAGCAGGGGAGCGCTGGCATAGCCGCCGACGCCGACTGCGATGTCCGGCTTGAATTCTTTGATAATCCGTTTGGCCTTCCGCACGCTGGAGAGAATCTTGAAGGGCACCTGAATGTCGTTGACGATGTTCTGCCAGTTGAGCTGCCGCTGCAGGCCCACGATGGGAAGCCCGACAATCTCGTAGCCCGCCGCCGGCACTTTCTCCATCTCCATTTTGCCTTCCGCCCCGACGAAGAGGATCTCGTTGTCCGGGTTGATTTCCTTCATCTTGTTGGCGATGGAAATGGCCGGGAAGATGTGGCCTCCCGTTCCTCCGCCGCTGATGATAATCCGTATCGCCTTGTGTTCCATATCGTTAAATTTCTTCACTTTCTAATGATTCAAGGTCGTTCAGGCCGCTCTGCACTTCATCGTCTTTCTCTACGAGCGGATCCGCCTTGCTCGAGTCCCTGAGCATCTGCGTATGGGCCATCCGGCTGATCGAAAGGATGACGCCGAAGGCGCCGCAGAAGCACAGGAACGACGATGCGCCGTGGCTGATCATCGGGAGCGTCTGTCCGGTCTGCGGCAGCAGGTGCACGTTGATGGCCATATGCATGAAGGCCTGGACAGAAATGAGCACGATGAGCCCCGCCATCGCGAATTTGGCAAAATAGTCGTCGCAGATGCGCGCAATCATCGATCCCCGGGCCAGGAGGCTCAGGTACAGGATCATGATGATGATGGCGCCCCACCAGCCCGTCTCTTCGATGATAAAACTGAAGATGTAATCCTCGAAAATGACGGCGACCTTGTATTTCTGGTTGCTCCGGCCGATTCCCTTGCCCAGCGGACCGCCTTCCTTGATGGCGATCAGCGCGCCGACCGGCTGCTCGAGCTTCATGTCGTCGATCACCTTCCGCCTGTCGGAGGGCTTGGCTTCCATCACCCGCTCGAGTTTGCCGCTGACGCTGCCGGTCCGGGTCTCGACATTGACCTTCGTGATGCGTTCGTGGAGACTGAATCCGGTCGTCTTGTAGATCATGAACACCATGCCCAGATACAGTGCCATCACGGCGACCAGGGCGAAGATTTCCTTGAGGTCGACCCCGCCGACAAACAGGATGAGGAACATCATCATCATGAAGAGCAGGGTGGCGGACGTGCCGCCGTTCAGCATCATCCCGGAGGTGAGCAGTATCGGAATGTAGATATAGAAGCTCTTGATAAAGAGCGGATGCTCCAGCCATTTCCAGTTCGGCAGCTGCCGCTGCAGCCACGCGGTGATGCTGAAACTGTCTTCCCGCATCGCGTTGACGGCCCAGGCCAGATACATCACCATCGCCACCTTGACGACCTCATAGACGTGGATCTGGATGCCGAAACAGACGATGATCCGCCAGGAGTCGTTGACGACGGCGGCACGGACGGGCCATCCTTTGGTCGGGTCGGCTGGGTCGGCGCCAATCTTGAATACGAGGAACAGCAGCAGCAGGAACGAGATGATGAATCCGAACTGCGAAATGAACTTGAAGAACCTGATATTCTTGATGTTGTACAGGACGATGATGACCGTGAGGCCGATCCCGACGATCATCAGGTGGTCCTTGATGATGTCGAACCGGGTCGTCCGCTGCTGAATGGCCAGCAGCGGCGTGGAGGTGAAAACCGTGACGACGGAAATCAGGATGAGCAGCAGTGCGATCATCCAGATTACCTTGTCGCCTTCGAACCGGTCTATCAGGCTCCTGAGTCTTTTTTCGTCCGTCTTTACCATCGTTGCGTGCCGTTAGAGATTGCGGACGGCTTCCTTGAACTGGGCGCCGCGGTCTTCGTAATTCTTAAAGAGGTCGAAACTCGCGCAGCAGGGGCTCAGCAGGACGACGTCACCGCTGTCAGCGAATCCGGCGGCCGCTTCGACGGCGTCTTTCGCGGAGCGTGTGTCGACCATCCTGTCGGCTCCGACGATGCCCTCGAACGCGGCGTGAATCTTGGCATTGTCTACGCCGAGGCAGACGATCGCCTTCACTTTTTCTTTCACCAGGTCGCTCAGGATGCTGTAGTCGTTGCCTTTGTCGGTGCCGCCGACGATCCAGACGACCGGCTTGGTCTGGCATTCGAGCGCATACCAGGCGGAGTCGATGTTGGTCGCCTTGGAGTCGTTGATGTACAGGACGTCCTTGATGCTCAGGACGGGCTCCAGGCGATGCTCGATGGGCTGGAAGGTGGCCAGGGAATTGCGGATGACCTCATTGTCGATGTCGCAGGCCTTGGCCGCGAGGGCGGCTGCCATCGAATTGTAGATATTGTGCTTGCCGCCGAGGGCCAGCTCCTTCAGGTAGAGGTTGGTTTCCTCCTTCTCGTAGCGGATGACGATCTTGTCTTCCCGGAGGAAGGCGCCCTGCTCCACTTCCTTCTCCTGCGTGAAGGGGAGCATCTTGCAGCGGAGGATGATGTTGTCGAGGTGACGGATCGTGATCTCGTCGTCGCTGTCGAAGATGAAGCAGTCGTCGGGAGCGAGGTTCTTCGTGATCTTGAACTTAGCGGCCACATAGTTCTCCATCTTGTGGTCGTAGCGGTCGAGGTGGTCGGGCGTGATGTTGGTGATGATGGCGATGTCCGGCTTGAAGTCGTACACGTCATCGAGCTGGAAACTGCTGATTTCCAGGACGTAATAATCGAAGTGCTCGGTCGCGACCTGCAGGGCGTAGCTCTTGCCGATGTTGCCGCCGAGGCCGACGTTGAGGCCCGCGTTCTTCAGCAGGTAGTAGATCAGCGAAGTGGTCGTGGTCTTGCCATTCGAGCCGGTGATGCAGATCTTCTTCGCCGTGTCATAGCGGCCGGCGAATTCGATTTCGGACACGATATGCGTGCCCTTCTCCCGGAGCTTGCGGATCATCGGGGCGGTCCCGGGGATGCCGGGGCTCTTGATGACCTCGTCTGCGCTGAGGATAAGATCTTCGGAATGCTGTCCCTGCTCGAAGGGGATGTCCCACTTCCGGAGGGTTTCCGCATACTCCTGCTTGATCTCTCCCTTGTCCGAAAGAAATACGTCGAATCCTTTTACTTTTGCGAGCACGGCGGCTCCCACGCCGCTTTCCGCTCCACCCAGAACTACTATCCTAGACATATATGTTTATTTTTTTTGTTAACGAATTTTCAGGAGGGCCAGGGTCGATACCGCGAGGAGGATGCCCACAATCCAGAAGCGGAGTGTAATCTTGGCTTCGTGAAGCGGCGGGTTCGGCTTGGGATATTTGATGTATCCGCCCGGGACCTTGTTTTGCTGATAATGGTGATGCAGGGGCGTGCGGCTCCAGATCCTTCCCTCTGCGCCGCCATGCCTGCGCTTGTAGATCTTGAAATAAGTGGTCTGCAGAATCACGGAGAGGCTCTCCATGAAGAAGATGCCGCAGAGCAGGGGCAGGAGGAGTTCCTTCCGGAGCAGTACCGCGCTGACGCCGATGACGCCGCCGAGCGCCAGCGAGCCGGTATCGCCCATGAAGATGGCTGCGGGATAGCTGTTGTACCAGAGGAAACCGAGCAGGGCGCCCACCATGGCGGCCATGAAGACGGCGATTTCACCGGTTCCGGGCAGGTACATGATATTGAGGTATTCCGAGTCGATGAGGTTGCCCGAGAGCCAGGCCAGGATGCCGATGACCACGCCGACGATGGCGGATGTACCGGTCGCGAGCCCGTCCATGCCGTCGGTGAGGTTGACGCCGTTGGAGCAGGCCGTGATGATGAAGATGATCACGAGGACGTAGATGGCCCATTTGGTGTACCAGCCCATCGCGCCCTTGAAGGGGGAGAGCCATTTATAGTCGAACTCGTGGCTCTTGACGAACGGGATGGTCGTCTTGGTGGATTTGACGACGTCTTCCTTCGCATAACGGCCCGAGGTGACGATTTCCTGCTCCTCCGGGGCGGGATTCTCCACTTTTTCGCGGACGACGATGTTCGGACTCATCCAGACGGTCAGTCCGATGACAAAGCCGAGGATGATCTGGCAGAGCAGTTTTACCTTGCCCGGCAGGCCTTTCTTGTTTTTCTTGACGGATTTGATGTAGTCGTCGGCAAAGCCGAGTCCGCCGCACCACAGCAGGCTGAAGCAGAGCAGGATGATGTAGATGTTGGTCAGGTCGGCGAACATCAGCACTCCGAAGAGAATGCCGAAGATGATGATGACCCCGCCGAATCCCGGCGTATTTTTCTTCTGGTTCTGGCCGGCGGTCTGGGCGTCTTCCTCCCGTTCGCCTTCCAGCAGTTCCTTCCGGCTGGTCAGCTTCCTGACGAACCACTTCCCGAAGATCAGCGCGAAACTGACCGAGAAGATACTCGCAAGGATGGCGCGGAAGGACAGGTAATGCATCAGGTTCAGGCCGGGGAAGTCCATCCCCAGCGATTCAAACCATCTGAACAGGTGATACAACATACTTCTCTACAGGCTTATCTGGTTAAAGGTTTCAGTAACGATTTCTTTCTCGTCAAAATGACGTTTTTCGGTCCCGATGATCTGGTAGGTCTCGTGCCCCTTTCCGGCCAGGAGGATCGTCGCCCTTTCCGGGGCGGTGAGGATGGCGGTGCGGATGGCTTCCTTGCGGTCTTCGATGAAAAGGCTCTTCGCAAGGCCTTTCGGGCTCAGCCCGGTCCGGATGTCGTCCATGATGTCCGCGGTCCGCTCGGTCCGGCTGTTGTCGGAGGTGACGATGATCTTGTCGGCCATCTTCTCGGCCACCGCGGCCATCTCGGGCCGTTTTGTCTTGTCGCGGTCGCCGCCGCAGCCGAACAGGCAGATGAGCGTGCGCTCCGGCGCGATGTCGCGCAGGGTGGAGAGCACGTTCTCCAAGGCATCCGGCGTATGGGCGTAATCGATAACGACGCTGATTTCCCGCGGTCCGCGCAGGGTTTCCAGCCGGCCTTCGGCCGAAGTGAGGCCGCTGATGGCGACGAGTGCTTCTTCCGGGGTGGCGCCTACCGCCAGGGCCGTGCTGTAGATGGCCAGGAGGTTGTAGGCGTTGTGGCGGCCGATGAGCCGGGTCCAGGTCTCGCGCCCGTCGATGCGGAGCATCATGCCCTCGAAGCTCTCCTCCATCACGCGGGCGGTGTGGTCGGCCAGGGAACGCAGCGAATAGGTGATGACCCTGGCTGCGGTGTTCTGGACCATGACGCGGCCGTTCTTGTCATCGATGTTGATGATGGCGCAGGCGTCGCTGCCGAGGCGGTCGAAGAACAGTTTCTTGCAGCGGAGATATTCCGCGAAGGTCTTATGGTAATCGAGGTGGTCGTGGGTGAGGTTGGAGAAGATGGCAACTTTGAAGTGCAGGCCGCTTACCCGCTCCTGCTCCACGCCGATCGAACTGACTTCCATGAAGCAGTAGGCGCATCCCGCATCCACCATTTCGGCGAGCAGGCGGTTGATCGTGATCGGGTCGGAGGTGGTGTTGGTCGTCTCCGTGCGGCGGTCGCCCACATAGTTGGCGATGGTCGACAGCAGGCCGCAATTGTAGCCGAGCCCCATGAACAGCTTGTACAGGAGCGTGACCGTGGTGGTCTTGCCGTTGGTCCCGGTGATGCCGACCAGGGTGAGCTTGTCGGAAGGATGGCCGTAGAAGGCGGCTGCCATCATGGCCACGGCCCTGCGGGAATTCTCCACCCGGACGAGCGTAATGTCTTCGGCGTCGATTCCTTCCAGCGCGCCTTCCGTTTCGTAGACGATGGCTTTCGCCCCCTTGGCGATGGCCTGGGGGATGAAGGCATGGCCGTCTCCGGCGAATCCTTTTACGGCGATGAAGAGCCCGCCGGGCACGACCTTGCGGCTGTCGTCGGCGATGCCGGCGATCTCCCGGGCGGCCGTTCCCTTGATTTCCAGCACACCGCTGTCCTGTATGATATTCTCCAGTCTCATTACTTCAGTACGATATGTATGGTCTCGCCACGGCTGAGGGCCTTCTGGGCGGCGGGCGTCTGCGACACCACGTGTCCGGTCCCTTCGTAGGTGACCTTGTATCCGTTGTTTTCAATCACATAGACGGCATCCATCAGGCCCATGCCCTTCATGTCGGGGACGTGGCCGTCGGTCTGCCCGCCGGTATAGACCGTATCCATCTCCGGCATCCGCCCGCTTCGCGGAAGCGCTTCCTGCCCGCCGG